>NZ_JBHYJX010000053.1:0-56510 GCF_042740985.1 Streptomyces sp. NPDC058985 | reverse complement strand
CGGCCGGGCACCGTGAAGGTGCCCGGCCGCCGTTCGTGTGTCAGCCCTTCAGCGACGCCATCCACTCCTCGACCTCGTCCGACCGGCGCGGCAGCCCGGCGGACAGGTTCCGGTTGCCGTCCGCGGTGACGAGGATGTCGTCCTCGATGCGGACGCCGATGCCGCGGTACTCCTCGGGCACGGTCAGGTCGTCGGCCTGGAAGTACAGTCCCGGCTCGACGGTGAGCACCATGCCGGGCTCCAGGGTGCCGTCGACGTAGGTCTCCACCCGTGCGGCGGCGCAGTCGTGGACGTCCATGCCGAGCATGTGGCCGGTGCCGTGCAGCGTCCAGCGGCGCTGGAGGCCCAGCTCCAGCACCCGCTCGACCGGGCCCTCGACCAGGCCCCACTCGACCAGCCGCTCGGCCAGCACGCGCTGGGACGCGTCGTGGAAGTCGCGGTACTTGGCGCCCGGCTTGACGGCCGCGATCCCGGCCTCCTGGGCGTCGTACACCGCGTCGTAGATCTTCCTCTGCAGCTCGCTGTAGCGGCCGTTGACCGGCAGCGTGCGGGTGACGTCCGCCGTGTAGTACGTGTGCGTCTCGACGCCCGCGTCGAGCAGCAGCAGGTCGCCGGAGCGGACCGGGCCGTCGTTGCGGACCCAGTGCAGGGTGCAGGCGTGCGGTCCTGCGGCGCAGATGGAGCCGTAGCCGACGTCGTTGCCCTCCACGCGCGCGCGGAGGAAGAAGGTGCCCTCGATGTAGCGCTCGCTGGTCGCCTCCGCCTTGTCGAGGACCTTCACGACGTCCTCGAAGCCGCGCACGGTGGAGTCGACGGCCTTCTGCAGCTCGCCGATCTCGAACTCGTCCTTGACGAGACGGGCCTCGGAGAGGAAGACGCGCAGTTCCTCGTCGCGCTCGGCGGTGACCTTGTCGGTGAGGGCGGCCTCGATGCCGGCGTCGTGGCCGCGTACGACGCGCACCGGGCCGGTGGCCTCGCGGAGGCTGTCCGGCAGCTCGCGGACGTCGGAGGCGGGGATGCCGTACAGCTTCCCGGCCTCGGTGAGGGAGTGGCGGCGGCCGACCCACAGCTCGCCCTGGCCGCTGAGCCAGAACTCGCCGTTCTCACGGTCGGAGCGGGGCAGGAGATAGATCGTGGCGGTGTGGCCGTCGCCCCTGGGCTCCAGGACCAGGACGCCGTCCTCCGTCTGGTTGCCGGTCAGGTACGCGTACTCGACCGAGGCGCGGAAGGCGTACTCCGTGTCGTTCGACCGGGTCTTCAGGTTGCCCGCGGGGATCACCAGGCGCTCACCCGGGAAGCGGGCGGACAGCGCGGCGCGGCGGGTGGCGGTCTCGGCGGCCTGGGCGATGGGCTCCAGGTCGTACAGCTCCGTGTCGGCCCAGCCGGACTTCATGTTCTCGGCCAGCTCGTCGGACACGCCCGGGTACAGGCCGTTCTTGCGCTGCTTGACCGGCTCGTCGCCGTCCGCGTCAGCGGCGTCCTCAAGCACGGCCTCCGGGGTCTCCGGGATCTCCGGGTTCTCCTGGGTGAGCTCCTCCGCCACGGTCATCCTCCTCGATACGGCACTGGACCACCCCCATCGTACGGTCGTACGGAAGGGGGCCCAGGGGCGAAGGGCCTGTTACCGGGGGGTGGCTACCGTCCGTTATCCGTGGCCTCCGAGGCGTCAGTGTCCGTTATTCGAACCGGACGGCCAGCAGGACGACGTCCTCCTCGGAGTCCTCGTCGGCCTTCCCGTCCGGCAGCACGGTGCGCAGGACGTGGTCGGCGACCGCGTCCGGATCGTGGCGCGCGGCCCTCGGTACACCGGCGGCGGCCGCGTGCAGCCGGGCGAAGGCGCGGTCGGCCCGGTCCCCGGTGCGGTGCAGCAGCCCGTCCGTGTACAGCAGAACCGTCTCTCCCGCTTCGGCCTGCAGTTCCACGCTGGGCGCCTCCCAGCAGGCGAGCATGCCGAGCGGCGCCGAGACGGAGGTCTCGACGAACTCCGTGCGCCGCTCCCCGATCAGCAGCGGCGGGCTGTGCCCGGCGCCGGCCAGGGTGATCCGGCGCAGCGCGGGCTCGCAGTAGCCGAACAGCGCCGTGGCCGAACGGGCGGGCTCGGTCAGGCGCAGCAGCAGCTCAAGGTCGGACAGGACGGCGACCGGGTCCTCGCCCTCCATCACGGCGTACGCCCGCAGCGAGGCGCGCATCCGCCCCATCGCGGCGACCGCGCTGGGCCCGGCCCCGGTGACGGAGCCGACGGAGAGACCGAGCGCGGCGTCCGGCAGCGGCAGCGCGTCGTACCAGTCGCCGCCGCCGAGCGGGCCGGTGCGGTGCCGGGCGGCGAGCTGGACGCCGGGCACCCGCGGCAGGCGGGAGGGCAGCAGTTCCTCGGCCATCGTCGCCATGCGGGTGCGCGCGCGTTCGACCTCCAGGAGGCGGGTCAGGTGGGGCGCGGCGTACCGGACGTAGAGGCCGGCCAGGTGGCGCTGGTGCTCGTCCGGTTCGGCGGGTTCGTCGTAGAGCCACGCGGCGGCGCCGAGACGTCCGGTGCCCTCGGCGGAGAGCGGGAGGGCGTAGCTGGCGGCGTAGCCGAGGCGGGCGGCGACCTCGCGGTGGCGCGGGTCGAGGCCCTTCTCGGCCAGCAGGTCGGGCTCGGCGACCCCGTCCTCGTCGACCGGCAGCCCGTCCAGGATCCGCCCGTAGGACAGGGAGGTCCGGGGCACGGTCTCGATGTGGCCGAGGTCGGCGCGGGCCAGCCCGAGGCCGATGGTGGTGTCCGGGCCGAGTCCGTCGGCCGGCTCCAGGGTGACGAGACCGCGCCGGGCGCCCACCAGGGCGGCACCGGCGCGCAGCAACTCCTGGAGGCCGTCGGAGAGGGTGTCCGTACGGACCAGGCGTTCGGTCAGTTCGTGCAGGGTCGTGAGGTCCGAGACCCAGCCGGCCAGCCGGTCCTGGAGGAGGAGGCCGGGGGCAGAGGCCTTGCCCGGGGCGTCGTCGGCGGCGGCCGCGGCGGCAGCGGCGTCCGAGGTGTTCGGCGGGGCGGCCGGGGCGGCGTCGGGGGCGGCGGGCGCGACAGTGTGTGCGGGGGACGGGACCGCTGAATCGATTCCGGCCACTTTCGGAGGGTGCGGGGCGTTCATGGCGTCCGGCTTTCCGACCGGCGCTTACTGCTCAAAAGCATCGCAAACCCCCATGTCATTCTGCGCCGCTAGCAGTGTCTCCACATGTACACGCACTCGTAAGGGGATGTCCAGCATTGTCCTGCCGGGATTCCTGGTGTCCGTGGGGTGCGAGCGGCCTCCTTCCGGAACTCTTGCGGAAAAGCTAGATTGGCTTGAAACTGCCCCAGAGGACGGCTTGTTGCGGTCGACTGGGGGTGCTTCACGGAGCGTCACAGCGGTCGTGATGGGTACGTACTCGGAGAAGGCCGGGGGTGGTTGGGGGCCACCCGGAACCTGGCGACGGACCCGGGCGTCCTATCCACCGACGACCGTGCCCCATCCTCCCGTGGCGGAGGCGGAGAGAAATACGCGGAACGGCAAACGCCAGACTTCGCCACCCCCGCGCCACGCCCATGCTTTTGCCAGACGCAGTGTGGACGGACCGTCACGGACGCAGTCAGTGCTCGACCCACAGGGGTTTCCCCTGCCCTTGGCAGAGGTGTTCCCCGGCAGGGTGCCGCTCGGGGGAGCGCGCCCTGGTGTGGGGGTCGTCCCGCGGCACGGATGTGATGCGCCACCAAGCTACGCACAGCGAATGCTCGACACATGGTGTGAGTGACCACGGTGTTGCCAGGCGTGCAACGGAAAGGAACGAGCGCTCATGCGCGAGATCCTCGGAAGGCGACGCAGGCTCCTGTCCCGGCACGACGACGGGCGGCCTGAGCTGATCGGCGCGGCCCTGACCTACGCGACGCAATGGCAGTGGCCCGTCCTCCCGGGCGTGGCGGCGGACCCGCAGGCGCGGAACCGCTGCGGCTGCCCCGATCCCGAGTGCACGGTGCCGGGCGCGCACCCCTTCGACCCCGGTCTCCTCGCGGCCACCACCGACGCGCGCATGGTGCGCTGGTGGTGGAGCAACCGGCCCTCCGCACCGATCGTCCTGGCCACCGGCGGCGGCGCCCCGTGCGCGGTCTCGCTGCCGGCCCTGCCGGCCGCCCACGCCCTCGCCGCGCTCGACCGCGCCGGCCTGCGGGTCGGCCCGGTCGTCGCCTCGCCCACCCGCTGGTCGCTGCTGGTGCGGCCCTACTCCATGGAGCAGCTGGGCGAACTGCTCTACGCGAAGGATTTCGTCCCCGGGTCCCTGCGTTTCCACGGCGACGGCGGCTACCTCGCCCTGCCGCCGTCCGAGACCGGCGGCGGCGCCGTCCGCTGGGAGCGGGCACCGCTGCCCGGCTCCGCCTCGCCCTGGGTGCCCGACGTGGAGGCCGTGGTGGACGCGGCCGTCGACGCCCTCACTCGTACGGGTGTGAGCGCGCCCGAGTTGTAGCGGTCTCCGGCGCGCGCGGAGGGTCTGTCCGGCCTTCGTCGTTATCGTCCGGACCATGCCGCTTCATGCAGGGGAGCACCGTGCCGCCGCGCCGCGCCGCGCCGGCCTGCACCGCGCCGGGCCGCGCCGAGGGGGGCCGGACAGCCGGCGCGTCCGTCTGTACGGCCTCGCCGGCGTCGTGGTCTGCGCGGTGGTGCTGCCGTTCGCCGTGGCGTCCGCGGGGCCGCCGCCCGGCCCCGGGCCGGACACCCCCGCGGCCGTCCGGCTCCTTTCGCAGGGCGGTGACTCCAAGGCGTCCGACGGCGCCGGTGGTGCCTCCGCGCCGAGCGGGGCCGCCTCTCCCCGTTCGCCGCTGCCGCCCGGTCCGGCCACGGCCGTGCGCTGCGGTCCCGAACTCACCTCGCCCGAAGGCGTCGAGGCGCAGACCTGCGTCCTGGCCCAGGGGCCGGAGACCTGGGCGCGGACCTACTACCGCAATGCCACCGGTGACCGGCTCGAATCCGTGCTGAGCCTCATGGGGCCCGACGGGCGCAGCCTGCGGACGCGGTGCGCCGTGAGCGCCGAGGACGCGCCGGGCACCTGCGAGACACCCCGGGAACGCGCTCGCGGCGGATTGGCCGGATACACCGCGGTCGCGGAGTTCGCGAGCCGGGCCGGGTACGGGCCGCTGCTGCTGCGCACCGGCAGCAACAGGGACACCGGACGCGACGCGGAGGGCCAGGATGGCGCGGGCGCCGGGCGTAGCGGAAGCAACGGCTTCGTCGGGAGCGCCGACCGCGGTCGAAGCAACTCACCTGCAGAAACGGGGAGTTGACCGCCGGTCGCGGTGTGTGCGCGACCCGGGACATGGAAAGACCCGGTTGCTGGCGACGGGGGATGCACCAGCAACCGGGCTACTCGAACGGTAACAAGAGATCGGCTGTTAGCAAATTCGATCTCCTGTTTTCCGGTCACCGACTGGCTTGTCCACGCCGTGAGTTGTGACCGGAGTCACCCATTCCACGGCGGGCGCTCCGGCTGACCGGTCGGTCAGCCGGGCCGGCCCGTGCCGCCGCGCGTCAGCTGAGGGTCACCTGCCGGTTGGTCAGGCCGCCGCGCGCCCGGCGCTCGTCGTGCGTGAGCGGAGCGTCCGCGGCCAGGGCCTCGGCGAGCCGCTCACCGAACTCGGCGGCGGGCTTCTCGACGTCCTGCGCGGTGACCTCGCTCGGCAGGTCCCACACCGGCACGGTGAGCCCGTGGGCACGGAAGGAGCCGACGAGGCGGGTGCCCTCGCCGAGCGACGACCGGCCGGCCGCGTGCAGCCGCGCGAGAGCGTCCAGAAGGCGCTCCTCCTCGTGTGGCATGACCCAGCGCAGGTGGTTCTTGTCCGGCGTCTCGCACCAGTACGCGGCGTCCACGCTCTGCAGCCGGACGGTCGGGATGGCCGCGGCGTTGGCCCGCTCCAGGGAGGCGGTCACCTCCGGCGTGGCGTTCTCCGGGTCCGGCACCCAGAACTCGAAACCCGTGTGGACCTCCGGCTCGAACGTCCCCCCGGGTGCGAGCAGGTCCTGCAGCCGGGGGCCCTCGGCCGGGGCGCGGCGGCCCTGCACCGGGGTGCCCGGCGCGGCCTCCAGCGCCTGCTGGACGGTGTCGGCGAGGTCGCGGCTGATGTCGCCCGAAGCCGTGTCGTTCTGCAGGCCGAGCAGGACCGAGCCGTCGTCGCGGCGCAGGGCCGGCCAGGCCATCGGGAGCACCGTGGCCAGGGTGACGGAGGGGACGCCCTCGGGCAGGCCGTCCCGCAGGGTCAGCTCCACCGTGGCGGCCGGGACCAGCTCCCGCAGGGCCACCCAGTCGCACTCGCCGGGCAGCCCCTCGAAGGGGCGGTGCACCAGCGCGGTCGTGGCCTGCGCGGCCGCTCGTCCGTGGCACGCCTTGTAGCGGCGGCCGCTGCCGCAGGGGCAGGGTTCGCGGGCACCGACGACCGGGATCTCTCCGGCGGTGGCCTGCGGGCGCTTGGCCTTCGTCTGGGGTCGCTTCTTGGCCATCGTGGGTGTCTCCCGGTGGGCGGCTCATCTCGTACGGCGCGAGCCTAGCCGTTCGTGCGGGGACCGACGGGAACCTGTGGACAACGGGGCGTCTGTGGACGGGGGGTGAGGTGGGCCTGCGGGCCTGTGGGCCTGTGGGCTGGGTGGGACTGGGTGGGACTGGGTAACGGGGCAGCTTCGCGAAGCCCGGGCCCCTGGCGAGGCCCGACGACGGGAGTCGGCCCGGCCCGCGTCCCGGATGGCCGCCTCTGTGCCCACCACCGCTGCGCCACCGCACCGCCGCGTCCCCGCGCCTCCGTACCACCGCACCGCCGCACCTCGCAGGTGCGAGGGACGCCGCGCCGAAGTCGGCGGGGTCAGCCGGCCTCTTCGACGGCGTCCGCGAAGTCCAGGCCGGGGATCTCCGACACCGCCGGTGCCGCGATCCGGGTGGCGAAGTCGTCGCGCCGATGTCCGGCCTCCGGGTCGTGCACGTCGTCGTGGACGACGACCCAGACCGTGACCTCGCCGCGCGCCTCGTCCCGTACGCCCCAGTCGTCGGCGAGCGCGGTGATGATGTTCAGCCCGCGGCCGCCGTGCGCGGTGACCGAGGGGGTCGCCGGCGTCGGACGGGTCGGACCGCCGCCGTCCGTGACCTCCACGACCAGGCGGCCGCGCGGGTCCACCTGCCACGCGGCGCGCACGTCGCCGTCGCCGGCGAGGGCGTCGCCCAGCGGGCGGCCGTGCTTGCACGCATTGCTCAAGAGTTCGGACAGGACCAGTACGGCGTCGTCGATGACCGGTTCCGCCACACCGCCGCTGCGCAACTGCTCGCGCATCCGGTGCCTTGCTCTCCCCACGCCCGCAGGGCCATGGGGAACGGCCATGCTCGACGACGTGGGCACTTCCTGTGCCACCACCAACGCCACCCCCGAGACCTCCTTCGCCCCACGCCACGGTGTGGATGCCCCTCTGGCCTGAACCGGAAACCGGCCCGTCCTCGCCCAGTGACGCATTCGACACGGTCGAACACGCAACGAACGCGCCGGAGCACTCCCTGTAATCATGTGGCTGGATTTCGTCGGTGTGGCCGAGACCGGAGAATGCGTCAGACGGGCCGCCGGGTCAAGGCCTGTGGACGAATCGGCCCCCGATTCAGCGCCCGACCCCGCACCCGATCAACGTCCGATCAACGTCCGAGGTGGTCCAGTACCGCGCGCGGCCGGTTGGTGATGATGGCGTCGACGCCCAGGTCCGCGCAGAGGTCCACGTCGTCGGTGTCGTTCACGGTCCAGACGTGCACCTGGTGGCCGGCGCGCTTCAGGCGCTCGATGTAGGCGGGGTGGTTGCGCACGATCCGGATCGAGGGGCCCGCGATCCGGACACCCGCGGGCAGCCGTCCGTCGCGCAGCCTGGGTGAGACGAACTGCATCAGGTAGACCGTCGGGAGCGTCGGCGAGGCGGCCCGTACCCGGTGCAGCGAACGGGCCGAGAAACTCATCACGCGCACCGGGGAGTCCGCGGCCGAGGCCGGTGCGTCGAGTCCGAACCGCTTCAGGAGCAGCAGCAGCCGCTCCTCCACCTGACCCGCCCACCGCGTGGGGTGCTTGGTCTCGATCGCCAGCTCCACCCGCCGTCCGGCGTCGGCCACCAGTTGGAGCAGCCGCTCCAGGGTCAGGACGGAGGTCTCCTCCCGGTCCTCGGGCCGGTGCTCCCAGTCCGGCTGCTCGTCGCGCGTGCGCCAGAACTCGCGGGTCCGGCGGGCCCCGAAGTCCAGCTCGGCCAGATCGGAGAGCTCCAGCGCGGACACCGCGCCGCGGCCGTTCGACGTACGGTTGACGCGCCAGTCGTGCACACAGACGAGATGACCGTCCGCCGTCAGGCGCACATCGCACTCGAGGGCGTCCGCCCCGTGCTCGATCGCCTTCCGGTAGGCGGCCAGCGTGTGCTCGGGGGCCTCCTCGGAGGCTCCACGGTGGGCGACGACCTGAATCCGGTGCTGTCGTGCGTGGGTCACCGCGTCATGGTGCCACCGCGGGCGGGTAGACGTGCCATCGGGTCGAATCGACAACGCGCCCGTTTAGTCTTAAATATCCCATGTAAGGGACGGTCCAGGACCCACAGCAACCGCTTATGGTGCTCTGACGGCCCGTGGGAAAAGCTGATGGCATACAAAAAGGCCAGCACATCCGCATCGCGCCGGACCGTGGACCACCGCGCGTGAGCGTGGCTGAGCGCGACCAGGGTGACCGACACACTGCCGTGGAACTAGGAGAGAAGCTGTGAGCACCGAGAACGAGGGCACCGCGGTACCCCCGGCCCCGTCCGCACCCCCCGTGCCGGTGGACGCTCCCGCTGCCTCCGCCCAGCCCCCTGCCCCGCAGCAGCCCTCGTCCCAAACTCCCCAGGACCCGGCCGCCACTCCCCAGGACCCGGCCGCCGCTCCGCCCGCCCAGGCCCCGGCAGCGCCCCAGGGCCACACGCCGCCCGACGCCTCCTGGCCCCCGCCGCCCCCGCCGCCCGGCACCCCGACGTACGGCGGCGGCGACGATGGCAGTCACGCCGGGCACGGCGGTCACGGCGGACATGGCTTCGGCCAAGGCCCGGGCGACGGTGCGGGAGGCGGCGGCTGGGGAGCCTCGTACCAGCAGCCCCCCGCGCCCAAGCCGGGCCGCGGCCGAGGTGGCCTGCTCGCCGGGATCCTGGTCGCGGCGCTGGTCGCCGGCGGTCTGGGAGGCGGCCTCGGCTACACCCTGGCCAAGAACAACGACGACAGCGGCTCCACGACCGTCTCCGCGTCCGACACCGGCGGCTCCGTCAAGCGCGAGGCGGGCACGGTGGCCGGTGTGTCCAACAAGGCCCTGCCCAGCACGGTCACCATCCAGGCCGAGGGAAGCAACGGCGAGGGCGGCACCGGCACCGGCTTCGTCTTCGACAAGCAGGGCCACATCGTCACCAACAACCACGTGGTGGCCGAGGCGGTCGACGGCGGCAAGCTCAGCGCGACCTTCCCCGACGGCAAGAAGTACGACGCGGAGGTCGTCGGCAACGCGCAGGGCTACGACGTCGCGGTCATCAAGCTGGAGAACGCCCCGTCCGACCTGAACCCGCTCCCCCTCGGCGACTCCGACAAGGTGGCCGTGGGCGACTCGACGATCGCCATCGGCGCCCCCTTCGGCCTGTCCAACACGGTCACCACGGGCATCATCAGCGCCAAGAACCGCCCCGTGGCCTCCAGCGACGGCGGCGCGGACAGCAAGGCGTCCTACATGAGCGCCCTCCAGACCGACGCGTCGATCAACCCGGGCAACTCCGGCGGCCCGCTGCTGGACGCCCAGGGCAACGTCATCGGGATCAACTCCGCGATCCAGTCCACGAGCAACGGCGGCTTCGGCGCCGGCCAGGCCGGCTCCATCGGCCTGGGCTTCGCGATCCCGGTCAACCAGGCGAAGTTCGTCGCCCAGCAGCTGATCAAGACCGGCAAGCCGGTCTACGCGAAGATCGGCGCCTCGGTCTCTTTGGAGGAGACGACGAACGGGGCGAAGCTCACCGAGCAGGGCGTGGGCGGCTCCGACCCCGTCGAGGCGGGCGGCCCCGCGGCCGACGCGGGCCTCAAGCCCGGCGACGTCATCACCAAGCTCGGCGACCGGGTGATCGACAGCGGCCCGACCCTGATCGGCGAGATCTGGACCCACAAGCCCGGCGACGAGGTCACGGTCACCTACGAGCGCGGCGGCAAGCAGCACACCACCGAACTCACCCTCGGCTCCAAGCTGGGCGACGACTGACCCACACCCCCGGACCGACCCGCTACCCTGGTCCCGCGCCACGATCACAACCGGCGCGGGGTGGGTTGCCCGAGCGGCCTAAGGGAACGGTCTTGAAAACCGTCGTGGCAGCGATGTCACCGTGGGTTCAAATCCCACACCCACCGCAGTGTTACGGCCCCTGACCAGGTACGACGGTCAGGGGCCGTCGCCGTACGCGCTACCCGCCGAACCCCGCCGTTCCCCGCGACTTCCCGGCCGTTCGGGCACGGAAGGGGCACGGCTGGGGCATGCCCTGAGGGGCCTGCCGCCTGGGGCGTGTCCGGTCGATCTTTAAGCCTCGGGATTGATTTCACAGTCGGAGTTGGGCCCGGGGTAAATCAGGCTTTGGTGACCGTCATCGAACATCACCAAGTACGGCGGTTCGCCGTTCTGCCCTTTCACCTCGACGATCTCACCGTCCGCTGAGGCGCCCGACTGGCTGCGCATTCGGATTCTGTCGCCGACAGTTGCTTGCATGAGTCGGGCTCCGTTCTTGGGTCGCGTTCTCAGACCGTGCCAGGGGGGAGCGGGCGCTCGTCCGCCCGCAAGGTACGTGGGGGCTCCATCAGCATGCGGGGCTTCAACGCCCGTCGCCTGGTGGCTCGGGTCAGAACTCGCCCGGGTGAGTGACGGCGGTCTACCGCGTGAGCGACCTACCGGCCACGCCGTCACCTACGCGCGGCTGATCGGAATCTCGTACACGATCTCGCAGTGAGCCGCGGGCACCACGATGTCCGCCGTCTCGACGGGCCGTCCCTGGTCGCTGTAGTACGTCCGCCGGATGTGCGTGACGAGAGCGGCTTTCTGGATGCCGAGGAGTGACGCCTCCTCGGCGGTTGCCTGCCTGGGCTCGGGCTGCTCGACGGCATGGCTGACGGTGATGCCGATGGCGGCCATTCGATTCACGACGCCTGCCCCGGCGTGCGGTCCTCCTTCGGGGAGGACGACGAGAGTGCCGGCGGTGAGGTCGTACGGCTCCCAACTGGTCGAGAGCTGCACGGGCCTGCCGTCGGCCAGGAACTCGTACGCGGTTCGGACGCATAGCTCGCCCTCGGCGATACCGAGTCGGGCGGCGACCTCCGCCGGGGCCGGCACCTTGGCGTCGGTCCTGCTCTCCCAGTCGCCCTGCCTGCCGACGGCCTTCATGTCGGCCCGGAACGGCGACTCTTCGGGCTGCTCGCGCGCCGACGACCGCACCACGCGCACGCGCTGCCGGGGCTCGGCGACGTAGGTGCCCGAACCGGCTCGGCCTTCCAGCACGCCTTGGGAGATCAGCAGCTCCTGAGCCCTGCGGACGACGTTCTCGCCCACGCCGTACTCCTGGCCGATCTGCGCGCGGGAGGGCAGCCGGTCCCCCGGTTCCCACACATGCTCCGCGATCCGCTGCCGTAGCTCGTCGGCGATGCGGAGATAGGGCGGCTGCTCAGGCATATGGAAAATCTAGTCCACTAGCTCTAATCTAGTTAACTAGCTTCACTCAAAGTGATCGCCGAGTGACGGAGGCTTCCCTGTGCCCGCTTCGCGAGTGAGCGCGGAGGCCATCGCCGCCCGGTTATCGGCGGTCGGGCTCACCACACGTGTGGAGGAGCGCGACCGGTGCACGTCGGTCGAGGCGGAGGTGCCGGAATCGCTCTCCGCCGCGTCATGGCGGGAGGTCCTGGAAGTCCTGGCGGAGGCCGATCGATTCGGGCTTCACGCCACCAACTTGAACGGCCGCACCCTTTGGGCGGTCGTACGCAAAGCGGCCCCCACGACGGGCGATGTCGGGGGACCGAGCTATCAGCGATAGGAGCTGAGCAGCGTGCTCAACCGTATCCGCCATGCCGTCTCGCTCACCAGAGCGCGGTACTTCCCCAAGGGCAGGCACCGCCGAGCCTTAATGCCGTCTCTGGCGGCTGTGGCGACGCCACCCGCGTTCGCCGTAGAGCCGCCGGCCGTGCCGGAATGGATGCCGGACACCGCTGACCGCCTTCACCTGCTCTTGGGCGAGGACAACGTGCTCGTCCGCCCGTACGTGCTGGCCTGGGAGCGGCAGCGTGCACGCCAGCGTTCGGTGGTTGTGGCACCGCGACTGTCGGCTGAGGCGTTCTCGGCCCTGGCAGGTGTCCGCTGATGCCTCCTCGTCAAGTGTCGGAAACCGCCGCTGATGCTTACCGGTCGACCGCATGCCGGGTCGGCACTCACACGTCCTGTGCGGAAGCGTCGCCGTCCGTGGCGCCAGTCGACCTGCCGGTGATTTACGAGACGTGCCTCTGCCCCTGCCACAGCCACGCCACGCGGTCGGCGGTGAAGCGGTGAGCAACTGGGCCCCCGGGAGTGTGCTGGTATCCAACGTCGAGATCACGGCCGCCACCGTCCTGCGCGGAGACATCATCCAAGTCGGCGGTCGGGCATGCCGGGTGAGCGACCTCTTCCAATTGTCCCAGGGCGCGAAACAACTCCTGTTCGAGTCGGGAGAGCTGCTGACCATCAATGGGCGGACCCGGCTCGTCGCCGTGCGGATGATGAGAAGGCGGTGACGGAGTTCATGACGTCCCGTCGCCTCGTCGTCGCTGACGACCTGAGACGCCAGATCACAACCGGTTGCATCAGACCTGGTGACCGGCTCCCGTCTGAGTCCGCCATGGCCGACCGGTACAAGGTCAGCACGGCGACGCTTCGAAGCGCCCTCGCTGTGCTCCAGGGAGAGGGCCTCGTCGAGAAGATCCACGGCAAGGGCAACTTCGTCCGACGCCCGCTGCGCAGGATCACGTACGTCGGTGGGTGGGGCACGCTGGATCCTCGGACTGCCGCAGACGTGGGCCTGCGCGTGACCGTTCGTACTACCGTGATGCGCGCACGGGGGCACCTCACAGCGCTTCTGAAGGTGAATGACGGAAGCCCACTCACCGAATTCCTCCGCCTCAGCTATGACGGCGAGTCTCCACACAGCCTTGCGCGCATCTACGTACCGCGAGATCTGACGCTGGCCACAGCACTGAGAGACCGGCCCTCAGAGGCGTGGGCGGAGGCCAGCTTCTCTGTGCCGGACCCGCCGCCCGCCGAGGTCCACGAGACGGTGTCTGCTCGCGCCCCAACGCCGGATGAGGCATCAACCCTGCGGATCAACAGAGCCTTGGCTGTCCTCGCGATCACCCGCATTGCGGCAGACAGCACCGGGCGAGTAGTTGAAGCGGCCCTGCTCGTGTTCCCCGGGGACCGTGTCGAGGCCGTATTCCGCACCCACCACGTGATCGAAGAAAGGCAGGCGCACAGATGATGCCGCAGAACGAGTTGCGACTCCTACCGTGGTCGGGGCCGGACGGTAAGCCCTGCTACCTGAGCACGGATGACAGCGGCGGCTACATGTCCCGCCTGGCGGACAACATCGAGGCGGTACAACTCGGGATGGCGGCTGATCTCTTGGAGCAGGTTTCGGCAGTACTCGGTGACCGGGATGCTGGCCCGGATGACGTGCGCCGCATGCTGACCGAGCTGACCGGGGCCCTGCGAAATGTGCTCCGGGTAGCAAACAGCCGCGGTCACCTCCTGGCCGTGAGCGGACTCCAGGCAGGGGCGCTCCGCAGGTGACACTCCTGCCAGCAATCGGATGCCCGTCTACTGATCACTGCATCCGCTGACCAGCGGGCCTGACTAAGCCCACGGCTCTGACCAGTTCAGATGCCGTGGGCTTCTGTCGTTGTCGGTCGGTGTCGGGTGACCTCGTATGGCCCAGGGACGGCCCAAGAGGAGGGCCGCTGCACAAGTTCCGCGCTCGCTGATGTCAACGTTGGATGCCAGCGGAACAGCTCCTGCACGAGGTAGGCCCATTCTCGTTGCCGTCAACCTCCCCGACAGCTAAACCGGAGTTACTGCTGGGTTGACTCAAAGGGCTCACATGACTAGCAGTCCTGCCTTATCATCCGCACATGACTGACATCGGGGTAGACCGTGAGATGCAAGCTCTGCAGGATTTCCGGAGGGCTCTACATCGATTCCAGGATGCAATGGACGCGATCGAGGATCTCTTTTCATTCGCCGAAGAGCACGCCCCCGATCGAATCAAGAAGTCTGATAACTTTGAGATTACTCTCTCTGTGCCCCCAGCTGGCGATATCCCAAAAGATAGAATCCACGCCGCCAATACGGCGCTGTACAATTTCTTCCGTCGGGCGGCAGAAACCATCCCGAACGAAGACCTGAAAGGCGCGGAGGAAGACGAGGGTATCAAGGCCTCCATTAACGGCCTAATGAAGGAGATGACTGCCGAACTGGATGCGGCATCAACCGACAGCTTTGATGCAGGCAAATATGCAATTCAGATGATGCATATGCGTACGAGTAGGAATCGACTCGAAGTCCTGCGTTCTTCCCTCCTTACGACCGCCGTGGGCGATTTCGAAGTTCTCTTTTCCAGCATTGTAGGTATGTATTACCACCTACGTCCAGAGGCGCTTATGAGCAAGGAGGCTCAATTCTCTTGGCAGGAAATCCAAGAGTTTGAGTCGCTCGACGATCTGCGTGAATTCCATGTGCAGCGTCAGGTTGATCAGCTGATGTGGAAGGGGTTGGATGACTGGACAGAGTGGCTTGAAAAGCGACTTAAGATTTACTTCGCAGACATTACGCTAGGCACCGACAGGGTGCGCGAGGTATTCCAACGGCGCCACATCATCGTTCACAATGGCGGCCAAGTCTCAAGGCAGTACTTGGCGAAGGCGCCCGCTTTATCCTCGCGTGACTTGGAGGTTGGCGATAGGCTAAGCGTCAATAAGAAGTACCTTTCAGAGGCACTCGACGAACTCTATTCGTTGGGGGTGCTGATGTCGGGAAATGTCGCAAACAAGCTTTTTAGGCGGTCTGATATTCGATCGGTCATTCATGATCATCTGCGGTCTGATATGGAGGCTCGTTGTCTTAATGGGGAGCGATGGGGGGTTGCAGCGAGGCTATCTTCCGCCTATGTCGACTTGTTCGACTCGGCGGCAGAGAAGACGGCCATGCAGATCAACTATTGGGTAGCCAAGAAGAATGCCGAAGAATTCGATGCCATACGTGGGGATGTGAAGTCCTGGGATGTGTCGTCCCTAAGAGACGACTTCAAGCTCGCCAAAATGCTCCTTCTTGACCAATTTGAGGATGCGTTCCCACTGGCCTGCTCCCTTAGTGAGCGTAGCGACCTGAAGGTGGATGAGTATCTTCACGGCCCGCTGTATAAGGATCTCCGGGAGTGGGTTAGTGCTGAGGGGCTTGAAAGCCCCTTTCCTGAAATGGAGCAAGCTAGGGTTTCCGAAATTGCAGCGATCGCAGAGGAAGCGATCAAAGCGGCCGACGAAGAGAACCCTTGATGCTGCGGATTAGGTGAGAGGTCGGCGGAGCGGCTTTGGGCTGGAGCTGCTTTGGGGCGAGTGATCTTGGCCCCGTAAGCTGATGGCGAGTCGGGCAGTCTGTGGACCTGCCCGTTAAGACACGACGTTGGGGCCAAGATCTTAGAGGCTCGCCCCAAAGTGGCTGCCTAAAGCCGTGGAGCCGACCGCCCCAGCCACGGAGGGTGTCTCCCCACTTCATGCCCGCAGCCGCCGAGCGCGCCGCCGGGCGCGGCCAGCCGGGGCGAAGACAGGAGGCGGGCCGCGCCGTACAGGCGGCGCGCGCCCGCGCCGTGCGCGGGCCTTGATGAAGTAGGGAAAGTCTTATCCCGCTGGGATGAGGTGCTTGCCGTCGTGGCTTCGTACATGGGGACCAGCCCCATCTAGGGCGTCCAGGAGCCTGATCGCGTAGACCTCGGCCATGCGGTCGCTGACCTCGTCGGGTGTGAGCCAGGAGACGGCAGTTGACTCGCTTGAGGTGCGTTCGGTGCCGCCGGAGGGCTTGCAGCGGAAGACCAGGGCGACGATGCCTCGGGTGGTGTTCTTGTAGACGCCGGTGAGTTCGTCGACCTCGACGTGGATGCCGGTCTCTTCCCAGACTTCGCGGGCTACGCCGGCCTCTGGGGTCTCGTTGAGTTCGAGTACGCCGCCGGGGAGTTCCCAGGTGCCGTTGTCGGCTCGGCGGATCGCTAGGAGGCGGCCGTCTTCGCGCACGACGACTCCGGCTACGGATACGGAGTGCAGGGGCGTCGACGTTGCTTCCTGTGGTTGACTCATGTACAGGAGCATAGGAGGCAGAGAAGGACTATGGGAACTGCGGTAGAGGGGGGCAGGTCCGGGCCTCGGTACGTGCAGATCGCGGACGAGATCGTGCAGCAGATCCGGGCGGGTGTGCTCAAGCCCGGTGACATGGTGCCGAGTGAATCGGAGCTGGTGGACCGCTACGGCGTGTCTGGGGGCACGATCCGCAAGGCGATGGTCGAGGTGCGGGCGAGCGGGCTCGTTGAGACCCGGCACGGCAAGGGGTCGATCGTGAAGGACCGGCCGCCGGTGCGGCACCGTTCCTCCGATCGCTTCCGGCGTTCGCTCCGTCAGGGCGGTAAGGCCGCTTACCTCGCGGAGTCCGCGCAGTCCGGCGCCACGGCCAAGGTGAGCGTCCTCTACATCGGCCCCATGGAGGCTCCCGCAGATGCCGCTCAGCGGCTAGGCGTCCCCGCCGGCACTCAGGTGCTCGCCCGGCGGCGCCTCTACTTCCGCAACGGCACCCCGGTCGAGACCGCCTCCTCCTACCTCCCGTGGGACGTGGTCAAGGACATCCCCGAGCTGTTCGCCGAGAACCCCGGCGGCGGTGGCATCTACGCCCGACTCGAAGACCACGGGCATGAGTTCGCGGAGTTCGTCGAGACGCTGCAAGCGCGGCCGGCCTCCAAGGCGGAAGCCTCCGAGCTGGCGCTGAGTCCGGGTGCGCCGGTGGTTCATCTGATCCGGGAGGCCCGTACGACGGCCGGAGTCGTGGTGGAGGTCTGCGACACGCTCATGGCTGCTGATCAGTTCGTTTTCGAGTACCGGATCCCAGCCGACGACTGACGCTCGCTCAACTTCTCGCAACCCGTCGTGACTTCGATGTCGCGACGGGTTGACTCATGTACAGGAGTGATGCACTCTTCTTCATGTCACTCATGTACATGAGTGACGGAGTTCAGCATCTATAGAGGAGTGTTCTGCTGTGCGTCAGATCCCCGTCGACACCTCCGCCGCGACCGTGATGGTCGCCAAGACCCCGCAGCCCAAGGTGCGTGACCGCCGTACCGGCGAGATCGCCACCGACGCCGAGACCGGCGCGAAGCTGATGACCGTGGACGTGATGTTCGCGGCCAACGACGAAGTCGAGATCCTGTCCGTCACCGTCCCGGAGACCGGCATCTCCGGTGACCTGACCATGGGCACCCCGGCCGCGCTCACGGGGCTGGTCGCCCGGCCGTGGGAGAACGAGTTCAACGGCCAGAAGCGGCACGGCATCGCCTTCCGCGCGGTCGCCGTCACCTCGCTGGCCACCACGGGTACAGGCTCGAAGGCGGCCTGAGCCATGGCGTGGCCGACGGTCTTACTGCTGGTGGTCGTCGCCGCTGCGGGTCTCCTGCGGTGGCGGCGTCCCGCCTGGTACTGGATGACCTTCGGGGTCACCTTCGCTGTCGTGCGCGTCCTGGTCCGCTACGCCTCCGTCATGGAGGCCTGCGGGCTGACGGTCCCGCCCTCGCGCTGGCGCCTCATGCTGGCCCGGATGGCCAACCGCCCCGCACCGGAGTCCCGCGCGCCGCGCATCCTGCGGCTGCGGCCCACCCACACCGGCCTGGCCCTCCGGCTCAAACTCCGCCCGGGACAGGACGCCTTCGACGTCGGCGCCGCCTCGGACCGGCTGCGCCACTCCTTCGGGATGTACGGCGTCACCTCCCGTGAGCTGCGCTCCGGCGTGGTCGAGATCCGGATGACCGGCTACGACGTACTCAAGCGGGTGCAGATGCCGGCCAAGACCGACACCCGTCCGATGCGTGTCCCCGTCGCACTGCGGGAGGACGGCTCGGTGCACTACCGCGACTACCGCGCCGTCCCGCACGGCCTGACCCTCGGCGCCACCGAGTCCGGCAAGTCCGTCTATCAACGCAACCTCGTCGCCGGGCTCGCCCCGCACCACGTCGCGCTGGTCGGCATCGACTGCAAGCAAGGGGTCGAGCTGTTCCCGCTGGCCCGACGGTTCTCCGCGCTTGCCGACAACCCGGATACCGCGCTGGAGCTGCTGGAAGCGCTGGTGTCCCACATGCAGGACGTGTATCAGCTCATCCGAGCCGAGCAGCGGATCAGCGTTGCCGTGCCGGATGCGGAGATCGCCGCCGACATCTGGGACCTGCCCGAGGACCTGCGGCCGGTGCCGGTCGTCGTTCTGGTCGACGAGGTCGCCGAACTCGCGCTCTTCGCCAGCAAGGAGGAAGAGAAGCGGCGGGACCGGATCGTCACCGCCCTGGTCCGCCTCGCCCAGCTCGGCCGCGCGGCCGGCGTCTACCTGGAGATCTGCGGGCAGCGCTTCGGCTCCGAACTCGGCAAGGGCATCACCATGCTCCGCGCCCAGCTCACCGGCCGTACCGCCCACCGCGTCAACGACGAGACGTCCGCGAACATGGCCTTCGGCGACATCGCCCCGGACGCCGTCCTCGCCGCCATCCAGATTCCCGCCGAGACACGCGGCATCGCCATCGCCGGGGACTCCACTGGCGGTTGGCACCGCATCCGCGCCCCGCACACCACGCTGCGCCAGGCTGTGAACGTCTGCAACAAGCACGCCGACCGCACCCCCGAGCTGCCCGCCTTGGCGCCCTTCCGGCCCGCGGTCGCTGCGCTGCCCCCGGCCCGCGTGCCGCTGTCCAAGACAGCCCCGGCCACCGCCTGACACCTCCCCCCTCCCACGGTCGGCGCGACCGCCCTTCGCGCCGGGTCCTTACCCCCGCCATGCCTGATCACAGGAAGGAGCCGTGATGGCCCGCCCCGCTCTCCGTATCGACGCCGTACTCGTTCAGGCCGTCATCGCCGGGGCGCTGTCCTTCGCCCACCTGCACGACCTCGCCGCCGCTGCTGGACAGAGCGGTTGGAAAGCCTGGGCCTATCCCGTCTCGGTCGATCTGCTCCTGGTCGCCGCCTGGCGACGGCTGCGGGCTGATGGGCCGTCCCGGTTGGCCTGGTGCTGGTTCCTCATCGCCCTGGTGGCCTCGCTCGGTGCCAACGTCGCCACCGCCGGGCTGCTCGACCTGGGCGACGTCCCGCCTTGGCTACGCATCCTCGTCGCGGCCTGGCCCGCCCTGGCCTTCATGGGCGGGACCCTCCTCGCCCACTCGCCCGCGGACCCCGTCCCGGATCCGCCGGCACCCTCCGTCCCGGTTCCGGACCCCGCGCCCGAAACAGCTGCCGCTGAGCCGCGCCCGGCGCCTGAACCCCCCGTCGGCCCGCAGATCGAGGAAACCCCTGCTCTGCCCACAGCCGTGCCGGTCCCTGCCGCGCTCGTCGACCACGCCCGCAAAGTCGCCGACGACCACCACGCCCGCACCGGCACCCCGATCGACATCGACACCCTCCGCGCCCGACTCGGCGTCCCGCCTCACCTCGCCGACGCCATCGCTGCCCACCTCGGATGACATGACCGCGACACGAAAGGAGATCGACTGACATGCCCGCCCGCGACTTCTTCCACTCCGTCATGCGGATCGGCCCCGTGCAGATCGGCACCCACCGCGATCGCCGGGGCCAGACCAAACACGCCGCTGTGTGCACCAACGACCGCTGTGGTTGGTCCGCCGACTATTCCAGCCAGTCCGCCGCACAGCTCGCCGCCCGCACCCACCGCTGCCGCGTCAGCTAGGAGGTCACCCGATGGACGTCCCGCTCTGGCTCGCGCTCCTCGCCGTCGGCTACCTCGGCGTCAAGCTCATCCGCCCGCCCTGGTGGCTCATCGCCGTACTGCTCCTCGGCGGCTTCCTCATCGCCGACAGCGTGCTGGCTTCCGTCGTCAACGGCTTCGTCAAGTAGCACGACCCGAAGGGAGAACACCGATGCTCCGCCCGAAGATCCCGACCAACCCCACGCCCGCCGGCCACCTCACACCGCCCGTGGTCGTCGAGCCGACCGCCGTCGTGCCGAGCGTGCAGGGGCCGCCTCCGGCTCCGGTCGCTCCCGCACCGACCCGGCCCACGGTGCAGCTCACCCCCGGCACCGCCCTCGCCCTCGTCGGCGGCGGAACAGTCGTCGTCCTGGTCGTCGGCGCCGTGCTCGTCTCGATGCTCCTGGCCGTCGCCATCACCGGCGCCTCGGTCGCCGTCTGTGCCCTTGTGATCCGCTCCCTCATCCACGCGGACGCCAAGCGACGCTGACCGGCCCCCGGGCGGCCTCGATACCGCCAAGCATCCGCCGCCCGGGCGCCGTCCCCAACCGATCTCACAACCGGAAGGAAGCACCCAGCATGGCGCACCGCGCCCCGACCGCGCATGCACCGCTGCTCGACCCGACGACCCTCGGCGACCTCCTTCGCGTCGCCTCGGCCCCCGACTACCCCCGCTGGGAAGACCAGATCCGCCGCACCGGCGGCTGCTCCGACCCCATCCACCTCACCGGCTGGACCCTCCACAAGGACAAGACCACCGGCGAAACCCTGCACCACTACACGACCGCCGTAGAGCCCGGCGGACGCCTCCGTCTCGCCTGCGGCAACCGCCGCGCCTCCCGCTGCCCCTCCTGCGCCTGGACCTACGCAGGCGACACCTACCACCTCATCCGCGCGGGCCTTGCCGGAGACGACCGCCGAGACGTCCCCACCACGGTGAGGGAGCACCCGCGCGTGTTCGCCACACTCACCGCTCCCTCCTTCGGCCCGGTCCACAATCGGCCCGACCGCGGCACCTGCCGCTGCGGCACCCAACACGCCCCGGACGCCCCGGAACTGGGCACGGCCCTCGACCCGGCGGCGTACGACTACGCGGGCGCAGTCCTGTTCAACAACCACGCTGGGCAGCTCTGGCAGCGGTTCACCACTCGCCTGCGTCGCGAACTCGCCGCCCGCGCCGGCCTCACCCGCCGGGAACTCGCCGACCGCGTTCGTGTCTCCTACGGCAAGGTCGCCGAGTTCCAGAAGCGCGGTGCCTTGCACTTCCATGCGGTGATCCGGCTCGACGGACCGGAGGGACCCGGAACGCCTCCGCCTGCCTGGGCAACGGTCGTCCTCCTCGCCGACGCGATCCACGCTGCTGCGGCGCACTCCTACACGTCCGTCTCCGTCCCGGCCGCCGGGGACCAACCGGCCCGGTCCTTCCGCTGGGGCACACAGCTCGACGTGCGCCCGGTAAAGGCGTTCGGCGACGGCTCCGACATCACCGAACAGGCCGTCGCCTCGTACGTCGCCAA
Organism: Streptomyces sp. NPDC058985; assembly: GCF_042740985.1. Lineage (NCBI taxonomy): Bacteria > Bacillati > Actinomycetota > Actinomycetes > Kitasatosporales > Streptomycetaceae > Streptomyces > Streptomyces sp. NPDC058985. The sequence continues at coordinate 34,943 of NZ_JBHYJX010000053.1, read as the reverse complement.
GTACTCCACCAAAGCCGCCGAGAACACCGGCACGCTTGACCGCCGAATCGGCGAACTCACGGAACTCGACCGCCACCAGGTCCCGGACCACACCCGCCGACTCATCACCGCATGCCGGGAACTGGACCGCCTCTACCCGGACCGGCGCCTGTGGGCCTGGGCTCACATGCTCGGCTTCCGCGGCCACTTCTCCTCCAAGTCCCGCCGCTACTCCACCACCCTCGGGGCCCTGCGCCAGACACGCGCCGACTACCGCGCCGCCCAGGAACACACCGCCCTCGCCTTGGACGACCGCGAGCCGGACACCGTCCTCGTCCTCACCGACTGGCAGTACGCCGGACACGGCCACAGCCCTGGTGAATCCGTCCTCGCCGACACGATCGCGCGTGGGCTCCAGACGAATCGTGAAACTGCCCGCGACGCCTTGACCGGACTGGCCGCAGACGAGGGGGAGTGGTGACTGTGGACCGGCTTCTAACCGTGGACCAGGTCGCCGAACGCCTTGGTACGGGGGTCCGCTTTCCTCGGCGCCTCATCGAGGAGCGACGTATCACCTTCGTGAAGGTCGGCCGGCACGTCCGTATCCCGGAGACCGCCGTAGAGGAGTACGTGAGTGCCAACACCGTGCAACCGATCCTCCTGCGGTCCACGGGACTCAGGAGGGCTGCCTGATGGCTGGCAAGCGCAAGTCCCGGCGGGGCTTCGGCCGTGTCCGCAAGCTGCCGTCCGGCCGGTTCCAAGCTCGCTATCCGGGGCCTGACGGTGTGCTGCGCCCTGCGGACCGGACGTTCGCCACGACCACGGACGCGGATCGCTGGCTCATGCGGAAACGCGTCGAGATCGAAGAGGGGCGCTGGCTCGACCCGGCCGAGGGGCAGACGACCGTTCGCGACTGGGCGGCTCGCTGGCTCGCGGCGGTGTCGCCTCAGCTCAAGCACAAGACTCAGGCGTCGTACCGGTCTCTGATCAACTCGCTGATCAATCCGGCACTCGGTGACCGTGAACTCTCCAGCCTTCGGCCCATCACGATCACCGAGTGGGTGGGTGCGATGCGGACCAAGGGGCTCAGCGCCTCGCGTATTCGGCAGGCGTACCGGGTGCTGTCGCAGATCATGCGCTCTGCCGTCGACAACGACATGATCTCGCAGACACCGTGCAGGGGAGTGAGGCTGCCTCGGATGCCGCAGACGGAGCCGCACATCCTCACGCCGCTCGAGGCGTCGCGGATCGTCCAGGGCGCGACCAAGCCGCATGACCTGCTGATCGCGCTCCTCGCGTACGCAGGTTTGCGGGTGGGCGAAGCGTTCGCCCTGCGGCGCGTGGACATCGACGTGCCCGGCGGCTTCGTCCTGGTCGACGAGAACCTGGCAGAGGCGAACGGCACGCTGGTCTTCGACACTCCCAAGTCTCATCAGAAGCGACTGCTCCGCGTGGGCCCGTCCCTCGCCAAGCGGCTCGGCCGGCACCTGGAGACCCTGCCCGGCAGAGATGACGCGCTCCTCTTCACGGCCCCCGGCGGCAAGCCCTTGCGCTACAACCAGTGGCGCAAGGCGTACTTCGACCCCGCAGTGACGGCGGCCGGGCTGACCGACGTTACGCCGCACGACCTCCGGGCCTCGCACGGCACGTGGGTCGCCGACCGGTACGGCGTGATGACCGCCGCTCACCGGCTCGGCCACTCGAACGCGAGCGTGACTACCCGGCACTACGCCCGACCTCTCGCTGGCCGTGACGACCAGGTCGCCGAAGCTGCGGACTCATGGCTCGGCGGCCACGAAGACGATGACGGTGTCCCTGAAGGGCCTGTCACGCGTCCTTGACCTGCTGAAACGCAGCCGCGTCGAGCAACCATCAGTCGTGGGGAACGCCGTTCGGTCGAGTGGTCGAACGGTGTTCCATGATCATTTTTCCGGTTCTCAGATAACGGGCTTTCCTGCAGTCCGAGTTGTTGTATCCTCGGAATGCATCGGCTCGCCGCCAAGGGACCGATGCATTCGGAAAGGTGAAAGCCTGTCCCGGCAGACGATGGCTGCCGTCAGTAGGACGGGCACGAGCGGGTGATGGCAGCAGAATCCGTTCGGAAAGTGCGTCTCTGTGTACGCGCATTCGGCTGCCACAGCGTTACCTGAGTTCTGTCACCATCGGGCAGTCTCAACCGAAGTAACCCCTGTAAGTACCGCATTGGGGTAGTTCGGTTGAGAACTGCCCTAGAGGCTTCTCGACTGAATCCCCATCCTTGGATGAAGGAGAGAAGTATATGGCCAACAATAGCAACCCTCGCGACAAGGCTCGAACGATAGTCATGATTCTCATGGCTGCCGTGATCCTTGCGTTTCTCGCAGGCATGCTCGGCCATATGTTTCAGCGAGACCCAGTTGAATGGGGTGCCTGGACGTTTACGACCGTTTCTACGCTAGGCGTCGTGATCATGTTCGGTCTCTGGGCCGGTATGCCCTGACGTACTCAGATTGTGGTCGTGTTGACGGGTTTCTCTCTGAGGGGGCGGGCCGTCGAGCCTTCCTGCTGAGTGATGAGTCGACCGAGGCCCAGGCATCCGTGTAGCGAGGGTGGCGTCCACTGGGGCACGTAGCGGGCACGATAACTTTGGCGATGGTTTCGACGGCGCCCTCACACTCGTCTGACCTGCGACGGAGCGTACCGCCTGCCAAACCCCCAAAAGGTCTTGAAAACCGTCGTGGCAGCGATGTCACCGTGGGTTCAAATCCCACACCCACCGCCCAGGTCAGAGACCTAGCGGGTCAGAAGGGGTGCAGTTCTCCGGAGCTGCACCCCTTCCGCGTGATCTTGTCTAACCCTGAATCTCCGGTCTCCCACCCCGACCAGGGCGTGCGGCCAATCTGCGCCTAGGACCGCCGGGCCTGAGTCCGCGTGCACGGAGTTGGCAGCGGGTGGGGGTGACCGTCCGGGGCCGGGTGCCACCGGTAGACCGGAGCCAGCGGGTTCGCGCGAGGAAGCGGGCAAGATGGGCCCCAATCGGTTGGGGGAGGGGCCGCAGGGTTGGGTTACGCGTTGCAGGCAGTGATCGCGACGGACGAATGGCTGCGGGCCGCGTCGCGGGAGGTGCCGGGAGCCCGAGTGGTGCATCTCCGGCAGGGTCTTTCGCTGATGCCGATGACCGATGAGGTCTTCGACGGCGTCACGGATGGCAGCGACGGAGGCGATCTTGGGTTTTGGAAACTGCCGGGAGGTTTCGAGACGAGGCTCGCCCAGTGGTCCTCAGCTGGGCCGGTCGCCTATGTGGAAGCCGAGTACTTCGGCGGAGTCGGCGAGCAACGCGCCGCCGTCTGGGCTGACGGCTCGCTGGCTCTGGGACCACTGGACGAGCCGGAAAAGAAGCGGTTCACTCGTGCAGTGAGCCCCATCTCACAGGCATTGCGGTGGCTTGGCGCACGAAGGAGCCTGGGCGAGGACGAGTTCGAGGCGGTCGGACTGGACCGTCACCGGAACACTGACGAGTGGGTCGCGTCCAGCATTGCCTGAGCCCGCGCAAGCAGGCAGCGACGGCGACTTCCGTGGTCTCGCATCGCCGTCCGCAGTCGTTGCCGTCCCTGCCGTCGGACTCGCCGGCGTAGGTCTGACGTACGCGCGCGCCGGTCTCGTCTTCGTCCACGTGCCTGCCCCCGCGTCCCCAAGCGTCCTGAACCAGCACGGGCGACCTACCCGCCACAGCACCGCTCCTCTGGCTTCTTCGTCCCGAGGCAACTTGGCCGAGTTCGAGTACCCGACCTTGGGTCGCTGCCTCCTCCAGCTGATCTGACGGTCCGCAGGTGCCCACGCCCGTCCGCCGCTGTCCGTCGGCGTCGTCACGCAGTTGGACACTCACCCGGCAGTCGTGCCGTGAGCCTCAGTAGCCCCCGAATGACAGGTAATTGCCGGGGTTCGCAGCGCACTCACCCAGCATCGTCGTGAGGTCGTCCAGGGCTGTGAGCTGACGTTCGTCACCCGCCCCTGGCCGAGAACATGGCCGGGGGCGCCGCGTCGCAGGGCATCCCAGTGCCGCTCTACCGCTCGGTGGTGCGGCCCTCACCGCCGATCTCGTACATCCGCCCCTCAAGCCGTTCACCGGCCCAGTCCAGCTCGACGTTCAGGTCGAACCAGTGCCGGTCCTTGCGGACTCCGGGTGGGGAGAGATCGACCGCCGCCCAGGAGAACACTCCCAGCAGGACGGAACGGCCGTGCTGCGCCGTGCGTACGGACAAGGCGAACGGCGCGGCGAGTGCCGCGCGGGTGACCAACATGGCCTGGGCGTTCTCGGAATGCTGACGCCCGGCCGTCAGAAACCGGGGCGTTTCAAGGATCTTGATCCACTCGACCACCGCGTCAGCCACCTGGGCCCGCAAGGACTCTTCGATGCCCTTCCGGACGGCGGCCGCGGGGTCATCGCCCAGCCAGCCGAGCCAGTGATCCGGCTCGGTGAGTTTGCCGAAGTCGTCTTGCGGCGCCCCGTGGCGGGGATTCTCCTGGTACTCCCCTGTCAGTTTTCCGCTGCCGTCCACCAACCACGCGCCGCGGATTGCTTCCGGAGGTACGTAGCCGTTCGGGTCGTCGATATACGCCGAATCGATCTCCGCGACGCTGCCACCGGGGTGCTCAGCAGCCGCGGCCAGTAGTGCCGGTTCAGTCGGTATGCCCTTGCGTTGGCTGCGCCAGCTGAAACGCCCCACGTCCCCACCCCTGCCAATTGCCCGCCCAGTTGTCGCGATTCTGCCTCATCGGTCAGGACCGGATGAGGGGCGTCTGTGACGGTGAGAGGTGGGTGGGGTCTGCCCGGGGGCACATGGCGGGCACGGCAAACGCGGTGGAGGCTGCCGCGAGGCGGTCTGCTACGCCTGGCCTGCGCGGGAGCTGCCCCTGATCAGGCTTCACGGTCGGGGGCCGTTGTCCCGGAGCCATGGTGGGAGGGACTCACGGTCGTACCTCGTGGTCCCGGGCCAGAGTGAGCCAGTCGAGGTCCCGTAAGGCCTGGGTCGTGTCGTGGGGGTTGGGGAGGTGCGGGGTGGGCTGGAACCAGAGGACGGTGAGGGTGGAGTGGTAGAGGAGGGGGTCGTGGGTGGGGTTCAGGGGTGGGGAGGAGAGGCGGGCCACGCAGGCGACTCGGGGGAGGAACTCGACGGGGCCGTGGGGGCCCGCGTAGTGGTCGGGGTATTCGCGGGGTGGGGGGATCAGGTGTACCGGTGTGGTGGGGGACATGCGCTCGGCGGTGTGGAGGAGGGTCTTGATGCGCAGGTCGTTGACGGGGCGGCACGGGTAGGTGTCCAGCAGGGTGCCGTAGGTCGGGGTGAGGTGCAGTTCGGCCAGGTCGACGGTGCGGCCGGAGGACAGGACGACCCGGGTCAGTGACGTGGTCGGCACGCTGGGGCGGTTGTGCATGGGGGTCTTTCGGTTCTTGTGCCGAGTGGGTCAGGGGCGGTGGCCGGTCATGCGGGCCGCCGAGGCGATGGTCGTGCGGGCCTCGCGTTCCGTCAGGCCGGTGGCCTGCGCGGCTTCCAGGAGGGGGCCGAGGAGGGCCGGGCCGATGCCGTTCTCGTAGGCGCGGCAGGCCGCCCAGAAGAGGCGGGTGTTGCGCTGGCCCTCGTGCGCGGCGAGGACGAAGTGGATGAGGCCCCGGCCGTCGGGTGTGTCGGGTGTGTCAGGTGTGTCGGGGGTGCGGGGTGTGGGGCGGTGGGGGCGGGGTGGGGGGAGTAGGAGGCGGAGCAGGGCGGGTGGGCAGGGGGCGGGGGCCAGGTGGGACGTGCCGGGGGCGGTGGTGTAGACGCCGTGGCGGGTGCGGGAGCCGGGGCCGACCAGGTAGCCGCCCGCGCCCCGGACGTCGATGCCCGGAGCGAGGCGGCCGGCGGAGTTGGGGACCACGGAGTCGGGCGGGCCGGTGAGCCAGAGGTGGCGGCCGCCGCTGGGGGTCAGGACGACGACCGTGGGCGGGATCGTGAACAGGTGGCGCAGGGCCAGTTCGCGCAGGGCGGCCGAGGAGTCCGTCTCCGACTTCGTGTCCAGGTCGACGCCGACGAGGTGGTGCGGGGGCAGGCCGCAGGCGATGCCGTAGCCCGTGGCCCAGGGGGCGGCGGCGAAGAGCTCGCGGATGCGGGCCGGGTCGGTGGAGGCGTCGTAGACACCGTGGCCGAAGCGGCCGCACTCGCCGTGGCAGGAGAGCGGTTCCGCCGGTGGGCCGGCGCGGTGCGGGGAGCGCAGAGCCGGGAGCTTCGTCCGGGACAGGGGGATGACCGCCAGTCCGCGTTCCGCGGCGGACAGGGCGTGTGCGAGGGCCAGCGTCGTGGCCCGCCGGTCGGTGGTGGCCATGGATCCATGTTCGTACGTATGTTCGAGAAAGGGAAGGGTGGGGGAGGGTGACGCGCCGGGGAAGGGGGTGGAGTTCGCGGATGTGGCGGAACGCTTCAGCTGTTGTCGGGCTTGGGGTGGGAGTGTCCGTGCTGCGCCGAGGTGAGCGGTGAAGACGGTCAAAGGGGTTTATCGACTTGTCCTCACGCTTGAGGGCGAATCGGGGCTTCCGGGGTGGTTCGTCGGGGATTCGGTGGGCAACTCTGATCACGCGACGTCGTGCACAGCGTCGGGGCGGTCGGCCAACTGCCTTGGCAATAGCCAGAGTTCAGAGTGGATCACGCAGCTTCACGCAGGCCCACGCAGCTTCAGTCCTGGAGGAACAAACATGGCAAGCATCCGTACCGCCCGTGTCGTCGCCGCCGTCGCCGCCCTTCCGCTCGCAGCCGCGCTCCTCGGTGGTGTGGCGGCGGCGGACAACGGTGCCTTCGCGGACGACGGATCGAGCGCGACCGCCGCCAGTGCCAACGCCGGCATCCTCGGCAGCGGCGTCGGTGGCAACAACAACGGCAACTCGTCCACCACGCAGCAGCAGGCCGTCGGCTCGGGGGCCTCGAACCAGAGCAACACCGCGCAGGTCGACGGCTCCGCGTTCACGGCGATCCAGCAGGGCAACGAGAACGTGGCCGTCACCTTCTCCCCGCTGTGGTGGTGAGCTGAGGGGCCGGCGCGGGAGCGCTGCCGCGCCGGCCCTCGATCGCTCGCGGGTGTGCTTCATGGGGTCGCAGTGCGTCTGGGCGGCGGTGCTTCGGTGCCGCCGCCCAGACGCGTCTCCCGTCGTCAGCGGCCCAGGGGGCAGGCGTCTCCCGTCGTGAGCGGTCCGGAGCGCAGGCGTTTCCCGTCGTCAGTGGCCTGGGTCGGGCCCTGCGGCTGCAGAGGCCGGGGGCCGCCCGCGGGGAAGCCCCCAAGGGGGAACCCGCAGTGTCCCTCCTCCGCTCGTCCACCTACAGGAGGTGCACCTGGCACCACCCCTACAACCTGAGGCGGACTCTGCTTCGGGACCTGCGGCCGATCCGCCGGACACCCCCTCGCGCATAGCGTTGAGCCATGACCACACCCGTCTGCACCAGCGCTTCCGAAGCCGCCACAGCCACGGCGCCAGCAAGGGCGCAGACCTTCCCGTACCCGTCGTTCTCGTCGTACGTGAAGGCGCGCCAGCCGGTGCTGCTGCGTACCGCCCGGTCGCTCACCGCGAACCCGAGCGACGCGGAGGACCTGCTGCAGACCGCGCTCACCAAGACGTACGTCGCCTGGGAACGTATCGAGGACCACCGCGCCCTGGACGGCTACGTGCGCCGGGCCCTGCTGAACACCCGGACGTCGCAGTGGCGCAAGCGCAAGGTGGACGAGTTCGCGTGCGAGGAGCTGCCCGAGCCGGAGCCCCTGCCTGCCGGTGACGATCCGGCGGAGCGGCAGGCGCTGCACGACGCGATGTGGCGAGCGATCATGAAGCTGCCCGCCCGGCAGCGTGCGATGGTCGTCCTCAGGTACTACGAGGACCTCAGCGAGGCCCAGACGGCCGAAGTGCTCGGCGTCTCCGTGGGCACCGTGAAGTCGGCGGTCTCCCGAGCGCTCGGCAAACTCCGCGAGGACCCTGAGCTGGGGATTGTCCGGAAATGAGGGCCAACGGTCCCTTTGGGGGCGCCCTCTGCGGGTGTCTCTCTGGACGTTCCTTGGAGAAACCGTACTGATCGATCACCCGGGAGTAGTGACATACCAAGCGGTATGTGCGCAGAATCAGCGCAAACCTTACCGCCGCGTAGGCAATGTCGCCCCGGGAGGACACCGTGCTGAGCACGATGCAGGACGTACCGCTGCTGATCTCGAGGATCCTGACCCACGGGTCGACGATCCACGGCAGCTCGCAGGTGACCACCTGGACCGGTGAGGACGAGCCGCACCGCCGCTCCTTCGCCGAGATCGGCGCCCGCGCCGCCCAGCTCGCGCACGCCCTGCGCGAGGACCTCGCGGTCGGCGAGGACGAGCGTGTGGCGACTCTGGCCTGGAACAACGCCGAGCACGTCGAGGCCTACTTCGCGATCCCCTCCATGGGCGCGGTCCTCCACACCCTCAATCTCCGCCTCCCGCCCGAGCAGCTGGCCTGGATCGTGAACCACGCCGCCGACCGCGTCGTGATCGCCAACGGTTCGCTGCTGCCGCTGCTCGCGCCGCTGCTGCCGCACCTGAAGACGGTCGAACACGTCGTCGTCACCGGCCCCGGCGACCGCTCCCTGCTGGAGGGCGCGTCGGCCCAGGTGCACGAGTACGAGGACCTGATCGCGGGGAAGCCGGCCACGTACGACTGGCCCGAGCTGGACGAGCGCGCCGCCGCCGCCATGTGCTACACCTCCGGCACCACCGGCGACCCCAAGGGCGTGGTCTACAGCCACCGTTCCATCTACCTGCACTCCATGCAGGTCAACATGGCGCAGTCGATGGGCCTGACCGACCAGGACACCTCGCTGGTCGTGGTCCCGCAGTTCCACGTCAACGCCTGGGGGCTGCCGCACGCCACCTTCATGACCGGCGTGAACATGCTGATGCCGGACCGCTTCCTGCAGCCCGCCCCGCTCGCCGCGATGATCGAGGGCGAGCGGCCGACGCACGCCGCCGCCGTCCCCACCATCTGGCAGGGGCTCCTCGCGGAGCTGACCGCCAAGCCCCGCGACGTCTCCTCCCTCACCCAGGTCACCATCGGCGGCTCCGCCTGTCCCCCGTCCCTGATGGAGGCGTTCGACTCGCTCGGCATGCGGGTCTGCCATGCCTGGGGCATGACGGAGACCTCCCCGCTCGGCACCATCGCCCGGCCGCCGGCCCACGCGATCGGCACGCCCGAGGAGTTCGCGTACCGCCTCACCCAGGGCCGCTTCCCGGCCGGCGTCGAGGCGCGCCTCACCGGTCCCGGCGGCGAGCGGCTGCCCTGGGACGGCGAGTCCGCCGGTGAGCTGGAGGTGCGCGGCAACTGGATCGCCGGCGCCTACTACAACGGACCGGGTACCGAGCCGCTGCGTCCCGACGACAAGTTCAGCGAGGACGGCTGGCTGAAGACGGGTGACGTCGGCACCATCTCCCCCGACGGCTTCCTGACCCTGACCGACCGGGCCAAGGACGTCATCAAGTCCGGCGGTGAGTGGATCTCCTCGGTCGAGCTGGAGAACGCCCTGATGTCCCACCCGGACGTCGCCGAGGCCGCCGTGGTCGCCGTCCCGGACGACAAGTGGGGCGAGCGTCCGCTGGCCACCGTCGTCCTCAAGGAGGGCGCGAGCGTCGGCTTCGAGGAGCTGCGCGCCTTCCTCGCCGAGGACGGCAAGATCGCCAAGTGGCAGCTGCCGGAGCGGTGGACGGTCATCGAGACGGTGCCGAAGACGAGCGTGGGCAAGTTCGACAAGAAGGTGCTGCGCAGGCAGTACGCGGAGGGCGGGCTGGACGTCACGCGGCTCTGACCGTCAGGCCGACGCCGGGCGGCCCCGAGGGCGGCCCCGAGGGCGGCCCCGTGGGCGATCCCGTGGGTGACCCCTTGGGTGACCCCGGCGCCTGCCGCCCGGCATCGGGGTCGTCACCCGTGCACCGCCTCGAACACCGCCCCCGCCGCCGCACTCACCTCCCCCGCGCTCATCTCCCCCGCACCACCGTCCCCGTCCACCCCACCACCAGATCCGCTCCCGCCCCCGCCCTCGCCCCCGCCCGCGAAGCCGGAGACGACGTACGCCGTGCTGGCGGTGGCCGGGGCGGAGATGGCGGTCAGGGCGATGGTCGGGTTGGCGGCGTGGGAGGTGACCAACGCGGCGTGCAGTTGAAGCGCATCATGGTCGGCGGCGCGGACACCGACGCCGACGCCTGCGCACGTCGATCAAGCAGGCGGCGCGCCGGATCGTCGGCATCCAGGGTCTGTCGTTACGTCAGTTGGTCCCGATCCGCGAGAGCAGCTCGACGATCCGGCCCTGCACCTCGCCGCTGGTGGAACGCTCCGCCAGGAACAGCACCGTCTCGCCCGACGCGAGCCGCGGCAGGTCGGCCTGGTCGACGGCGGCGGTGTAGACGACGAGCGGGGTGCGGTTGAGCTGCCCGTTCGCGCGCAGCCAGCCGACGATGCCGGCGGAGCCGTCCTGGCGCCGCTGCACCTGCATCAGGTCCATCACCACCAGGTTCGGCCGGAACTGCCCGGCCAGCGTGACCGCGTCGGCGTCGCTCGCCGCCCGCGCCACCTGCATCCCGCGCCGCTCCAGCGTCGAGGTCAGCGCCAGCGCGATCTCCGCGTGCTCCTCGATCAGCAGCACGCGCGGCGGGTGCTGCTCGGTGTCCCGGGGCGCGAGCGCCTTCAGCAGTACGGCCGGATCGGCGCCGTAGGCGGCGTCCCGCGAGGCCTGTCCGAGGCCGGCCGTGACCAGCACCGGCACCTCGGCGGCCACCGCCGCCTGCCGCAGCGACTGGAGTGCGGTGCGGGTGATCGGCCCGGTCAGCGGGTCCACGAACAGCGCGGCCGGGAACGCGGCGATCTGGGCGTCTACCTCCTCGCGCGAGTGCACGATCACCGGCCGGTAGCCGCGGTCGCTGAGCGCCTGCTGCGTGGAGACGTCCGGCGCGGGCCACACCAGCAGCCGGCGCGGGTTGTCCAGCGGCTCCGGCGGCAGCTCGTCGTCCATGGGCTGCGGACGCGGCGGGTCCGCCACCTCGACGGCCCCTCCGGGTCCGTCCAGCGGCTCGGGCCCCTCGGCGGCGTCCTTGTCCGGCGCTCCTATGGCGTACGACCGTCCGGCGCCCTCGGTGAGGGGCGCGAGCCGCTGCTGTCCGCCGCCCAGCGAGGTCTGTTCCTGTCCTGGCGCCGGCGGCTGCGGCTGGGGCTGCTGCTTCGGCTGCGTGGTGGCGGTCGGCTGCTCGGTCGCCGGGTGCGGGCGCGCCGCCTGGTCCGCGCGCGGGTCGGGCGGCGTACCCAGCTTGCGGCGCCGACCCGGCTGCTGCGGCGCGGGGGCGCCCGTCGGCTGCTGCACCTGGACCGCCTGCCGGTTGAACGGCACGCCCTGGCCCAGTGTCCGGACGCTGATCGACCGTCCCTGGGTCGAGTTCGGGTCGACGGGCGCGGACGTCTCGGCGGGCAGGGGCTGCGCCACGCGGGGTGCGGGCGCGTTCTCGGGCGGCAGCGGCGTGCCCCGGCTCGGCGTGGTGCCGGGGACGCCCTGCGGGGGCGTCGGGGTGGTGCCGTCGGCCGGTACCGGGGCGCCCTCGGGCTGGGGCGCGGCGGTCGCGGGCCAGGGCTGCGGGGCGTCGGGTGCGGACGGGGCGTCGGAAACGTCCTGACCCACGGTGTGCTGCGGCGGCACCGGGGAGTCCGGCACGGGCGGCGGGGCCTGCGCCGGGCCACCCTGCGCCGGCACCGGCGCCGCTTCGTCGGCGGGACGGGCGGCCCCGGCCCGGCGGCGCCGCCCGGTGGGTGCGTCGGCCGGGTGCGGCTGGGGCGGCGTGTGGTCCTCGGCCTGGTCGTGCGGTACGGCGTCGTGGCGGCCCTCGTCGAGCGGGGCGTCACCGAGGGCGGCCGGGCCGGGCACCTGAGTCTGCGTCTGTGTCTGCGTCTGCGGCGTGGCCTGTGCCTGTGAGTGTGCCTGCGCCTGTGTCTGGACCTGGCCGATGTGACCGGCCGCGGCCGGAGTGCCCTGCGCCGGGCCTTGGGCCGGTCCCTGTCCCGTCGCCGTGTCGTCGTCGGCCGGCCGGTCCGCGTCGGCGGGCGGCAGGGCGAACACCTGACGCGGCGCCGCCTCCTGGGCGGCGGCCCGCTCGTTCGCGGAGGCCAGGGCACGGCGTCGGCGGCCGGTCGGCCGGTCGGCGTCCGCCGGGTCCGACTCGCCGGCCTGCGCGGGCAGCGCCGGGGGCAGCACCTGCTGCTCCCCGCCGTCCTGCCGGGCACGTCCTCCCGCGGGCGCGGGCACGCCCTGCGGCGGTACGGTCCCGCCCAGTCCGGTGTTGGAGGCCGCGGCCCCGCCCCGGTCCCCGGCCATGACGACGGCGCCCTCGGACACCCCGGCCCGCGCTCCCGGCGGCAACTGGGCGACGTCGGTGCCCGCGGCCTCGGCGGGCCGCCCGCGCCGACGCCCGGTACCGCCGGACCCGGCCACGTCACCCGGCGCCGCCTGCGCGGGCACCGGAAGGGGGGCCGAGGACGGGGCGCCCGGCGCCTGGGCGACGTACCCCTGGGCGACCTGCTCCCGCGCGACCTGTTCCGGCCCGGTCTGCTCCTGCGTCTGGGCCGCGCGCCGCCTGCGCCGCCCGGTCGGTGCGGTGCCCTCGCCCTCGGGCCCGCCCGGCTCCTCGCCGCCCGCGACCTCGCTCTCCAGGAACGCGTCCACGGAGGACGCCGCCCGCCGGGCGCGCCGCCGCCCGCCCCCGGCAGCCGGCTCGCGAACGGCGAGCGCGTTGTCCGCACCCGCGCCACCCGCGCCACCCTCGCCCCCGCCGCCCTGCGCCGGGATCTGTGCCGCCGCCGGATCCGCCGCCTGATCCGTGGCCGGCGCCTGGGCCGCCACGGCCCCGGCCCCGCCTCCGATCGGCACCTCCAGCACGTACGCGCTGCCGCTCATGCCCGGCATCTCGTGCGTCTGGAGCACGCCGCCGTGCGCCCGCACGATCCCGCGCACGATCGGCTCGTGCACCGGGTCTCCCCCGGCGTACGGCCCGCGCACCTCGATGCGGACGACCGCGCCGCGCTGCGCCGCCGCGACCACGACGGTGTTGTCCAGGTAGCCGCCCGTCGCCGACACGGGCGAGTTGCCGGTGGCGTCGACACCCGCGACGTCCGCGACGAGGTGGGCCAGCGCGGTGGCCAGCAGCCGGACATCGACCTCGGCCTCGATGGGCGGCGCGTGCACGGCGAACTGCACCCGCCCGGGACCGATCAGCTCCACGGCCCCGTCGACACCGGCGGCGACGACGGCGTCGAGCATCACCTTCGTACGGGCGACCTGCTCGCTGCCGACGTCGAGGCGCTGGAAGCCGAGGACGTTGTCGATGAGCGTGGTGATGCGGGAGTAACCGGCCGACAGGTGGTGCAGCACCTGGTTGGCCTCGGGCCACAGCTGCCCGGCGTCGTCCGAGGCCAGCGCGGCCAGTTCCCGGCGCAGTTCGTCCAGCGGCCCGCGCAGGGAGCCGCCGAGGAGGGTGAGCAGCTGCTCGTGCCGGGCGGCGATCGCCTCGTACCGGTCCTTCTCCCGCTCGCCGAGCGCGGCGTAGCGGTCGGCGTCCGCGGCGATCTCCTCCGCGTGCTTCTCGCGCAGCTCCTCCAGCTCGGCCTCGTGCTGGCGGCGCAGCGCGGTCAGCTCGGAGGCGTGCTCCTCGGCGAGCCGCTCCAGTTCCTCCGCGTGCCGCTGCTCCGCCTCCTCGTGCTCCTTGGCCAGCGTCTCGTGGGGGCGGCGGTCGGTGAAGGTCATCACGGCGCCGACGAGCTGGTCGCCGTCCCGCACGGGCGCCGTCGTCAGGTCGACGGACACCTGGTCGCCGTTCTTGGAGAACAGCACCTGCCCGCGCACCCGGTGCTTGCGCCCGGAGCGCAGGGTGTCGGCGAGCGGGGACTCGTCGTACGGGAAGGGCGAGCCGTCGGCCCGCGAGTGCAGGACGAGGGTGTGCAGCTCACGGCCGCCGAGTTCGCCGGCGCGGTAGCCCAGTATCTGGGCGGCGGCCGGGTTGACGAGGACGATCCGCCCGTCGGTGTCGGTGCCGACGACGCCCTCGGACGCGGCCCGCAGGATCATCTCGGTCTGGCGCTGCGAACGGGCCAGCTCGGCCTCGGTGTCGACGGTGCCGGAGAGGTCGCGGACGACGAGCATCAGCAGTTCGTCGCCGGTGTAGCCGTAGGTGTCGTAGGCCTGCTGGCCGGTCTCCAGGTTGGCGCTGGTGACCTCGACGGGGAACTCGGAGCCGTCGGTGCGCCGGGCGACCATCCGGGTCGGCTTGGTCCGCGCCCGCGGGTCGACGTGGTCGGGCCGCCGCATGGAGCCGGGGATCAGCCGCGAGTCGAACTGCGGGAGCAGGTCCAGCAGTCCGCGGCCCACCAGCGCGGTGCCCGGAGTCTCGAACGCCTCCAGCGCGATGGTGTTCGCGTTGACCACGGTGCCGTTGGCGTTGACCAGTACCAACGCGTCGGGCAGCGCGTCCAGTATGGCTGCGAGGCGAGCAGTGCCTCGGGATGGCCTGCTGCTCACGAGACGCTTCCCTCCTGTTACCGCACTTGCCGACCGCCTGGGCCATCTTGCCAACCGGCCCCCAGGGTGTCACGCGAGGGAGTCTAAGGGTTGGGCCCCGGCGGGCGGCGTGGGATGCGACGGAGGTCGCACGAGGAAGTGACGTAGAACGTGTGAGCGGTGACCGCCGGGCGGGCGGGCGCCCGCGACGGAGGCCCGCGCCCCTTAGGACGGAGGCCCGCGCCCCTTACGACCGTCCGGGCGCCCCCACCTCGGGCAGCAGCGGCACCATGCGGTTCCAGCGGGAGATCTCGCAGCCGTCGCGCCGGTCGTACGTCACGTCGACGGGGCGTCCGGCCCAGACGCCGGTGACGTGGGCGGTGGCCGGGCCGCCGTACTGCATGGTGCAGAGGCTGCCCTCCGGGACCGGGGCGAAGGTGTCCTGACCCCAGCGGGTGTCGCGCTCGGCCACGGCACAGGCGCCGGCCGGGTCGGGGTGGCTGCCGCCGGCCGGGTGGCAGTACAGCTCGAACGTCCCGTCGGCGGCCGGACCGGCGTTCCGCACGGTGACGGCCAGGTGGTCACCGTGCGGAACGTCGGCACCGGCACCGGCACCGGCACCGGCACTGGCACTGGCACCGGTGCCGACGGCCGCGGCCGGGTGGGCGGCGGAGAGGGAGGCGAGGGTCGCGACGGACAGGGCGGCGGCGCCGAGGAGGCGGGCGGCGGGGATGCGGGTGACCTGGAACATGACCTGACCAACGCGCGGGCGCGCCGGACGTTGCGCGGCGGCCCGCCGACCGGGCCGTAAGGGCTTTGCCCTGCGGCCCGCCCGCCTAGTACCGTGGGGGTCGATTGGTGACAGCGCGCTCAACTGTGTCATCATCGGCACGCACCGCTCGCGCTCGCCCGCGAGATGGTGATGTTGTCTGGAGGCGTCGCCTAGTCCGGTCTATGGCGCCGCACTGCTAATGCGGTTTGGGTTTTAAAGCCCATCGAGGGTTCAAATCCCTCCGCCTCCGCACCGATCACCGAAGCCCCGGCCATCCGGCCGGGGCTTCGCTGTCGTCTGCGGTCGCGCACCCTGCCGACCCTGCCCTGAAGACCGTTTTCGCAGCTCACAACGGGTGCGGCCAATGGATTTCACATGGCGGCGGCAGTCATGTAATGTTCTTCCTGTCGCCGCGAGCGGGCCGGAAGGGCCGGGAGCGGCGGTAAAACTGAAGAAGACAAGCACTCGTAGCTTAACGGATAGAGCATCTGACTACGGATCAGAAGGTTGCAGGTTCGAATCCTGCCGAGTGCACATCTGTCGAAGGCCCGTCGAATCGCCGACGGGCCTTCGGTGTTTTCTGGTCGGCGTGATCGTCTTTCGCAAGTGTGTCTAGGGTGTGCCCATGTTGCGAGGACGCATCTTCTTCATATCCGACCGGCCGAGCCTCGACGGAGGCACCCGGTGAACAAGCCGCTGAGGGCCGTGGCGATCTTCTGCGGGCTGCTGGTGCTCGGTCTGCTGATCCGGGCGAACTGGCTGCAGTACGTCCGTGCCCCGGAGCTCGCCTCCGACGACAAGAACCGGCGGGTCCAGATCGAGCAGTTCGCCACCCCGCGCGGCGACATCGTCGTCGGCGGCCGGGCCATCACCGGCTCCGCCGAGGTGAAGGGCACCGACCTCAAGTTCAAGCGCACCTACACCAACGGGCCGATGTACGCGCCGGTGACGGGATACGCGTCGCAGGCCCAGGGCATGACGCTGCTGGAGAAGACCTACGACTCCATCCTCACCGGCAAGGACGACCGGCTGGCCTTCCAGCGGTTCGCCGACGTCGTCAGTGGTGAGGGACGGCGGGCCGGCTCGGTGGTCACCACCATCGACCCGAAGGCGCAGAAGGCCGCCTGGGACGGGCTGACCGACCTGAAGGGCGCCCGGGGCGCCGTGGTCGCGCTGGACCCGCAGACGGGGAAGGTGCTGGCGCTGGTCTCGGCGCCCTCCTACGATCCGTCGAAGTTCGCGGGCAGCACCTTCAAGGAGTCCGACCGCTTCGTGGCGCTGGACAAGCAGAAGAACAAGCCGCTGGCCAACCGCGCGCTGCGGGAGACCTACCCGCCGGGCTCGACCTTCAAGATCCTCACCGCGGCCGCCGCCCTGGAGCACGGGATCGTCTCGGACGTCGACGCCCGCTCGGACGCCGCCTCCCCCTACCAACTGCCGCAGGCCAGCAACAAGATCGGCAGCGAGGCCGGCGACGCGGTCTGCGACAAGGCCTCGATGAAGACCGCCATGCAGTACTCCTGCAACAACGTCTTCCTGGACGCCGCCTCCAAGCTGGGGCAGGACAAGATGCGCGAGACGGCGCAGAAGTTCGGGTTCAACGAGAACGTCTACTCCGAGGACTTCGGCGACCTGCTCGCCACCAAGAGCCTCTACCCCGAGGACCTCGACGCACCGGGCACCGCGCTCACCGGCATGGGGCAGGGCAGCCTGACCAGTACGCCGATGCAGATGGCCATGGTCACCGCCGGGCTGGCCAATGACGGCAAGGTGATGCAGCCGTACATCGTGGACGAGGTCAAGGGACCGGATCTCGGCACGCTGGAGAAGACCGAGCCCAAGGTGATGAGCGAGGCCGTCTCCGCCGAGACCGCGCAGAAGGTCCAGGAGATGATGGAGTTCACCGCCAAGGAGGGCAGCGCCCGCCGCGCCCAGATCGAGGGCCTCACGGTCGGCGGCAAGACCGGTACCGCGCAGCGCGGTGTCGACGTGAACGACGAGGTGCCCTACGGCTGGTTCGTCTCCTACGGCAAGAAGGACGACGGGTCCTCCGTCGCCGTGGCCGTCTTCATCGACCCGACCGACATGGACATCTCCCGTGAGGACATCTCCGGTGGCGGTCTCGGCGCGCCGATCGCCAAGAGCGTCATGGAGGCGGTCCTGAAGCAGTGACGCCGGTGCCGGTGCCGGTGCCGGTGCCGGTGCCGGTGGAGGCGGTGGTGGCGGAGGCGGTGGTGGTTCAGGCTCCCGCGGCGTCGTACGCCTCGCGGGCCCGCTCGACCGCCGCCATCCGCCGCTCCGTCCACAGCGCCAGGTCCCTGACCTGCTCGGCGGCCTCGCGGCCGAGGGCGGTCAGGGAGTAGTCGACGCGGGGCGGGATCACCGGCTTGGCGTCCCGGTGGACCAGGCCGTCGCGCTCCAGGGTGCGCAGGGTCTGCGCCAGCATCTTCTCGCTGACGCTGCCGATCTCGCGGCGCAGCTCGCTGAAGCGGTAGGGGCGCTCCAGCAGCGCGATCAGGGCCAGCGTGCCCCAGCGGCTGGTGACGTGCTCCATGACCAGGCGCTCGGGGCACAGCGGGTCGATGTCTGCCATGCCCATACGGTACTTCCGCCGTTGTCAGTGCCGGCCTCTAGTCTCGACGGTGATGGCACAGGCATGGAAGTGCGCGGGGCTGCGCTGGACGGGCGAGGGTCCGGTGCTGACGTGGGCCGGAGGGCGCAGCAGTGCCCTGGCCCGGGGGAGACGGGTGGCCTTCGCGGTTGCCGAGGGGGGTGTCCGGACCTGCGTGGGAGCACGGGGGAACGCGTGCCCGGTGCGCGCCGCCGTGCCGGGGCGGAGCACGGGGGCGCGGTGCGAGGAGTGCGCGCGGCTGGACCGGGCGCACTCCGTGGCCGCCGACACCCTCGCGGACGACCCGCGGCCCTACCGCGTCTACCTGGCCTGGTTCGGGCCCGGCCTGGTCAAGGTGGGGATCACCGCGCAGGCTCGGGGCGCGGCCCGGCTCCTTGAGCAGGGCGCCGTCTGCTTCAGCTGGCTCGGCTGCGGGCCCCTGATGGCGGCCCGGCGGACCGAGGAGCTGCTGCGGGCCGCGCTGGGCGTCCCGGACCGGATTCCGTACGCCCACAAGCGGGCGGTGCGCGCCGCGCTGCCCGGGACGGGGGCGGAGCGGTCGGCCGAGATCGCGGAGCTGCACGCGCGGGCGGTGGCGCTCGGCGGCTGGCCGGAGTCGCTGACGCCGGAGCCGTTCCGGGGTGTGGACCACGCGGGCGTCTTCGGGATCGAGGGTCCGGACCGGTGCCCGGCCGCCGTGGGAGAGGTGGCCGAGCTGGTGGCGGGCGGGGCGGTCGGGGGCGCGCTGGTGGCGGCCGCCGGGCCGGATCTGCATCTGGCGACGGAGCGCGGGGTCGTCGTCCTCGACACCCGGCTGATGACGGGGTGGGAGCTGGTGTCCGCCGGCGGACAGCCCTGTGCCGTGCCGGTGCGTGCGTACAGGGAGGCGGCCGGGGTCCAGGACGAGCTGTTCTGAGACCCGCCCCCACCCCCTCCCCACCCCCTCCACCCCCTCCCCACCCCCCGCCCCGCCCCCTTGTCCGGGGGCGGGCCGGGCGCGATCGTGGCCCCATGAGTGATCACGAGGCCGGGCAGGTCCGGCGGTTCTGGGAGGGGCTCGGGCTGCCCGGGCTGGTCGACGTGCACACCCACTTCATGCCCGAGCGGGTGCTGGCCAAGGTCTGGGCCTACTTCGACGGCCTCGGCGCGCTGACCGGCGGACTCGACTGGCCGATCACCTACCGGCAGGAGGAGGACGAACGCGCGGCGCTGCTGCGGGAGTTCGGCGTGCGCGCCTTCACGGCCATGCTCTACCCGCACAAGGCCGGCATGGCCGAGTGGCTGAACGGCTGGGCGGTGGACTTCGCCCGCCGCACACCCGACTGCCTGCACACCTCCACCCTCTTCCCCGAGCCGGGCGTCGAGGCGTACGTCCGCCGGGCCGTCGAATCGGGGGCGCGGGTCTTCAAGGCCCATGTGCAGGTGGGGGCGTACGACCCGGCCGACCCACTCCTCGACGGGGCCTGGGGCGTGCTCGCGGAGGCGGGGGTCCCGGTCGTCGTCCACTGCGGGTCGGGGCCCGCGCCCGGCAAGCACACCGGGCCCGAGCCGATCGCCCGGGTGCTGGCCCGGCACCCCCGGCTGCGGCTGATCGTCGCGCACCTCGGGATGCCCGAGTACGAGGACTTCCTGGACCTCGCCGAGCGGTACGGCGAGGTGCGGCTGGACACGACCGTGGCCTTCACCGACTTCAGCGAACGCCTCGCTCCCTTTCCCCGCCGGGCGCTGCCCAGGCTGGCGGACCTCGGCGGCCGGGTCCTGCTCGGCTCGGACTTTCCCAACATCCCGTACCCCTACCTGCACCAGCTGCACGCCCTGGAGCGGCTGGACCTGGGCGACGCGTGGCTGCGCGGGGTGTGCCACGACAACGCGGCCCGGCTGTTCGGCCTGGCGGAGGGCTGAGGCGCGCCGGGGTTTCTCAGAGAATTCACAGCTCGGGGCAAGGGCGTTCTCAGAGCGCCCCGACATCGTGTCCGGTATGACCACGACCTCGCCCCAGGGGCGCACCGAACTGCTGAGGCCGGACGGGAGCCCCGTCCGGGTGCTTGTGGTGGACGACGAGCAGTCCATCACCGAACTGCTCTCCATGGCCCTGCGCTACGAGGGCTGGCAGATCCGCAGCGCCGGTGACGGCCACGGCGCCGTCCAGTCCGCGCGGGACTTCCGGCCCGACGCCGTCGTGCTGGACATGATGCTGCCCGACATGGACGGCCTGAGTGTGCTGGGGCGGCTGCGCCGCGACCTGCCGGACGTGCCGGTGCTGTTCCTGACCGCCAAGGACGCGGTCGAGGACCGTATCGCCGGGCTGACCGCCGGCGGGGACGACTACGTCACCAAGCCGTTCAGCCTGGAGGAGGTCGTCGCCCGGCTGCGCGGCCTGATCCGGCGCTCGGGCGCCGCCGACCGGCGTTCCGAGTCCGTCCTCGTCGTCGGCGACCTCACGCTGGACGAGGACAGCCACGAGGTCACCCGCGGCGGCGACGGCATCCACCTCACCGCCACCGAGTTCGAGCTGCTGCGGTTCCTGATGCGCAACCCGCGGCGCGTGCTGAGCAAGGCGCAGATCCTGGACCGCGTGTGGTCGTACGACTTCGGCGGTCAGGCCAACGTCGTCGAGCTGTACATCTCGTACCTGCGGCGGAAGATCGACGCCGGGCGCGAGCCGATGATCCACACCCGGCGCGGAGCCGGTTACCTGATCAAGCCCGCCGCCTCGTGAGCCGACGGCGACGACCGCGGCCGCGGACCCTGCGGACCCGGCTCGTTGTCGCGTCGGTGGCGCTGATCGCCGTGGTCTGCGCGGTGATCGGGGCCGTGACGACGGTGGCGCTGCGCTCCCATCTGTACGAGCAGCTGGACAAGCAGGTGGACGAGGTCGCGATGCGGGTGTCCGGTTTCGGGCCGCCCGGTGACCACCAGCCGGGCGGCGGCGAGGGCCCGCAGAGGATGGACCTCGACGAGTTCGTCACCCGCGGACCGCAGCCTCGCGGCACGATCGTCGCCGAGGTCCGGGACGGTGTCGTCGTCGACGCCAAGTACGGCGAGAAGGACGAGGACAGCACCAACTTCAGCGGCACCAGCCCGGTCGCCCTCACCGAGGCGGAGCGCGCGGCGCTGGCGTCCGTCCCCCGGGACGGCGGCCGGCACACCGTCGAGATCGGCGGCCTCGGCGACTACCGCGTGGAGTACAAGGACGGCTACTACGCCGCCGTTCCGACCTCCGAGGCCGACAGCACCGTCACCACCCTGATCCTGGTGGAGGCCAGCGTCACCGCCGCCGGTCTCATCGCCGCCTCCCTCGCCGGGACCGTCATCGTCGGCGTCGCCACCCGCCCCCTGCGCCGCGTCGCCGCCACCGCCGGCCGGGTCTCCGAACTCCCCCTGCACGCGGGCGAGGTGAACCTCGACGAACGCGTCCCGGAGTCCGAGTGCGACCCGCACACCGAGGTCGGCCGGGTCGGGTCCGCCCTCAACCGGATGCTCGACCACGTGCACGGGGCGCTGCACGCACGGCAGGAGAGCGAGACGCGGGTACGGCAGTTCGTCGCGGACGCCAGCCACGAGCTGCGCACCCCGCTGTCCTCCATCCGCGGGTACGCCGAACTCACCCGCAGGGGACGCGAACAGGTCGGCCCCGACACCCGGCACGCGCTCGGCCGTATCGAATCCGAGGCCGGGCGGATGACCCTCCTGGTCGAGGATCTGCTGCTGCTCGCCCGCCTGGACGCCGGGCGGCCGCTGCGGTTCGAACGGACCGACCTCGTACCGCTGGTCGTGGACTGCGTCAGCGACGCCCGCGCGGCCGGGCTCGACCACAACTGGCGGCTCGACCTGCCGGAGCAGCCGGCACCGGTCTCGGCGGACGCCGCCCGCCTCCAGCAGGTGCTGGTCAACCTGCTGGGCAACGCCCGCAACCACACCCCGCCCGGCACCACCGTCACCGCGCGGGTGCGGGCGAGCGGCGGGTGGCTGTGCGTGGACGTCGAGGACAACGGGCCCGGGATCCCCGCCCCGTTGCTGCCGCACGTCTTCGAACGGTTCGCGCGGGGCGACTTGGCGCGCTCCCGGGCCACCGGCTCGACGGGGCTCGGGCTCGCCATCGTGCACGCCGTGACGACCGCGCACGGCGGTGGGGTGACCGTTGCGAGCGTGCCGGGGCGGACGGTCTTCACCGTGCGTCTGCCCGCGCCGCCGGACCCGGCCGGCGACCGGGCGCACTCACAGGCACGGCACAGCCTCACCACACGGGTGCGACAGGGGAGTTGAGAAGAGTCGGTGTCATGCGAACCGACTCTTCTCCCGGCTCCCTGCCGGCGCGGGAGCATCTCCCGGCCACAGGAGCCGGTACGCCTGTCCTGGACGTAGTGGTCCCCGTCTACAACGAGGAGAAGGACCTCGGGCCGTGCGTGCGACGGCTGCACGAGCACCTCACCCGGACGTTCCCCTACGCCTTCCGCATCACCGTCGCGGACAACGCCTCCACCGACGCCACCGGGCACGTCGCGGCCCGGCTGGCGGCGGACCTCGTGGAGGTCAGGTCCGTCCGTCTTGAGCAGAAGGGCCGGGGCCGGGCCCTGCGGACCGTCTGGTCCGCCTCGGACGCCCCGGTCCTCGCCTACATGGACGTGGACCTCTCCACCGACCTCAACGCGCTGCTGCCGCTGGTGGCGCCGCTGATCTCCGGGCACTCCGACCTCGCGATCGGCTCGCGGCTCGCCCGCAGCTCGCGGGTCGTGCGCGGCGCCAAGCGGGAGTTCATCTCCCGCACCTACAACCTCATCCTGCGCGGCTCCCTCCAGGCCCGCTTCTCCGACGCCCAGTGCGGCTTCAAGGCGATCCGCCGGGACGTCGCCCAGGTGCTGCTGCCGCTGGTGGAGGACACCGGCTGGTTCTTCGACACCGAGATGCTGGTGCTCGCCGAGCGTGCCGGGTGCCGGATCCACGAGGTCCCGGTCGACTGGGTCGACGACCCCGACTCCACCGTGCACATCGTCCGGACCGCGACCGACGACCTCAAGGGCGTGTGGCGGGTCGGCAGGGCGCTGGCCACCGGGTCGCTGCCGCTGGACCGGCTGGCCCGGCCCTTCGGCGACGACCCGCGCGACCGTGAGCTGACGGGCGTACCGCAGGGGCTGGCCCGGCAGCTCGTCGGGTTCTGCGCCGTGGGCGTCCTGTCCACCCTCTGCTACCTGCTCCTCTACAGCGGCTTCCGCGTCTTCGCCGGTTCCCAGGTCGCCAACGCGCTCGCCCTGCTCGTCTCGGCGGTCGCCAACACCGCCGCCAACCGGCGGCTGACCTTCGGGGTGCGGGGCCGGGGCGGTGCTGTGCGGCACCAGGCGCAGGGGCTGGTCGTCTTCGGCATCGGCCTCGCGCTGACCAGCGGCTCGCTCGTCGCCCTGAGCGCGGCGACGACCGACCCGGACCACTCCACCGAGCTGGCGGTGCTGATCGCGGCCAACCTCGCGGCCACCGTCCTGCGCTTCCTGCTCTTCCGCGCCTGGGTGTTCCCGGAGACGCCGGCCACCGGCACCGGCCGGATACCGGAGCCCGGGGTTCCTGATCAGTACCTCGTCTGGAGCGACGCGACCGCGCGCCTCCAGCCGGTCCACCCCGCCGCCGACACCGACCCGAGGGACGGACGATGACGACGCACTACGAACGGCCCGCGCCCGCGGGGGACACCCGGACCCCGGGCGTCGAGGACGGGGAGCCGCCGTCCCGCGCACCGTCCGCGCACCGCGGCACCCGCCGGTCCCGGCCGCACGGACTGTGGCGGGGCCGCCCCGAGGACCCCCGCTGGGTCCGCCCGGCCTTCCTCGGCCTGCTGCTGGCCACCGCGCTGCTCTACCTCTGCAACCTGAGCGCCTCCGGCTACGCCAACTCCTTCTACTCGGCGGCCGTGCAGGCGGGCAGCGAGTCCTGGAAGGCGTTCTTCTTCGGCTCGCTCGACGCGGGCAACGCCATCACCGTCGACAAGCCCCCGGCCGCCCTGTGGCCGATGGCGCTGGCGGTGCGGATCTTCGGGCTCTCCTCCTGGTCGATCCTCGTCCCCGAGGTGCTGATGGGCGTCGGGACGGTCGCCGTCGTGTACGCGGCCGTGCGCCGCCGGTTCAGCCCCGCGGCCGGCCTGATCGCCGGTGCGGTGCTGGCGCTCACGCCGGTCGCCGCGCTGATGTTCCGCTTCAACAACCCGGACGCGCTGCTGGCGCTGCTGATGTCCGTCGCCTGCTACCTCGTCGTACGGGCGCTGGAGGACGGCCGGACCAAGTGGCTGGTGTGGGCGGGGGTCGCGATCGGCTTCGCGTTCCTGGCGAAGACCCTCCAGGCCTTCCTGATCCTGCCCGCGCTCGCCCTCGTCTACGGCGTCTGCGCGCCGGTGCGGCTGCGCAGGCGGCTCGGGCAGCTCGCGCTGGCGACCCTCGCCATCGTCGTCTCCGGCGGCTGGTGGGTCGCGGTCGTGGAGCTGTGGCCCGCGTCGTCCCGCCCGTACGTCGGCGGCTCGCAGAACAACAGCTTCCTGGAGCTGACCTTCGGCTACAACGGCCTCGGCCGGCTCAACGGCGAGGAGACCGGCAGCGTCGGCGGCGGCGGGGGCCCCGGTGGCGGGGGCGGCGGGATGTGGGGCGAGACCGGCTGGGACCGGATGTTCAACTCCGAGATCGGCGGCCAGATCTCCTGGCTGCTGCCGGCCGCCCTGATCCTGCTCGTCGCGGGCCTGGTCGCCACGCGCCGCGCGGGCCGCACGGACACCGCACGCGGGTCCTTCCTGGTCTGGGGTGGTTCGCTGCTGATGACCATGGCCGTCTTCAGCTACATGGCCGGCATCTTCCACCAGTACTACACGGTGGCCCTCGCGCCGTACCTGGCGGCCGTGGTGGGCATGGGCGCCGCGGCGCTGTGGGAGCGGCGGGAGCGGATCTGGGCCTCGCTGGCCCTCGCGGCGGCCGTCACGGCTACCGCGGCGTGGGGATACGTGCTGCTCAACCGCACGCCGGACTACCTGCCGTGGCTGAAGTGGCTGGTCCTGGTCGGCGGCCTGGTCGCCGCGCTCGGGCTGGTCTTCGCCGGGCGGCTGGGGCGCCGGATCGTCCTCGCGGTCGCCGGCCTGGGCCTCGTGGCCTCGCTGGCGGCGCCGACGGCGTACACGCTGAGCACCGTGCGGGAGGGGCACAGCGGCTCCATCGTCACGGCCGGTCCGTCCGGCGCGAGCATGATGGGCGGCCCGGGCGGTGGCGGCGGCGGCCGGGGCGGCGGTGGTTTCCCCGGCGACGGGAACGCACCCGGGCAGGGCCAAGGACAGGGACGGGGACAGGGGCAGGGCCAAGGTCAGGGCCAGGGCGGTCCCGGGGGCGGCGGAGGATTCCCCGGCGGCGGGGGCGGCACCGCTCCCGGCCAGAACCAGCAGGGCAACGGCGCCCCCGGCACCGGCACGGCCCCGGGCGGCCAGGCAGGCGAAGGCGGCCGCACGGGCGCCGGCGGGATGGGTGGCGGCGCGGGCGGGCTGCTCAACGGCGCCCAGGTCGGCTCCGAGGCCAAGAAGCTCCTGGAGACGGACGCCGGGGACTACACCTGGGCGGCCGCCGCGATCGGCTCCCAGAACGCCGCGAGCTACCAGCTCAGCACCGGCGACCCGGTGATGGCGATCGGCGGCTTCAACGGCACGGACCCGTCACCGACCCTGGCCCAGTTCAAGAAGTACGTGGCCGACGGCAGGATCCACTACTTCATCGGCGGCGGTGGCATGGGCGGCGGCATGGGAGGCGACTCCGGCACCGCGTCGCAGATCACCTCTTGGGTCGAGGCCAACTTCAAGGAGGTCACGGCCGGCTCGGCCACCTTCTACGACCTCACCCAGCCGACGAGCTGACCGGAGGCCCGGCGCGAAGGCGTCTGCTGTGCAGCGCATGGGAAGCCCTATGCGCTGTACGGCATGACGACGTCCTCCCAGGAACAGAAGACCGCTCCCACGGTCCAGGGCCACCCGCGGCGCCGGCTGATCCTCGGCGTCATCAGCCTCGCCCAGCTCCCGGTGGCCCTGGACAACACCGTGCTCAACGTGGCCATCCCTCGCTCACCGGTGAACCGGGCGCGGCGCAGTCAGTCGGTGGGGGCGGTGGCCGTATTGCTCGGTGGGGTGGTGGCGGCGGTGCTGCTGCGGCGGGCGGAGAAGCTGGCCGCCTGAGGGGCGGGGTGGCAGGGTAGTCGTGCGGCTGACGGTCCGTCGTGGCTGGTCGCGCCGTTCCCCGCGCCCTCCACGGGGCGTCCGGCCGACCGGCGTTCGACGAGTCGAGGAGAAGACGCGCATGGCGAAGGCAGGACGGCGGGAGCCGCGGGCCAGTGTCTGGATGGCGGACACGGAGCGCCGCGGCGGCCGGCGTGGCGGGCAGCCGTCAGGGCTGGACCGGGAGCGGATCACCGCGGCCACGGTCCGGCTGCTGGACGCCGAGGGGCTGGCGGGCTTCTCCATGCGCCGCCTGGCCGCCGAGCTGAACGTCACCGCGATGTCCGTCTACTGGTACGTCGACACCAAGGACGAGCTGCTCGAACTCGCCCTGGACGCGGTCTTCGGCGAGCTGCGCCACCCCGGCCCGGAGGCCGGCCAGGACTGGCGCGCGCGGCTGCGCACGCTGGCCAGGGAGAACCGCGCCCTGCTGGTGCGCCACCCGTGGCTGGCCCCGCTGCTCGGCACGTACCTCAACATCGGGCCGCACTCGCTCGCGTTCTCCCGGGCCGTGCAGGCCGTCATGCGCGGCAGCGGTCTGCCCGAGCACCGGCTGACGGGGGCCATCTCCGCCGTCTTCCAGTTCGTCAACGGCTACGGCACCGTCGAGGGCCGCTTCCTCGCCCGGGCGGCGGACCGCGGCCGGAGTCCGGACGAGTACTTCCAGGACTCGATGGAAGCGGCGACCGAGGTGCCGGACACCGCGGGCGTCATCGGGGAGGCCCAGGAGATCATGGCGGCCCGCGGCGGCGGCAGCGTCGCGGAGATGCTCGACCGGGACTTCGAGTTCGCGCTCGACCTGCTGGTCGCGGGTATCGAGGCGATGGTCGAACGCGGCTGACCCCACGTCGGCCGTCGCTCCCCCGGGGCGTTCTCAGTCGTCCGCCGCCAGCCGCGCCGGGAAGCCGCCGGTCGCCACCGGCCCCCACCGCTCCGGCGTCACCCGGACGATCGACTTGCCCTGCCGGACCATGGCCTCGCGGTACTCGTCCCAGTCGGGGTGCTCGCCGGAGATGTTGCGGAAGTACTCCACCAACGGCTCCACGGAGTCGGGCGAGTCGATGACCTCCGCCGTGCCGTCGATCTGGACCCACGGGCCGTTCCACTCGTCGCTGAGCACGAGGAGGCTGACCCGCGGGTCGCGGCGCGCGTTACGGGTCTTGGCCCGCTCCGGGTAGGTGGAGACGACGATCCGGCCGGAGTCGTCGACCCCGCAGGTCAGCGGCGACGCCTGGGGGCCGCCGTCGCCCCGCCGGGTGAGCAGGATCGCCCGGTGCCGGGGGCGGACGAAGTCCAGCAACTCGGCGAGGGAGACACGGGTGTTCGTCGCGATGTTCGGTGCCATACCACCAGCCTAGGTCGTGTCCGCAAAGTCCTGCCGTCCGCCCGCGGGGCAGGCAGGACTTTGCGGACACGGCCTAGGCCGCCACGCCCCGGCGAGGGGCCCGCCGGCCCGCCGGGCGGCGCACCGTCGCGCAGGCCCTCAAGCCACCGTGTCACTCTCCGCGCGCACCGCCTCCGCGAGGTTGTCGTGCACCGGGACGTCACGGCGCAGGCCGGAGAGTTCCAGGACGCGGCTCGGGACGGTCTTCGGGGCGGCCACCACCCGTAGGCGGGCCCCGGCGGGGAGGCGGTGGCGTACCGCGGTGAGGAGACGGACGCCCTGGGAGTCCATGAAGCGGGTCGCGGACAGGTCCAGGACGAGGAGGCGGAAGTCGGCGGACCGCTGGTCCACGGCGGCCATGATCATCGGCAGCAGAGCCGAGGCGTTGCAGAAGTCGATCTCGCCGGGCATGTCGAGCACCGCGCAGCCGGGGGGATCACACGGCTCGCGCGGCCCGCAGGGCTGGGGGAGGAAGGTCACAGCACTCACCTGACAGATGTCCGTCCGGTTTCGGCCGGGCCGCTTCCTGACCCGCTCCCCATTCCATCACGCGCCCGAGCGGCACGGAAGGCGGCCGCCCGCTCCTTCGGCCGGGCGTCACCGGCACGCAACCAAGCAGCTAAAGTGCTGTTCGTCCTGTGCTCGCAGTCGGGAATGTGCTGCGGAGCTCTCCTGCGCACGGCCGTTTGGCCGGGCATGCCGAAGAGGTTCGTGGTGGCTGCGTCCGAATTTCCTGATTTGCCGCGTTTTCCGGTGGGCTTCGAGCTGGCCGAGTCCCTGACGGCGGCCGCACGCCACCTGCACGGGACGGGCACCCCCGACGACACCATGCACGCCGCCGTCGAACTGGCGGTGCGCCTGCTCCCCGACGCCGAGCACGCGGGCATCGCGGAGATCCAGCGCGGCGGCCGGCTGCGCACTCTCGCCTGGACCGACGAGACCGTACGGTTCGCCGCCGACCCCCGCCACGGCGGCGGCCACACCCCGCACCCGGACTGGGAGCACCTGTGGACCACGCCGGTGGTGCGAACGGCCGACAGCGAGGCCGACGGCGGCGCCAACGCCCTGTCCGGCCTCGGCCTGCGCTCGGCACTCTCGCTCCGGCTGCGCGCCGACCGGCGCCGCCTGACCGTGCTGACGGCGTACGCGCGTAAACCGCAGGCCTTCGACGAGGACGCCACCCGCATCGGACGGCTGTTCACCGCGCACGTCTCGCTCGCCCTGGACTCGGCGACCGTGCGCGAGCAGCTCACCGAGGCGATGCGCACCCGGGACCTGATCGGCCAGGCCACCGGCATCCTCATGGAACGCCTGGACATCGACGCGGCCGGCGCCTTCGATTCCCTGGTCAAGGCGTCCCAGCGGGAGAACGTGAAACTGCGCGACCTGGCCCGGCGCATCGTCGACGCGAACACGGGTTCGGGCGGCCGAGGCGTCAATGAGCGGTGACGGGACAGACGTAGGGGCATGACCTCGGAGATCCCCGACACCCTCGACCGGGCGATGGCACGCAGCCAGGGACTCGACACCCTGCTGCGCGACGTGACCGACCGCGCCGTCGCGGAGGTGACCGGCGCCGCCGCCTGCTCCGTCACGGTGCGCCGGTCCGACCGGCTGATGACCCTGGCGGGCAGCACCGGTCTGCCCAGCGGCCTGGACCTGCGCCAGTACGAGAACGGCTCGGGCCCCTGTGTGGACGCCGCCGAGACGCAGACCCCGATGTACTCGGCAGATCTGGCGAACGAGAGCCGCTGGCCCGCGTACACCGCGTACGCGCTGGGCACCGGTGTGCGCTGCGTGCTGGCGCTGCCGCTGCCGGTCGACGGCGAGCCGGACGCCGCGCTCAACCTCTACGGCCTGGAACCGGACTCGCTCGCCGAGGGGCGGGACGCCGCCCGCGCCTTCGTGGAGCGGACGGCGGCGGCCGTGAACGAGGCCCTGCGGATCGAGCGGGAGCAGGCCTCGGCGGCCGACGTGCGCACCGCTCTGCTCTCCCGCAGCGTGATCGACCAGGCGGTCGGCATGGTCATGGCCGGGGAGCGGGTGGACGCCCGCCAGGCCATGGAGCGGCTGCGCCGGGCCTCGCAGAACCGGAACGTCAAGCTCCGGGATCTCTGCGCCGAACTGGTGGCCCGGGCGCCCCGCGACGGCTCAGACGGCCGGCAGTGACTCCCCCTGGACCGCCTGGATGTCCAGCTCGACCCTGAGGGTCGTCCCGATGGCGGCGATGCCGGCCTGGACGACCTGGTTGTAGTTCATGGCGAAGTCCTCGCGGTGCAGCTCGGTCGTCGCGCGGAACGCGGCCCGGGTGCCGCCCCAGGGGTCGGCGCCGGTGCCGAGGTAGGCCAGGTCCAGGTCGACCGGGCGGACGACGCCGTGCAGCCCCAGTTCGCCGTGGACGGTCCAGCGGTCGGGGCCGGCCTCGGACACCCCGGTGGAGCGGTAGGTGATCTCCGGGAAGCGCTCGACGTCCAGGAAGTCCGGCGAGCGCAGGTGGGTGTCGCGCATGCCGTTGCCGGTGTCGATGGAGGCGGCCCGGATCACCGCCTCGACCCGGGACTTGGCGACGTCGTCCGGCGCGATCTCGACCAGGGCGGCGAAGTCGGTGAAGCGGCCCCGCACGCTGGAGATGCCGAGGTGCTGCGCGACGGCGGAGACGGCGGAGTGCGCCGGGTCGACCGTCCACGGTCCGGGCGGCGGCAGTTCGGTGCCGCCGTGCCGGGCCAGCGTCACCGTGCCGACCTCGGCCCGGCCGCTCGCGGTGACGATCGCGCTGGACGCGGCGGGCGCGTACCCGACCGCGGTGACGATGACGGTGTACGCCCCCGGCGTGAGCGGGGTGGCGTCGCGCACGGTGCCCTCGGTGTCCGCCTCGGCGCGCAGCACCTGGGCGCCGGTCATGTCGGTCACCGTGACGACCGCGTGCGACACGGCCCATCCGTCCCGCGTTCGGATCCTCGCGGTCAGTCCCATCCCGTTTTCTCCCTGCAAAGGCTCAGAAAGTGGTCGTAAAGAAGCCGGCCCGTGGTGGGCGGGCGCACCTCCGCTCAGAGCGCGCACGCCACCACGGGCCGGGGACTCGCTACTCGCCGGGGTGGGCGAGTTCGATGTCGTGGCCGTCGGCACCCTGGCCGGCGACCGTCAGGGCCGTCGCCACCGGCGGGTAGCCGGTCGCGATGACGGTGTACTCACCGGCGTCCAGGTCGGTGAAGGCGTACGCCCCGTCCGCGCCGGTGGTGGCCGTGCCGACCACGTTGCCCGCCGCGTCGACCAGGGTGACGCGGGCGTCGGCCAGCGCGCCGTGCGGCGCCTTGACGACGCCCTGGACCCGGGCTCCGGCCTGGAGGTCGACCTCGACCCGGGTGACCCCGGCGCCGCCGACCTCGACCGGCAGGGCGCGCGGCCGGTAGCCGACGGCGTTGACCGCGACGGTCACCGTGCCCGGCACCAGCTCGGCGAAGGAGAACTCGCCCTGCTCACCGGTGGCGGCGCTGGCCAGCAGGTCGCCGCGCACATCGGTCACGATCACCATGGCGTCCTTGACCGGCAGCCCGTTCTCCAGCGCCCGGACCAGGCCGGTCAGGCCGCTGGTGCCGCTGAGCAGGATGTCGAAGGCGACCGGCTCGTCGTTGACGACGATGGTGGACGCCTGCGGCTGGAAGCCGTCGGCGGAGGCGATCAGGACGTACGATCCCGCGCTCGGCGCGTCCAGCACGTAGGAGCCGTCGGCCTGGGCGACCGACCGGCCCAGCTGCCGGCCCGCCAGCGAGATCAGCGTGACGGCGGCCTGCGGGACCGGGGCGGACTCGGCGCCGCGGACGAAGCCGCGGACCGCGATGCCACCGGCCACGGACGCCGTCGGCTCACCCGGACCGGTCGCCGTCGCGACGGCACCGAGCCGCTGGGTGGCCGCGTCCGCGGCGACCTGGGTGTCCGAGACGGCCGACGGAGCGGCGGGCGCCGCCACGGCCGCCATCGCACCGGCCGGAACCGGCTCCCCGGCGACCCGGGTGGCCTCGGCCGGGGAGCCCGCCGTGGGCGGGGCGGCCTCGGCGGCGGCCTCCGCGGCCTGGGCGAGGGCGCCCGAGGTGCGCAGCGGAACCTCCTTGATGAACAGGGTCACCAGGAAACCGATCAGGGCGATCGGCGCGACGTACAGGAAGATGTCGGCGATGCCGTGCCCGTAGGCGCTCTCCAGCCACTCGCGGATGCCGGGGGGCAGCATGTCCATGTCGGGGATGGCGCCGCTGCCGGAGGCCTTGGCGGCCGCCGCCTGCTCCTGCGGGCTGAGCTGTCCGATGGTGTCGGAGGCGTAGTGGCTGATCCGGGACGACATGATTGAGCCGAGCACCGACACGCCCACCGCGCCGCCGAGGGACCGGAAGAAGGTCACCGTGGAGGAGGCCGCGCCCAGGTCGCCCGGGGCCACCTGGTTCTGCGTGCAGAGCACCAGGTTCTGCATCATCATGCCGACGCCGAGACCCATCAGCGCCATGAAGATCGCGATGTGCCAGTACGCGGTGTCGTAGCGCATGGTGCTGAGCAGGCCCAGGCCCGCCGTGAGCAGCACGCCGCCGGCCAGCAGCCAGCGCTTCCACTTGCCGGTCTTGGTGATGACGATGCCGGAGACCGTGGACGAGACGAACAGGCCGCCGATCATCGGGATCGTCATGAGCCCGGACATCGTCGGGGACTTGTCCCGGGCCAGCTGGAAGTACTGGCTGAAGTAGACGGTGCCCGCGAACATCGCGATACCGACGAACAGCGAGGCCAGCGAGGCCAGCGTGATGGTGCGGTTCTTGAACAGGCGCAGCGGGATGATCGGCTCGCTGGCCTTCGACTCGACGAAGAGGAAGATCAGGGTCAGGAGGACGGCACCGCCGACCATGACACCCGTCTGCCAGGACATCCAGGAGTACTTGTCGTCGGCGAAGGTGACCCAGATGAGCAGCAGGCAGACGGCCGCGGTGATGAAGAAGGCGCCGGTCCAGTCGACCTTGACCTTCCGCTTGTTCACCGGCAGGTGCAGCGTCTTCTGCAGCACGATCAGCGCGATGATCGCGAAGGGCACGCCGACGTAGAGGCACCAGCGCCAGCCGAGCCAGCTGGTGTCGGTGATGACGCCGCCGAGCAGCGGGCCGCCGACGGTGGCGACGGCGAAGGTGGCGCCGAGGTAGCCGGAGTAGCGCCCGCGCTCACGCGGGGCGATCATCGCGGCCATGATGATCTGCGCCAGGGCGGAGAGACCGCCGCCGCCGAGGCCCTGGATGGCGCGGGCGGTGATCAGCATCGCCGGGTTCTGTGCCAGACCGGCGATGACGGAGCCTATGACGAAGACGACGAGGGCCGTCTGGACCAGCGCCTTCTTGCTGATCTGGTCGGCGAGCTTGCCCCACAGGGGGGTCGAGGCCGTCATCGTCAGCAGCGAGGCGGTGACGACCCAGGTGTAGGCGCTCTGGCCGCCGCCGAGGTCGCCGATGATCTCGGGCAGCGCGTTGGTGACGATGGTCGAGGACAGAATGGCGCAGAACATGCCGAGCAGCAGCCCGGACAGCGCTTCCATGATCTGCCGGTGCGTCATCGGAGCGTCTCCGGTGGAGCCTCCCCCGTGCTTGGCATGAGCCCGCACACCGGCTGGTGTGGTCGTTGCCATGGACTTCCTTTGCTTACGTGGTGATCGCGGGTGTACGGGTGGACTGTTCGTCCCCGGACAGGGCGGGAGGCCGGGCCGCGGGGGCCCGGCAGTCGTCGAAGCTGGCCCTGAGGCGGGCCATGAGCCGGGAGAGCTGACCGACCTCGTCGTCGGACCAGTCGCTCAGCCGGTGGGCGAGCAGCTGGGTGGTCCGCTCGGCGATGTCGTCGAGCTGGGCCTGCCCCTCGGGCGTCAGACGCAGGATGCGCGAGCGCTTGTCGGCGGGGTCGGGGGAGCGTTCGATCCAGCCCCGGTCCGCGACGTGGGCGACATGGCGGCTGGTCACCGACATGTCCACGGCGAGTAGCTCGGCGAGCTTGCTCATGCGCATGTCCCCGTGCCGGCCGAGCAGGGTCATGACGGCGGCGGAGCCGCCGGGGCAGTCGGCGGGCAGCAGTCGGCCCATCTCCCGCTTGACGGCGCCGAAGGCGCTGAACTGACGGATCAGCTCCTCGTACTGCGCCTTCCCGGCCATGCGCGCACCTCCCGATTCGTTGCTTAGGGCAACGATAAGTTCCGTTGGTTGCTACAGGCAAACAAAAACGGTCGTTGCGCCATAAAAAGTTGGCAAAGGCAAGTATTACGAAAGTAAACGCGCAGGTGGCGGCCTGTGGGGCGGGGCAAGGTCGGTCAAGAGCCCCGCACTTGGGCGGCACCCGCGGATTCGCTAGTGTCTCGGCCCATGGCTAACAACCAGGGCCCCCAGGGCACCAACGACCCCGCAGGCAGCACCCAGATGTTCCGCGCGTTCGTCGACGACGCCCCGCAGACCCGCCAGGCGGCCCCCGCCGCCTCCTCCGGCCCCCGCGTCGGCCTGATCGTCGGCATCGTGGCCGCCGTGATCGTCGTCGCGGCGGTGGCCTGGCTGGCGCTGGGCTAGACAACACGGGGCTCGCCCCTCGGGCGGGCAGATCTCCCCACGGGCGCGGGCCCGGCCGGCTCGGTGCGCCCGTGGCCCCGGCGTCCGGGTGGGCTCCGTATCCCCTCGGCCCGGGCACGGACCGCTGCCGCCTCGCCCTGGCGACCGGCGCCCGGTGGCCCGGTGGGTCCGTGGTCCGGCACCCCGGTACCCCGTACTCGGGCGGGGCAGTCAGCCCCCGGAGCCGGCCCTGGGCGCCCGGCCCAGCATCCGCTGCCCCGGGTGAAACGGGCACTCGCGCCTGGGCGGGGGAGCAGGCACCCGGTACGGCATCCGCGCCCGGCCGCAACGGGTACCCGGCACGGCACCCGCGCCCGGCCGGGACGGCCACCCGGCCCAGCACCCGCTGCCCTGAGTGGGACTGGCACCTGCACCTGGGCCGGGACAGGTACCCGGCACGCACCCGCGCCCTGAGTGGGACGGGCACCCGCGCCCGGCCGGGACGGCCACCCGGCCCAGCACCCGCTGCCCTGAGTGGGACTGGCACCTGCACCTGGGCCGGGACGGGTACCCGGTACGGCACCCGCGCCCTGAGTGGGTCAGGCACCTGCACCTGAGCCGGGACAGGCACCCGCCCCCAGCACCCGCGCCCTGAGTGGGTCAGGCACCCGCATCTGGGCCGGGACGGGCACCCGTCCCAGCACCCGCACCCGGCACGGCAACCGCACCCGGCCCCGACAGGCACCGGCACCTGGGAGCGGCACCCGGCATACGACGGCGGGCGCCGCGGCCCCCCCCGCGGGCCCCGGCCGCCGCCGCGGCGGTGTGCCCCGAGCCGCCGCTCCGCCGCCCAGCAGCGTGGATTATACACAAAAACAAAAACAC
>NZ_JBHYJX010000052.1:2461-57311 GCF_042740985.1 Streptomyces sp. NPDC058985 | reverse complement strand
GGCGCCGCCCAGTCCGAGGCGGCCGAGGCCAAGCGCCAGGCCGCCATCGCGACGACCGCCGCCAACCGCGCCACCAACGCCGCCTCCACGGCCCAGGCCCTCGCCAACACCGCGGCCGGCGCGGCCCGCAAGGCCCGGGACGCCGCCAACTCCGCCGCCGACCACGCCGAGAAGGCGGCGGCCGCCGCCGAGGAGGCGGTGAAGTTCGCCGGTCAGGCCATCGACTACGCGAACAGGTCCACCGCGCACGCGGCGGCGGCCGTGAAGGCGGCCGACACCGCCACCAAGACCGTCGAGGAAGCCATGGCGGTGGAGACGGCGGCACGGGAGGCGGAACTGGCCCGACTGGAGCAGGACCGGCTCCAGGGCATGGACGAGGCCCGTCTGCTCGCCGAGATCGAGGCGGAGGAACAGGCCGAGTACGAGGACAGGCGCAGCCAGGAGGCCCAGACCGCCGCGGCCCTCAAGGAGCTGATCGCCGCGGCCGAGAAGGCGCTGTGGGAGACCGGTGACCTGGTGCTCGCGGCCACGCTCGGACGCAAGGCGGCCACCGGGCTGCTGGAGGCGAAGGGCGCGTGGACGCGGGAGGCGGCCCAGCACGCGCTGGCCGGGACCGACGACGACCTCCTGTCCTGGGTCGACCTCGACCGGAATCTCGCCCAGAACCAGGACGACCGCGAGACCGTCCTCTACGTCGCCCAGATATCCAGTCCCGCCATCGCGGAGGCGGCGCAGGCCGCACTGGCGAGCGGCGAGGCCGCGGCGGTGGGCGACTTCCTGACCTCCGGGATGATCCGGGCCTCGCAGGACGACAACAGCGTCCAGATCGCCCGGATCATCAACGAGAAGCCGGGCAAGGCGGTCATCAAGGCCGCCAACGACGCGCTGGACAAGAACACCCCCGAGGCGCTCCAGGACTTCTTCGAGCGGACCTACCCCGAGGCGATCCGCGAGGACGACGCGGTGGAGACCGCCACCTCGGTGGCGAACGGGGGCGAGTACGTCAAGTCGTACGGCGAGGTCGCCCTCGAGGGTCCCACCTGGATGCGCCGCAACTTCGTCCAGGTCGTGCGGCACCAGGCGGCCCAGCTCGACCACGACTCGGCCACCCACGTCGCGGCGGTGCGCGGGGCGATCGCGGCCGCGGCGAAGATCGCCTACACGGCGCAGCAGAACGCCGCGCTGGCCTCCAAGGCCGCCGCCGAAGCCCGGCAGGCCGCGGCCGAGGCGAAGGAGTGGGCCGACAAGGCCCTGGACGCCGCGAGCAAGGCGGACGGCTACGCCGATCAGGCCCGGGAGAACGCCGACGCCGCGGACCGCTCGGCGGCGGACGCGCGGGCCTCCGCGAACCAGGCCAAGTCGGCGGCGTCGACCGCGCGGGGTGCCGCCAGGTCGGCGAACTACTCCGCCAACAAGGCCGTGGACGCGGCCCGTTCGGCGCTCCAGTCCTCCTACAGTGCCCAGGCGTCGGCGGCCAGTGCCCGCCAGTCCGCCCTGGAGGCCGGCCGGGACAAGGCCACGGCGGCCGCGGCGGCCAGCGAGGCCCGCAGCATCGCCGTCCAGAAGCGCCGGGCCGAGATCGCCCAGAAGGCCAAGGAGGCCGCCGAGAAGGCGGAGCGGGAGCGCGAGGAGGGCAGGGACCCGGCCGACAACGGCACCAACGACGAGGTCCACCCCAACGGCACCGGCTCCGGCTCCGGTTCCGAGGAGGACTGGTGGTCGGACGCCGGCTGGTGGGCCGACGCCGCCAACAAGGTCAGTATCGCGTCCGGATTCATCGCCGCCGGTCTGGGGCTGGCCAGCCTGGCCTTTCCGCCGCTGGCGGCCGGAGCGGCCTTCTTCGGCTACGTGTCCCTCGGGGCCGGAGCGCTCGGCGCCCTGTTCACCGGCATCGAACACGGCTTCACCAGCGGCGAGTTCGTCGGAGCCCTGGGCGGCACCGCACTGAACCTGGCCACCTTCGGCCGGGGCAAGCTCGTGACCACCGGCATCAAGAAGGTGGCCCCCGTGGTCAACAAGGTCGCCGAAGAGGGCAAGGAGCTCGTCTCCTCCATCACCAGCGGACTGTCGTCCATCTTCTGACCGCCCGCGGGCCGGGCACGCCGGCCCGCACCGGGCAGTACGTCACACTCGAAAGGGCAGTCCCACCATGAGACTCTCGTCTCGAATACCGCGCTCCCGGCGCGTGATCCTCTCCCTGCTGGCCGTCCTGGCCATGGGTGCCACCACCACGGCGATGGCCCCGGCGCAGGAGACGCCCGGGGCAGCACCGCAGGCGTCCCGCCAGGCCGACCGGGCCAACCCG
Source organism: Streptomyces sp. NPDC058985 (assembly GCF_042740985.1). Taxonomy (NCBI): domain Bacteria; kingdom Bacillati; phylum Actinomycetota; class Actinomycetes; order Kitasatosporales; family Streptomycetaceae; genus Streptomyces; species Streptomyces sp. NPDC058985. The sequence goes on along the minus strand of NZ_JBHYJX010000052.1, from coordinate 55,006 downwards.
GCCGACGTGTCCGTGCCCACGAAGACCAGGCCGGTCGAGGTGATCCCCGGGGAGCGCTGCGAGCCCACCGCCGCCGGCTCCCGCGAGCGCCGGGCCGGCGCCGTGCAGGCCTGCGTCAGCACGACCGCCGCACCGGTGAAGGCGGCGGGGCGGCAGAGCCTCGCCGCGCAGCCCCGGGCCTCGGCCCCCGCGGACCCGGCCACGTGCACGATCACCTCCCTCGGGACGTGGAAGTTCAACCGCTTCGGCTACTGCGTGAACGGCCTGACCGTGCTGTACGTGCTCAAGGACAGCAACGGGAAGCAGATCGGCACCGGCACGCTGAGCGTGACGACCAGTGCCCTCCTGCCCGCCGAGGGCACGTCGTGGGAAGAGCACGTGACCGTGACCATGACCGGCGCGACCGGGGCCGTCACGTCGCTGGAGGCGAGGTTCAGGTCCGCCTGCTCGGCCGGCTGCAAGGCCACCAAGACGGCCCCCTGGTACAAGGGCACCCTGATCAAGGGAGACTCCCGCACCGGCCGTGTGGCCTACTCCTCCACCCCGGCCGCCGGTACCGCGGTCGAGTTCACGACGTCGTACCAGCTGTTCGTGACCTCTCCCGGCGCCCAGATCACGGACCCGAGCGCCTCCTGGAGCAACCCGGAGCAGATCCGCTGCGACGACGACGTCCGGGACACCGCGTCCGCCGGCACGCCCGGCCCCGGCTGTGTGGTGCCGAGCATCATGCCCGTGGTCGGCATCGACGCCACCGCGGGCGCCGCGGCGGTCGGATACCAGTGGGCCCAGCAGAACGCGGGCGGATGGGGGCGCGACAAGCCACTGACCCGTGCGAAGAACGGCATCGCCGACCGCACCGGTCGCACCTGCGGGGGGTCCGAGCCCTTCCAGGCCATGCCGGACGTCGTCGCGAACGACAGCTGCGGCATGTTCCCCTTCGCGGCCACCCATGAAGGCGGAACCGACGGCGCCCTGTGTACCGAGATCGTCCTCAAGGACACCGGCGGGGGCTGGGCCGTCCAGCAAGTGGGGGACGCCGGCTCCGGCAAGTCCTGCGTGCGCGCCCACGTCCCCGCCGCGGACAAGCAGTCCGCCGAGAACCAGCTCTCCGACGGCTTCGTGAGCCAGCGGGTCGTGGAGGCGGAGCCGTTCAAGGTGGAGATCACCGGCTCGACCGCCCAGCCGCAGGGAGCCTGCCTGCGGACGCAGCCGAACGGGACGCTGCGGGCCGGCGACGGCTGGATCAGGAACACCACCGAAGCGGTCCCCCAGGTGAACAAGACCACCACCCCGAACGGGCCCGGTACCCGCGCCGCCGTGGCGCAGGCCTGCCTGGGCAAGAACCTCGACGAGGGCAGCGACGCGTCCGGTGACATCACCGGCTGGCAGGACGCGCAGCTGTACCGCGACACCCACTCGCCGAACACCGGGCTCGCCCGGTGCCACCTGATCCCCAACATCCTCGGCGGCAAGGGCCAGGTGCTGGACGGCGGACAGGACAACCTCGTGCCCTGCTGGCAGTACGGCATGAACACCGGCACACCCAGCATGCGGACCTTCGAACAGGCGGCGCAGAAGCTGGTGAAGGAGGACCCCAACTTCAAGGCGACGGACGCGCTCTTCTACCAGGTGACGCCCGAGTACAAGGACGCCACGAGCACGATCCCCGTGGGGGTCACGATGACGGCTACAGTGCAGCGGGCGGACGGAACGTCCCAGCCGCTGTTCCCCGAGGTGTACGTCACGAACACCAAGGGCAACACGGGGACGCTGAACCTCGGGAACTGAACCCGGCCGACCATGCCATCGGGAGCCAGTATGAGTCGTACCACCCCACCGCGGCCGTTCGACGTGACCGCGCTCTTCCCTCAACTGGCCCCGCTGGCCCGCACGGCGACCCGGCTGCATCCTCGGGCCGGGTCCCCGTCGCGGCACGACAGTTCGGTCGGCGGGCCGCTGCTGTGGCCCGCCGGCGAGCCGTGGCCGTACTGCGACGGCCCGCACGAGTGGGACGGGGTGAACGAGCCCACGTCACCGGAGGACGTGCGGGTGCAGCGGCGCATCAGCGAGGCCGCGGCGTCCGGGTACACGCCGGAGGAGCGGGCGGTCCTCGACCGGATCAGCGCCGGCCGCCCGTGGCCCGAGGGACCGGTCGCCATGCTGCCGGTGGCGCAGCTGTACGTGCGCGACGTCCCCCTGCTGCGCCCGCCCGGACGGGCCGACGCCGATCTGCTCCAGGTCCTGTGGTGTCCCTTCGACCACCCGTCCCACCCCAGGACCGCGCTGTACTGGCGGTCCGCGGCCGAGGTCACCGATGTCCTCGGCTCGCCTCCGGAGCCGCCCGCGGTCCAGTCCTCCGACTACGTGCCCCAGCCGTGCCTGCTCGCACCCGAGGAGGTCACCGAGTACCCCCATTTCCTGGAGCTGGACAAGGAGTCGCAGGGGCGGCTGGCAGACTGGAGCAGGTGGGAGGCGGCCACAGACGCCGTGGACAGCGCCTACTCCGTGGCGCCGCAGGAGTTCTACATCAACCAGCTGTCCGTCTCCCCCGGCTGGAAGGCCGGCGGCTGGTCCCGCTGGGGCGTCACCGAACCCGTGCCCCGGACCTGCTCCGCCTGCGGCACCGGCATGGACCCGCTGCTGACCATCGCCTCGACCGAATGGAACAAGGGCACCCGGAGCTGGGCCCCCAAGGGGGACCGGGCCCGCGACCCGCTTCCCCCCGGTGTTCCTCCGGCGAACTACACCCGGGTCGTCGTCGCCGGCGGCTACGCCCTGCAACTCCACGTCTGCCCGGTGTCCGCGGACCACCCGCACCTGGAGCTGGTCCAGTAGTCCCGCTCAGGCGGGCTTCCCGTACCGCTCCCGCAGCTCCACCTTGCGCACCTTCCCCGACACGGTCATGGGGAAGGAGTCCAGGAGCTGGAGGCGGCTGGGCACCTTGTAGTGGGCCAACTGCCCGTCGCAGTACGCGCGCAGTTCCTCCAGGGTGAGCGGGTCGGCGGCGTCGCGCGGGACGACACAGGCGAGGACCTCCTCGCCGTAGCGCTCGTGGGGTACGCCGACCACCTGGACGTCCGCGATCTTCGGGTGGGCGTAGAGGAACTCCTCGACCTCGCGCGGGTAGATGTTCTCGCCACCCCGGATGATCATGTCCTTGATGCGGCCGACGATCTCCACGTACCCGTCCTCGCGCATCACGGCGAGGTCCCCGGTGTGCATCCAGCGGCCCGCGTCGATGGCCTCGGCGGTCTTCTCGGGCTCGTCCCAGTAGCCGAGCATCACGCTGTAGCCGCGGGTGCGCAGTTCTCCGGCGTCGCCGCGCGGCACGGTCACTCCGGTCACCGGGTCGACGACCTTCACCTCGATGTGCGGAAGGACCCGGCCGACGGTGCCGGTGCGGTGTTCGAGGTCGTCGTCCATGCGGGTCTGGAGGGAGACCGGGGAGGTCTCGGTCATGCCGTAGCAGATGGAGACCTGCTCCATGTGCATCTCGGCGACCACCCGTTTCATCACCTCGACCGGGCAGGGCGAGCCCGCCATGATGCCGGTGCGCAGGGAGGTGAGGTCGTAGGAGGCGAAGTCGGGGAGGTTCAGCTCCGCGATGAACATCGTCGGGACGCCGTACAGGGACGTGCACCTCTCCCGCTGCACCGCCTCCAGCGTGGCGGCCGGTTCGAAGGACGGGCCGGGGATGACGATGCACGCGCCGTGCGAGGTGGCGCCCAGATTCCCCATTACCATGCCGAAACAGTGATAAAAGGGCACCGGCAGACAGACCCGGTCCTGCTCCGTGTAGCCGACCGTGCGGCCCACCCAGTAGCCGTTGTTGAGGATGTTGTGGTGGGAGAGGGTGGCGCCCTTGGGGAAGCCGGTGGTGCCGGAGGTGTACTGGATGTTGACCGGGTCGTCGCAGCTCAGCCCCGCGGCGATCGCGTCGAGGCGGTCCCGCGGCACCCGCGCGGCGCCCTCGCTCAGCGCGTCCCAGGAGGGGTCGCCGATGTAGACGGTCTCGCGCAGCGCGGGGCACCGGCCGCGGACCTGCTCCACGATCGCCCGGTAGTCGCTGCCCTTGTGGGCGAGGGACGCGACGAGGACGGTGATGCCCGACTGCTGGAGGACGTACTCCAGCTCGTGTGCCCGGTAGGCCGGGTTGACGTTCACCATGACGGCGCCGATGCGGGCGGTGGCGTACTGGACGAGGACCCACTCCGGGCAGTTGACCGCCCAGATGCCGACCCGGTCGCCCTGGGTGACACCCTTCGCCAGCAGTCCGCGCGCCACCTCGTCGACGGCGGCGCCGAACTCGGCGTAGGTCCACCGGCGTCCGGACGGTACGTCGACCAGGGCGTCACGGTCCGGGTGGGCGGCGACCGCCCGGTCGAGGCTGGCGCCGATGGTGTCGCCGAGCAGGGGGGTGGTGCTGGTGCCGTGGGCGTACGACAGGGGTGGGGTCACCGGAAGTCCTCCTCGCGGTACTCGTTCGCGGAACCGGCCGCGGTGGCCTCGCGCAGCTCGATGCGGCGGATCTTGCCGGAGACGGTCTTGGGCAGCTCGCCGAACTCCAGGCGGCGCAGGCGCTTGTAGGGGGCGAGGACTTCGCGGGAGTGCTCGAACAGCACCTTCGCGGTGTCCGGTCCCGGCTCCCAGCCCGCCGCCAGGACGACGTACGCCTTCGGTACGGCGAGGCGCAGCGCGTCCGGGGCGGGCACGACCGCCGCCTCGGCGACCGCCTCGTGCTCCAGCAGGGCGCTCTCCAGCTCGAACGGGGAGATCTTGTAGTCGGAGGCCTTGAAGACGTCGTCGCTGCGTCCGACGTAGGTCAGGTAACCGTCGGCGTCCCGGGAGCCGATGTCGCCGGTGCGGTAGTAGCCGCCGGCCATCGCCTCCGCCGTGCGGTCGGGGTCGCCGTGGTAGCCGGTCATCAGGCCGACGGGGTGCGCGGACAGGTCCAGGGCGATCTCGCCCTCGTCGGCGCCGGGGGCACCGGTCACCGGGTCGAGGAGTTCGACGCGGTAGCCGGGGCTGGGGCGGCCCATGGAACCCGTCTTCAGCACCTGTCCGGGGCTGTTGGAGACCTGGACGGCGGTCTCGGTCTGGCCGAAGCCGTCCCGGACGGTCACGCCCCAGGCCTCGCGGACCTGTTCGATCACCTCGGGATTGAGCGGCTCACCGGCGGCGACGACCTCGCGCGGGCGGTGGGCGAGCTGGGTGAGGTCGGCCTGGATGAGCATGCGCCACACGGTCGGCGGGGCGCAGAAGGTGGTCACCCCGGCCCGGTCCATCTCGGCCATCAGGCGGGCCGCGTCGAACCGCGTGTAGTTGTACAGGAAGACGGTCGCCTCGGCGTTCCAGGGCGCGAACAGGTTCGACCAGGCGTGCTTGGCCCAGCCGGGCGAGGAGATGTTCAGGTGGACGTCGCCGCGCCGCAGCCCGATCCAGTACATGGTCGCCAGGTGGCCGACCGGGTACGACACGTGGGTGTGCTCGACCAGCTTGGGGCGGGCGGTGGTGCCCGAGGTGAAGTACAGCATCAGCGGGTCGTCGGCGGCGGTGGGGCCGTCCGGGGTGAAACCGGCGCCGGCGGTGTGCACGTCCGCGTAGGGCAGCCAGCCGGGTGCCGTGCCGCCGACGGCGACGCGTGTGTAGTCGCCGGGCACGTCGTCGAACTTGCCGGCGTCCCCGGCGCGGACGATCACGTGCCGCACCTTGCCGCGGTCGACGCGGTCGCGCAGGTCGGCGGGGCCGAGCAGCGGGGTGGCCGGGATGACGACGGCGCGGAGCTTCATCGCGGCGAGCGCGGTCTCCCAGAGTTCGGTCTGGTTGCCGAGCATGACGAGGATGCGGTCCTCGGCACGCACCCCCCACTCCCGCAGCCGGTTGGCGACCCGGTCGGAGCGGGCGGACATCTCGGCGAAGGAGACCCGGACCTCGGAGCCGTCCTCCTCGACGATGTGCAGCGCGGTGCGCTCGTTGCCGTCGGCGATGACGTCGAACCAGTCCAGCGCCCAGTTGAAGTCCCGGGGGCGGGGCCAGGTGAAGCCCTCGTAGGCGGCGGTGTAGTCCTCGCGGTGCTCCAGCAGGAAGTCCCGCGCGCTGCGGAACAGCTCCGTGGCCGTCGTCATCTGTCCTCCTTCGTGCCGGACCTTGCCGGGCGGCTCTCTGCCATCGTGTAATCCGTGATGCAGGTCTCACTACCCCCGAACGGGGGTGGGCGCCCCGGGACGGGTGTGAGGGAGGGCGGAACGGGTGGCGGTGGAGCCGGGGGACGGAGGAGAGATCCGGGGTGCGCTGGTGCGGCTGCGGCGGGCGACCGGGCTGCCGGTCGCCTTCGGCGGGCTGGTGGAGGCGGGCCGGCGGCAGGTGCGCATCAGCGAGCTGAGCGGCACGGCGACGGCCGCGCTCAGCGCCCTCGCGGTGACCTCGGGCAACGGTCTCGGCGGCCGGGCGGTGGCGCTGTCGCGGCCCTGCGCGGTGACGGACTACTCCGTCTCCGCGCAGATCAGCCACGAGTACGACCGGCCCGTCGCGGCCGAGGGGCTGCGCTCGGTGCTGGCGGTCCCGGTGGTGGTACGGCGCCGGGTGCGCGGTGTGCTGTACGGCGCCCTGCGCACCGCTCAGCCGCTGGGCGACCGCACCCTGGGAGCGGCCGTGGCGGCGGCCCGGGACGTGGAGCAGGCGCTGGTGCTGCGGGACGAGACGGACGAGCTGCTGGCGGCGGCCCGGCCCGGCCCGGGGCACGACCCGGCGGACGCGGCGGGCTGGGAGCAGGTACGGGAGGCGCACGCGGCGCTGCGGGCGCTGGCGCCCCGGATCGCGGACCCCGCGCTGCGCGAGGAGCTGCTGCGCGCCTGCGGCCTGCTGGCGCCCGGGGGCGAGCCTGGACCGGGACCCCGGCCCGCCCCGCGCGAGGTGGACGTGCTGGCCTGCGTGGCCGCGGGCGCGACGAACGTCGAGGCCGCGGAGCGGCTCGGGCTGGGCGCGGAGACCGTGAAGAGCTACCTGCGCTCGGCGATGCGCAAGCTGGGCGCCCGCACCCGCACCGAGGCGGTCGCCCGGGCCCGCCGGACGGGATGGCTGCCGTAGGGTGCGGGGCGGCCCGGGGATGTCCCGCCGTTCTTCGATTTCCGTGCCCGCCGGTTTGTTGTCCGCCTCACCTCCTCGTCCCTCCTTCATCCGATGGCCCGTTGCCTAACATTGGCCCGGACACGACACTCGGAGGGAGCGGTCACCGTGCCACGGGACTTCGCGGAGTCTGCCGGATGCCGCTCCGACCTGGTCATCGGGCGGGAGGAGTCATTCGGCGCGGCACGTGAGCAACTGGCCCGGGGCGGCAGTGTGCTGCTGCACGGGCCCGCCGGAATCGGAAAGTCGACCGTCCTGCGCACCCTGGCCGCGGAATACGCCCGCTCCTCGCACACCGTGTTGCGCTGCTCGGCCACGGAGTCCGAATCGCATCTCCCCTTCCTCGCCCTGGCCGACCTCCTGGGTCTGGTCCTGGACGACGTGTCCCGGACGCTGCCCGCCGCGCAGCGCACCGCGCTGGAGTCGGCGCTCACCGGCCGCGGCGAATCGACGCTCCAGCGCGACGGCCTGGCGCTGCGGCTGGCGGTGCTGTCCGCCCTGCGCGCCCTCGCCGCCGCGGGCCCCGTCCTCGTCGTCGCCGACGACCTCCAGTGGCTGGATCCGGCCAGCGCGGAACTCCTCGGTTTCGCCGCCCGGCGCCTGGGCGAGACCCCGGTGCGGCTGCTGTGCGCGGTGCGGACCGAGGGGCCCGAGACGGAGGACGCCGAGTACGACCGCCATCTGCGCGCCTCCCCGCCGGACACCCGCGCGGTCCGCCTCGGCCCGCTGACCCGCGCCCAGGTCGCGACGCTGCTCGGCGAACGCGGCTACGCGGGCCTGCACCGGGCCACGGTCCGCGACATCCACCGCACCAGCGGCGGCAATCCGCTCTTCGCCCTGGAACTGGGCCGGGCGCTGGCCGAGAGCCCCGCGGCACCCCGGCCCGGCGAACCGCTGCCGGTGCCGACCTCGCTGCGCGCCCTGGTCCTCTCCCGCCTGGAGATGCTGTCGGACGAGGCCCGCCGCACCCTGCTGGTGGCCAGCGCCGGCGCCCGCCCGACGCCGGCCCTGCTGCGCGCGGCCGGCCGGGAGAACGCCGAGGCCGAGACGGCCCAGGCGGCGGCGCTGGGACTGCTGGCGACCGACCCGGAGGGTCCGACCGTACGGTTCGCGCATCCGCTGATCTCGGCCGCGCTGTACGCCGAGGCCCCGGCGCCCGAGCGGCGGGCCGCGCACGCCGCGCTGTCCACGGCCGCCTCCGACCCGATCGAGCGCGCCCGGCACCTCGCCCTGGCCACCACCGGCACCGACCCGGAGGTGGCGGCGCGGCTGGCGGAGGCGGCCTCGCTGGCCCGGGACCGCGGGGCTCCGTCGGTGGCCGCCTCGCTCGGCCTGCTCGCCGCCCGGCACACCCCGGCGGACAGCGCACCGGGACCGGACGAACGCCGGGTGGCGGCCGCCGAGGACGCGATCACGGCGGGCGAGCAGGATCTCGCCCGGGACATCGCCCGCGAGGTGCTGACCCGGGCCACCGCCCCCGCCGACCGGGTCCGCGCCTGGATGGTGGTGATCGAGGCCGCCGGGCAGGCCATCGGCGAGGTCGACGCCGTCTTCCCGCAGGCCCTGGCCGACGCGGGCGACGACCCGCGGCTGCTCGCCCAGGTCCACTACCAGCTGGCCTGGCGCTCCCTGGTGGTGCAGGGCGACTTCGCCCAGGGCCGGGAGGAGGCCGCGCACGCCGCCCGGCTGGCGGCGCGGGGCGCCGACCGGCGCACCGAACTGCTCGCGCTGGCGTTCCAGGCCCAGTGCGAGACGCTGATGGGGCATCCGGACGCCCCGGCGACCATCGGACGGGCGCTGGCCGAGCCGCAGGACCCGCGGGTGGCGTGCCACCACAATGGGGCCGGGTCGTCCCGGTTCCGGTGGCTGGTGATGAGCGACCGGCTGGCCGAGGCGCGGGCCACCGTCACCACGCTGCTGCGTGAGGTGCGCCGCCGCGGCATGGCCGAGAGCGAGGTCCACTATCTGCGCTTCCTGGCCGAGACCGAGCTGCACTCCGGGCACTGCGGCCGGGCCCTGGAACTGGCGCGGGAGAGCCTGACGCTGGCCCGGGACGCGGGCATCGGCGAGGGTGCCGGCGCGATGCAGGCCGCGCTCGCCGAGGCCGCGGGCGGCGACCCGGACCGGGCCCTGGAGCTGGCGCGGGAGGCGGTGCGGCGGGCGGAGGAGGACGGCGACGCCGTGTACCTGTCGCGGGCGCTGGCCGCGCTCGGCCACGCGAACCTGGTGGCGGGCGACGCGGGGGCGGCCGTGCGGGCCCTGCGCCGGGTGCGGGAGCTGGAGGCCGGGGCGGGCATCACCGACCCGGCGCGCGGACGGTGGCAGGGCGATCTGGCGGAGGCTCTGGTGCGGACCGGCGAGCCGGCCGAGGCGATGGACGTCATCGAGGTCAGCCGCGCGCACGCGCTGCGGCTCGGGCGGGGCGGCGTGCTCGCCGTGCTGGACCGGGCGGAGGCCCTGGTGCGCGCGGGCCGGGGCGAACACCGGGCGGCCGTCGCGCGGTTGACGTCGGCGCGGGAGCGGCTGGCCGGTCTTGGGTACGGCCTGGAGGAGGCGCGGACGGCCTTCGCGCTGGCCGGACTGCACGCCGGACGGCCGGGCCGGGCGCCGGGGGCGGCGTCGTACGACGAAGCGACGCGGCTGTTCCGGCGCTGCCGGGCGCTGCCCTGGCTGGAGCGGGTGGAGGCGGCCGCCGCGGCGCGGTCGGCGGGACCGTCCCCGGCACCGGCCGCCACACCGGACGGTCTCGCGGGGCTGGCCGCGATGGAGCGTCAGGTGGCCGCGCTGGTCATGGAGGGCGCGACGAACCGGGAGATCGCCGCCCGGCTCTTCGTCAGCGTCAAGACCGTCGAGGCGACCCTGACCCGGGTCTACCGCAAGCTCGGGATCCGGTCCCGGGTCGACCTCGTCCGGCTGGCGGCGGGCGGGCGAACGGACTGAGAACGGCGGGGGTTTACCGGCCGCGCACCGAGGGTTTTCCCTGCCCGCCTCCCCTAGGGGGTTCCCTCATTGGGGTGCCCCGACCGCCGGTTCTAGCGTGAACACGTGCCGCTCGCCCGGGCATACGGGGGTCTGTCCCGAGACCCCCGTGCACCCCCCAAGCCCGTGCGACCCCCCACCGGCAACCTTGAGGAGACTCATGTTCGGGCTCATCCGCGCCAGATCGGCAGCCGCCGTCCTGGCCACCGCAGGCGCAGCCGCGCTGCTCGCCGCCCCCTCCGCCGTCGCCGCGCCGCAGCCGATCGTCGGCGGCACCACCACCACGACGGGCGCGTATCCGTTCGTCATGCAGGTCACCGACGCCTCCGAGAACCAGTTCTGCGGCGGCACCCTCGTCTCACCCACCAAGGTCGTCACCGCCGCGCACTGCATGGCCGGCGAGAGCGCGCGCAGCGTCCGCGTGGTCGGCGGACGCACGTACCTCAACGGCTCGAACGGCACGGTCGCCCGGGTCAGCCGGATCTGGGTGCACCCGGACTACACCGACGCCACCAACGGCGACGACGTGGCGGTGCTGACGCTGGCTTCGTCGATGCCGTACAAGCCGGCGAAGTACGTCTCCTCCTCGGACACCTCGGTCTACGCGGCCGGCAACGAGGCCCGGGTGCTCGGCTGGGGCACCACCCGGGAGAACGGCAGTTCCTCCAACCAGCTGCGGACCGCGACCGTGCCGGTCGTCTCCGACTCGGACTGCGGCGGCTCGTACGGCTCCGACTTCGTCGCGAGCGACATGGTGTGCGCCGGGCTGCCGTCCGGCGGCGTGGACACCTGCCAGGGCGACAGCGGCGGACCCCTGGTCATCGGGGGCGTCCTGGCAGGGGTCACCTCCTGGGGCGAGGGCTGCGCGAGGGCCGGCTATCCGGGGGTCTACTCCCGGCTGACCACGTTCTCGGACCAGGTGACCGCGCAGGTCACCTCGTAGCCCCGCCCCGGCAGGTCTCCTGATCTCCTGAGTACTCCTCAGGTGCAAGCCAGGGGGCGTTGCGAGCCTCCACGAGCGGCCCGCAGCGCCCCCTCTCCAGTGCGTCAGCCGCGTACCGTCCCGAAGCGGACGCCGTACGCGGCTTCCGGCCGCATGACGGCCAGCATCCGCTCCCCCTCGGCCACGACCTCGGCCCGGCGTTCCCCGGGCAGGCGGTCGAAGGGTTCGACGACCAGGGCGTCGTCCGCCGGCTTCCACAGTCCGGCCACGAAGCCGTCGACGAGGAGGACGCGGTGGGCCTGGTTCCCCGTCCAGGTACGGCCCTTGTGGGCGGGCGGGACGACGCGGGTGCGGTCGGCGTGGGAGAGCAGCAGGTTGTCGAACTCGGGCAGGAAGCGCGGCGGGGCCGGGGTGTCCGGGTCGGGGCGCGGCGCGTCCGGGAGGTCGAAGAGTTCGGTGCCGTCCGGGGCGCGGAAGGTGACCAGCCGGGGGCGGAGCCGTTCGAAGGCGTCCCGCAGCCGGGTCAGGCCCGCCCACGTCTGCATGTCCTTCACGGAGGCGGGTCCGAAGGCGCCCAGGTAGCGCAGGACCGTGTCGTCCGGTGCGGGCGCGGGCCGGGCGGGGCGGCCCAGCCAGTGCTCGGCGGTGGTGAGCGTGACCTGGCCGCTCCTGCCCCAGAGTCCGCGCGGGGTGACCTGGACGAGGGGGAGGCGGCAGCGGGCGGCGACGGCCAGGGACCGCGGGTCGGCGTCGGGCCACTCGGCGAGCAGGGCCTCGCGCAACTGGGCCATGGTGCGCGGCTCGGCCTCGACCAGGTCGCGGGCGTGGTCGGCGAGCCGGTCCAGGTCGACGCCCGCCAGGCCCTTGCGGAAGGCGTGCAGCTCCCGGTCCCGGGCGGCCTGCACCAGGGGGCGCAGGGTGAGGCAGTCGTCGGCGGTGTGGGTGTGGATGGTCGAGCGCAGGGTGACGAGGCGGGCGACCCGTCGGCCGGCCATCGCCTCCGACAGGTCCTCGGGCGTGAAGCCGTCGAGGCGGGCGGCGAGCGCGTAGTACGGGGGCGTGACGTTCTGGGCCTGGAGTCCGACGAGATGCTCGACGGCGTCCTCGGCGGACAGGGCCGCGCGGCGCAGCAGCAACTGCCGGGCGAGGGTGGCGCGGTTGAGGGCGCGGATGCCGAGGACGGGGGCGCTCGTGCCTGCCTTGGTCGTCATGGCTGCACGGTAGCGGGGCTCGCGGACGGGTTCTGTCCGCGACGGACCCGGCTCAGCTCCACGACGAAACGGGCACCGGCCAGCAGGGACAGGTTCGAGACCCACAGCCACACCAGGAAGACCACGACCCCGGCCAGGGAGCCGTACAGGCGGCCGTAGGTGCCGATGCCGGAGGCGTAGAGGGAGAAGGCCGCGGAGGAGGCCATCCAGAGCAGCGCCGCCAGGGCGCCGCCGGGCACCGCCTCCCGGCTGCGGCGGGCCGGGGCGGGGCCGGTCCGGAAGAGCACGAGGACCAGCAGCGCGACCAGGCACAGCAGCAGCGGCCAGCGGAGCAGGGACCAGGCGGCGGTCGCCGTCGTGCCGATGCCGGCCAGCCGGCCCAGCGCCCGGGCCAGGGGTCCGGTCAGCAGCAGGACAAGGGCGCCGGCGACGAGCAGTCCGAGCAGGCCGAGCGCGGTGAGGACGATGCGGTGCAGCCGGTGCCACAGGGGGCGCCGGTCGGGCAGGCCGTGCATCTCGTGCAGGGCGCGCCGGAAGACCGCGAGGTAGCTGGAGGCGGACCAGAGCGCGCCCACGCAGCCGCCCACCGCCACGGTCAGCGCGGCGGAGCGCTCCCCCGCCATCTCCCGCAGGGTGCGCTGCAGTTCGGCACCGGACTGGGCGGGCGCCCAGGACGTCACATCGTCGATCAGACGGTCCGTCAGGTCGGGTGCGACCAGGCCGATGACGGAGGCGGTGACGACGAGGGCGGGCACCAGGGCGAGAACGGCGTAGTAGGTGAGGGCCGCCGCCCAGTCCGAGTCGTTGTCGTCCCACATCGCGCGCGGCACGCGGCGCAGCGCGCCGGTCCAGGGCACGGCGCGCTTCCGGAGCCGGGTCAGCCTGTTCTCCAGGTAGGTCGCCGTCGTGGTCATCGGGTGCGCCGCTCGCGACGGGACCGTACGCCCATGCGGACGTGGGTGTGCAGCGGGTGCGGCGCCAGGGAGGCGCGGGCCTCGTCGAGCGGGCCGTGGGTGAGCTGTTCGAGGACGCGGCCGGGGGCGGTGCCGGGTTCGAGCAGCAGCCGTACGCGGGCCCGTGAGCGTTTCCGGCCGGCGGGCAGCCGTACGCGGGCGCGGGCGACGCCCGGGGTGGCCTCGGCGCGGTGGGCGACCGCGTCGGCCAGCGCGCGGGAGCGCAGGGTGAGGGGCGGGCCGGCCAGCGGCAGCCGCCGGTCACCGTCCCGGCGCGGCTGGGCGAGGAGCCAGGTGAGGAACAGCAGCAGCGCGGCGGCCGTACCGGCGACGACCACGGGGGTCCACCAGTCCTCACCGCGCAGCCCGGCGAGACCGGCCCGGTCCAGCAGCACGGCGCCGTCCTCGGGCCGGGGCCACCATCCGGGCAGCCGGTCGGCGACCGCGCCGCCGCTGAGCCCGAGCCATCCGCCGCCGGTCAGCAGGGCCGCCCCGGTCAGCGCGAGCAGCGTCCGGTTGACGGCGTTGCGCGAGGGGTTCACGAATCGGTCTCCTTCGGGGGCGGCGGCTTCGGGGAGCGTCCCGGGTCGACGGGGTCGGCGACGGGAGCGGGCCGTTCGTCGCCGGCTCGCGGCCGGGGCGGGGCGCCGTCACCGGGCCGCGACTCGGGCCCCTCCCCCGCCGGAGAGCCGGGCTGTGCCGGCGGTGTCGCCTCGGGCTTGCGCCAGTGGGGCTCCGGGCGCAGGGTGACGCGGGGTTTGAGGGGGCGGGTCAGGCCCAGGCCGTCGAGGGCCGTGGCGGTGGCGTCGCGAACAGCGGTGTGGGTGGCGGTGCGGTCGCCGAAGCCGAGGCGGGCGCGGACGCGGACACGCCGTCTTCCGCAGCGCACGCGGACGTCCGTCACCCCGGGTACGGCGGTGACGGCGTCCCGGAGGAGTTCGGCCACCGCCGGCCGTTCCAGTACCGCCCGCTGCGGGCCGCTGGCGGGCACCGGGGCCATCGGGAGCACCCCGCGCAGGCCCGGGGTGAGCGCCAGCCACAGCAGCCAGACGCCCAGGACGGCCGCGACGGCGCCGCCCGCGACGACCGGGGTGTCCCCCGGGCCGTGCGTGGCGAGCCAGTCGACGGCATCGGTGCGCCAGGCGGCCGGGCCGCGGTCGGCGGCGTGCACGGCCAGGACGTCGTACAGCAGGAGCGCGCACACTCCGGTCCCGACGAGGGCCGCCAGCGCGGCCGGGACCCGGCGCGCCGACCAGGGCCGCCGGGCCCGGCGCGAGGGACCGGCACCGTCGGCCGGGGGCGGCGGCGGGGCCGTCCGGTCCGCGGCCAGCGACTGGACGCGGACCGTCGCCGCACGCACCGTCAGGCCGCTCAGCTCGGCGACCCGGTCGGCCATCCGGCTCCGGACCCGCTCCCCCGTCTCGCCGAGCGCCGCCGGATACGGCAGCCGTACGTCCACGCGGACGTCGGCGTGGCGCCCGTGGACGGCCGCCGTGCCGTGCGTCACCCGGGCGCGCCGCCCGCCGAGGTCGGCCTCGGTGGCGGCGCGTTCGGCGATGCGGCGCACGGCCCGGTCGGCGACGACGGTCCTGCCGCGTTCGGCCGGTGCCGCCGTCACCTGATCCTCCGGTCCCGGGGGGCCAGGAACTCACGCCAGTCGGTGCCGTCGTCGATCAGGCGCCCCACCACGGCGCCGACCGCGCCCAGCGCGGCCACCAGCAGGAACGCCCCGAACCCGCCGAAATACCCGGCGAAGGCCAGCGCCATGCCCACCAGCATGCCGATCACCGCTCTGCTCATCACTCACCTCCGCCTCGCACCTGCTCATGCTCCGGAAACCGCTCCTCACTCCACGCGCGCCTCCACCGGCCGCTCCGGGTCCTCGTCGTCGGGCAGGTGGACGTCGTTGACCGTGATGTTGACCTCGACGACCTCCAGGCCGGAGATGCGCTCGACGGCGTCGATCACGTTCTCCCGTACGTCCCGGGCGAGGTCCGCGATCGGGACGCCGTACTCCACGACCAGGTCCAGGTCGATCGCGGTCTGCCGCTCGCCGACCTCGACCTTCACGCCGCGGCCCACGTTGGGCCGGCCGCCGGGCACCCGGTCGCGGACCGCGCCGATGGTGCGGGACAGGCCGCCGCCCATGTCGTACACGCCGGGGATCTCGCGCGCCGCCATGCCCGCGATCTTGACGACCACGACGTCGGCGATGGACGTACGGCCCCGCGTGCCGGCCGGTTCGGTGGCGCCGGTGGAGCCGCCGCTCACGGTGGTCGCGCCGCCCTGCGCGCCGATGCCCGTGCCGCCGCTCTTCTTCTCGGTCGTGGCCGTCTGCGGTGTCGTCGTCATGGTGTCCTCCGTCAACGGTGGTCGTTTGGTGTTGCTGGACGTTGGACACCGGTCGCGATGCGGCGTTACGCGGGTCCGGGAGATTTCTTCCTCCCGCGGCTTCACCTCTTCGCGTAACGCCGGGAGCGGGCGGCGTGTCCAACCGGGGAACCCGCCCACGGGAACCGTGGGGAACGACGGAAGGGAGCGCACGTGCCGGGCGACGACGGACTGCTCGCGGTACGGGCCGCCGAGGGCGACGAGGACGCCTTCGAGGCGCTCGTGCGCCGGCACGCGCCGGGGCTGCTGCGGCTGGCGGCGAGCGTGCTGGGCAGTCCCTCCGAGGCGGAGGACGCGGTACAGGACGCGTTCGTCAGCGCGTGGCGCAGGCTCCCGGAGTTCCGGGGGCAGTCGGCCTTCGGCACCTGGATGCACCGCATCGTCGTCAACCGGTGCCTGAACATGCTGCGTTCCAGACGCCCCGTCACGGACCTCGACAGCGTGCCCGAGCCGCAGGCGCCGGACCACGCGGTCTCCCCCGCACGGGCCGCCGAGTCGCACGCCGCCGCGGTGGCGCTGGGCAGGTCACTGTCCGAGCTCTCCCCCGAGCAGCGGGTCTGCTGGGTGCTCAGAGAGCTGGAGGGCCAGTCGTACGAGACGATCGCGGAGACGGTCGGGATCAGCCCCGAGGCTGCCCGCGGCCGGGTGTTCCGCGCACGACGCTGCCTGACGGAGGCGATGACCGCATGGCGATGAACACCGGCGCCGAGCTGCCCGGGCCCGGCACCGGGCCCGGCGGTGCCCACGGGTCCGGCGACGACGAACGGCTGGAATGCGGGCGGCTGCTGTCCGCGGTGTGGGAGTCCTGGGAGGACGCCGCGGACGACCCGCACCTGCGGGACTGCCCGCACTGCTCGGCCGCCGTCCGGCAACTGGACCTGCTCGGGGCCGCGGTGCGCGAGGCGGGGAGCGGGCGTGAGCCGCAGTGGGACGCCGGGGCGCTGACCGAGCGGGTCATGGACGTCGTCCGGCTGGAGCTGCGGCCCGGCCCGCCGCTGCCTCTCGGGGAGCGCGCGGAGGACCTGTGGGTGCGGGAGGCGATGGCGGCCAAGGCGCTGCGGGCCGCCGCCGAGACCGTGCCGGGCGTACGCGCGGGCTCCTGCCGGATCCGGCCCGCCGAGTCCGGCACCGGGCCCTCGCGCGGGCCGGTCCGGGTACGGCTGGAGGTCGTCGTACCGCTCACGGCGCACCTGCGCGGCCTGGCGGAGGAGATCCGGCGGCGGGTGCACGGGGCGGCCGACGACTCCCTGGGACTGCCGGTGGACCACGTGGACGTGCACATCACCGACGTGACCGAGCCGGCCGGCGCGGAGCCGGGACCGGCCGGCAGGGAAGAAGGGACCCGACCGTGACCGCTGCCGCCACCGGCCGTGACGCACTCGCCGCAGCCGTCGCGCGGGTGACCGCCGAGGTGCCGGGCGTCGCCTTCCTGCGCCCGGGACTCGCGGACCTGGTCCGCGGCTCCGCCCGCACCGGACCGCCGCGCGCGGCCGGGCGGGCGCCCGCGGGCGTGCGGGTGACCCGGGCCTCCGGGGCGGGGCCGTGGGAGGTCGACGTCCAGATCGTCGTCCGCCGCGGCCACCGTGCCCTGACCGTCGCCCGCGCGGTGCGCGACGCGGTGACCGCCGCGCTCGCGGAGAAGGCGCCCGGCGCTCAGGTGACGGTGACCGTGACCAACGCGCTGTGAGCCGCTCTCCGCCCGGCTACCGGCAGGTGGGCCGGTAGGCGAGTTGCGGCAGCAGTTCGTGCCAGCGGGCGGGGGTGAGGTCGCCGCCGGTGCGGGCGCAGACGTGCCGGACGGCCCGGTCCGTGTCCAGGGTCCAGATCCTGGCCGTCAGGTCGTTGCCCGCGGAGGCCAGGGTGTCGCCGCCGGGCGCGAACGCGACCGAGGTGACCGTGTCCAGGTGGCCGGTCAGGGGGCCGCCGAACGCCTCGGCGCGGGCGGGGTCGGCCACGTTCCACAGGCGTACGGCGTGGTCCTCGCCGCCGCTGGCGAGGGTGCGCCCGTCGGGGGCGAAGGACACGGAGGTGACGCCGCCGCGGTGCCCGGTCAGCTCCTCGCCCAGGGGCCGGACCCGGCCGGGGTCCGTGACGTCCCACAGCCGTACGGTGCGGTCCCGGCCGCCGGTGGCGAGGACGTGCTCCTTGGGGGCGAAGGCCACGGAGTTGACCCAGTCGCCGTGGGCGGTCAGGGGTTCGCCCAGCGGCCGGGCCCGGCCGCGGTCGCGGACATCCCACAGCCGGGCCGTCTTGTCCTGGCTGCCGGTGGCGAGGGTGTGCCCGTCCGGGGAGAAGGCGACGGAGCCGACCCAGTCGGTGTGGGCGGACAGCGGCGCCCCGACAGGACGTACGTCGTCGCGGTCGCGGACGTCCCACAGCCGGGCCCGCTCGTCCGCGCCGCCGGTCGCGAGGGTCCGGCCGTCCGGGGAGAAGGCGACGGTGAGGGCGCCGCCCGGGTGTGCGTCGGGGAGGGTGGCGGCGGGGGCGGGACGGGCCGGGTCGGAGACGTCCCACAGCCGTACGGTGCCGTCCTCGTCGCCGGAGGCGACCGTGCGGCCGTCCGGGGAGAAGGCGACGGTGAGGACGGCTGCCTCGTGGCCGGTGAGGGCTCGCGGCAGCCTGCGCGGGTGTTCCGGCCGGCCGACGTCCCAGAGCCGGACCAGGGCGTCGTCGGTGCTGGCGGCGGCGAACAGCCGGTCGCCGGGGGCGTAGGCGACGGCGGTGAGCGGGTTGGTGAAGTCGGTGAGGACGTTCTCCGGCAGGTGCCACAGGCGGACGCCCCGGTCGGCACCGGTGGTGGCGAGGGTGCGGCCGTCCGGCGCGAACGCCAGGTCCCAGAGGCCCTCGGTGTGGCCGGTCAGCGGTTCGCCGATCTGCTGCGGGTAGGCGGGGTTGGCGACGTTCCAGAGGATCACGGTGTCGTCCTGCGCGGCGCTGGCCAGGGTGTGTCCGTCCGGGCCGAAGGCCACGGACCACACGGCGGCGGAGTGCCCGGTGAGCGGTTCGCCCAAGGGGCGCGGGGCGTCGCCGCCGGAGACGTCCCACAGCCGCACCGTGTCGTCGTAGCCGGCGGTGGCCAGGGTGTCGCCGTCCGGGGAGTACGCGAGGGACCAGACCGCCTCGTCGTGCGCGCGCCGCCGCTCGCCGAGCGGGGCGGGCCCGTCGGCGACGTCGGCCCGCCAGAGCCGTACGGTCCCGGTGTGTCCGGCGGTGGCGAGGGTGCGGCCGTCCGGCGCGAAGGCGACGTCCCGGACGCTGCGGGTGTCGGCGCGGGCCGGCTCGCCGAGCGGCGTGGGCCGGGCCGGGTCCCGGACGTCCCACAGGCGGAGGGTGCCGTCGTCGCCCGCGGTGGCGAGGGTGCGGCCGTCGGCGGCGAAGGCCACGGAGGTGACGGACTTCTCCGCGTGGCTCACCAGGGGCCGGCCCAGCGGCCGGGGCCGCGCGCGGTCGCGTACGTCCCACAGGCGGATGCCGCCGCCCTGGCCGGCCGCGACGAGCAGCGTGCCGTCGGGCGAGTAGGCCAGCGCGCCGACGTCGCCGCCGGTGATGCGCAGCGGCTCGCCGAGCGGTGCGCGCGGGTCGGCTCCCGAGGTGTCCCACAGCCGTATGGTGCCGTCGTGGCCGCCGCTCGCGAGGGTCCGCCCGTCGGGGGCGAAGACCACGGCGCTGCCGATGTCCCGGTGTCCGGGCAGCCGGGTGGACAGCACCCGGCCCGCGTCCGTGGTGAGCGCCGTCCTGAGTTCGGGGGTGGTGCGCATGCCGAGCGCGGCGACGTCGAGCCGGGCGGACAGGGGGGTGCTGGTGGGGCGCAGCCGGTCGGCCTCGGCGGTGATCCGGCCGAAGACGGCGTCGTCCCGCTCCGCCTGTGCGGTCTCCCGCAGCCTGAGGGCGACGACGGCGGTGGCGGAGGCGACCAGCACCAGCAGGGCGAGGGCGGCCGACAGCCCGCGCCGGAGCCACAGCGCGCGCCGCCGCCGGCCGGTCGACGCGGCGAGGAACTCGCGTTCCGTCGGCGTGAGTTCGGCGCGGTGGCCGGGTGGGAAGGCGTCGTGGGCGGCGGCCAGGCGGGAGCCCGCGTAGAGCGCGGCGTTCTCCCGGCCGAGGCCGGTCCAGGTGCGGGCGGCCTCGGAGAGGGCGCGGTGGACGCGCAGCCGGTCGCGTTCGGCGTCGATCCAGCCGCGCAGCCTCGGCCAGGCGGTGATCAGGGCTTCGTGGGCGAGTTCGACGGTGCCGTCGTCGAGGGTGAGCAGCCGGGCGCGGACCAGCCGGTCCAGGACGGCGCGGGTGCCGTCGGGGTCGCCGAGGTCGAGTTCGGCGTGTTCGGCGGGCCGCCGGGTGTCGGGGGTGCCGTCGCCGGGCGCGACGAGCCGCAGCAGGACGCGGCGGGCCAGTTCGGCTTGGGGCGGGGTGAGTTCGCCGTACACCTCCTCGGCGGTGCGCACGACGGCGCCGCGCAGGCCACCGGCCCTCTCGTAGGCGGTCTCGGTGAGGGTCCGGCCGGTGCGGTGCCGCCAGGTCTCCAGCAGCGCGTGCGACATCAGCGGCAGTCCGCCCGGGGCGTCCTCGACCTCGTCGAGCAGCCGTGCCGTCAGGGCGCGTTCGACGACCAGCCCCTCGGCTGCGGCCGGCCGGACCACGGCCTCCCGCAGCTCCTCGCGGCTCATCGGACCGGCGAGCAGGGTCGCGTCCTGCAACGCCGCCGTGAGGGCGGGGTGTTCGGCGCAGCGTCCCAGGAAGTCGGCGCGTACGGCGATCACCACACGCAGGGAGCCGCCCGGCGCGGCGGCGGCGAGCAGCCGGTCGACGAAGGCGTTGCGTTCGGCGGGGTCGGCGCAGAGGGTGTACAGCTCCTCGAACTGGTCGACGATGAGCCAGGTGTCCGCGCCCGGGGCCGCGCCGGGAGCGGGGTCCAGGCGGTCCGCGTGGGTGCGCAGCGGATCGGCGCCGGGGGTGAGGACGCGGACGGCCGCGGGGGCGCAGGGCGCGTCCGGACCGGTCTCCGGGGTGCGCAGGCGCGGGATGAGCCCGGCCCGCAGCAGGGAGGACTTGCCGCTGCCGGAGGGCCCGAAGACGGCGGTGAAGCGGTGCCGGCGGGTCAGCGCGGTCAGCCGGTCCACGAGCCGGTCGCGGCCGAAGAACAGCGCCGCGTCGTCCGGTTCGTAGCGTGTCAGGCCCCGGTAGGGCGGGCGGGATTCCTCATCGGCGGCGGCGAGGGCGGCGGCCTCCGCGCTCGCCGCCCGCCAGCGCCGCTCCCACTCCTCGGGGTCGCCGCCGCAGACGTCGACGTAGGCGAGGGTCACGGCGAGCGTGGGGAGCTGCCGTCCGGCCGCGGCCTGGGACAGGGCGGTCACCGAGAACGGCACCTTGTCCGCCATCGTCCGGTACGTCGGCCGCCCCACCGACTCGCGCAGGGCGCGGAGTTCCGCGGCGAACCGCTGCACCGGTCCGGCTCCCGGGTCGAGCCGTCGCTCCCGGCGTCCCACTCCGCGTCCGCTCACGTATCCCCGCCCCGCCGTAGCTCTCGGTCCCCGTCCGGGCGCCCACGGTAGGCACGCGCGGGAGGGGCGGCAAGCACGGGGGCGGGCATCTGCCGTTGGCGCACGCGGAGTTCACGGTCTCTTCACTCCGGTTCCGCACGGTCGGGTGCCGCCCGGCCCGCCGTGCGCCGGTTCCGCATTGTTCAGGTCGGCGGCCGGGCTGCTGAACAACACCGCCGCGGGGTGGACTCGGTACTCGGGGGAGTTGCGGGGTGGCGCGCGGGCCGTACCGCTCACGGCCGCGCCACCCCGCAGGCACCCCGCGTACGCCGTGAGTCATCGGCGTACGCCGGGCTCAGGGACGGACGGATGAGGGATGAGGGAAGTGATCCGATGACCGCCGAGACGACCCGTAGGCCGCGAAGCGTGACGGCGGCGGTGGTGCTGGTGATGCTCGGAACCCTGGTCACGACGACGGCGGCGACCGGTCCGGGGGAGGCCTCGGTTCTGGCTCTCCTGCTCATGGCGGTCTCCTTCTGGTTCGCGGTCCGGGCCGGCCGGGGAAAGCGCACCGCCCGGACCGCGGTGACCTGTCTGACGGCGGTGGTCTTCGTGCTCGGGGCGACGTTCGCGTTCGAGGACGCGCTGTACGGCGGCTTCACGCTGCTGCTGGGCGCGTTCCTCGCGGTCCCGGGTCTCGTCCTGCTGTACCGGCCGGCCGCCGAGGAGTACGTCCGGGCCCGCGAGAGGCACCTCCGCACCGGCGAGGAGCTGGACGCGTGACCCGGCCGCCGTACGAGAATCCGGAGCACCCCGAGGGCGAGCCCCCGGGGCCGGACCAGCCCGGGTACTGGGACCCGGGCTGGGAACCCCGGCCTCCCGCGGGGCCCCGGCCGCCGCGTGAGCCCGATCCGCTCGCCGTCGCCGTCGGCAACGCCTCGCTGCTCGGGGCGGGTTATCTCATGCTGGGGCGCCGGTGGCTGTTCTGGGCGTGCGCGGTGGTCACGGTCGCGCTGCTGCGGCTGACGTACTCCACGGCCGAGACGTGGTGCGAGGTACTCCTGCTGCTGTGGTGGGCGGCGATGGTCGCGCACGGCCTGTGGCTGGCGCGGCGGCATCCCGCGGCGGGCCCCCGGGCCGGTCAGCGGGTGCTCGCCCTCGGCCTCGCCCTGCCGGTGCTGGCGGCCGCCGGGTGGGTGCGGTACGACACCCACGGCATCGAGGACGCCGTGGCGGCGGCCCACGCGCGGGGGTACTGCGGGGAGGCAGTGGACGCCCAGGAGGGGGTGGGGTTCCGCCACCGGCTCGCCGCGGCGCCGGTGGCCGCCCGGGGTGACGGTGTGGTCGCCACGTGCGAGCGCCTGGACACGGCCGCCGGCTATCTGAGCACCGGGCTGACCGGCGACCTGGACGCGCTGGAGACCGGCTTCGGACGGCTCCGCGCGGTCCTCGGCGAGCCCGGCAACGAGCGGGTGGCCGGGGCGACGCTGACGGACTTCCTCAAGGGGCTGCCGACCGAGGACGGCTGTCGGACCATGGACATCGCGGACTGGCTGCGGGAGCGGGAGTCCGGGCCGAAGGCCCTCGACGGCCCCTCCTCGGCCACCGCGGCCCGGATAGCGCCGGGGGCGCTCCGGGAGTGCGGTGACGCCCTCCTGGCCGACGGGCAGTGGGTGAACGCGCGGGACATGTACCAGCGGCTGCTCGACGAGCATCCCGGCGACGACCGCGCCGACGACGCGCGCGGCGGCATCAGGAAGGCGGGCCTGGCGATCCAGCTGAGCGAGGTCAGGTCGCTGGTGACGGAAACGAAGAGCATGAGCACCGGATACTGCCGGAAACCGGCGAAGTACGCCGGGGCCCCCGAGTACCGCAAGGGAAAGAGCCGGGCCCTGTTCGTCGGCCATACCGAGGCCACCGAGTACACGGACCAGCTGCCCGAGGCCTGGAAGGCCGGCGACGCGGCCGACGCCGCGCTGGTGGTGTGCGCGGACGAGACGGAGGCGGGGGACGTCGTCGAGACGTGCCAGTACCGGGACCACAACGGCCGCATCGGCAGTGTCAGGTTCAACAAGCTGGCGGTCCGGGTGAAGGCGTACGCGCTGCGGACCGGGAAGCTCGTGACCGACCGCAAGGTGCAGATGGGCGGCGAGAGCTGTCCGGGCCTCCTCAGGTACTTCGACAGTCTGCCGTCACGGATGGCCGTCACGCCCTCCGGCGCCGATGTGCGCGAGGCCTTCGAGCCGGTCGTCGGGCGCTGACATGCCGGTCGCCGGGGGCGGTTCGGGCAGGGCCAGGCGGTAGACCTGTTCCACCGAGTCGGCGACCCGGGCCCAGGTGTGATGCCGCAGGACCCGTTCGCGGCCGTTCCTGCCGTACTGCCGGCGCAGCCGTTCCTCGGCGAGGAGTGCGCGGACGGCGTCCGCGAGGGCGCCGGGGTCCTCGGGCGCGACCAGGCGGCCGGTGCTGCCGTCCGCCACGCAGTCGCGGTGGGCGCCGACGTCGGTGGCGAGGACGGGCACCGCGCACGCCATCGCCTCCAGCGGGACGAAGCCGAACGCTTCGTGGACGGGGGTGCACACCACCAGGTCGGCGCTGCGGAGCAGGGCGGGCATGTCGTCCGGGGGGACCGCGCCGAGCAGCCGGACCCGGTCGGCGACACCGGTGCGGCGGGCCAGCGCGGTCAGGCGCCGGGCCTCCGGGTCGGCCGCCACGGCACCGGCCGACGGGCCGCCCGCGACGAGGAGTTCGGCGTCGGGGATCTCGGCGAGGGCGCGGACGGCCTGGTCGTAGCCCTTGCCGGGCATCAGCCGTCCGCAGGCGAGCAGCCGGTGCCGTTGGCGGCGTTCGGGGGTGCGGCCGGTGTCGGCGGCGGGGTGGAAGTGCTCGGCGTCCACTCCGCAGGGCACCACCGACACCCGGCGGGCGGGTATGCCCAGGGTGCCGAGGGCGTCGGCCTCGTCGGTGCTGACGGCCAGGGCGCGTCGGCAGGTACGGCCGAGCAGCCGTTCGGCGCCGACGCGTTCGGGCGGGCCGCCGGTGCCGGTGCCGAGGGTGTGGAAGGTCTGCACAAGGGGGATGCCGTGCGGCCCTGCGCCGGTCCGCGCGGCCAGGCCGGACAGCCAGAAGTGGGCGTGCACCACGTCGGGCCCCTCCCGCGCCCAGGCCCGGGCCAGGTGTGCGCCGAAGCCGCCCATGTGCGGCAGGAGCCCGTCCACGGGCAGCGCCCGAGGCGGGCCGGCCGGCACGTGCTCGACGACCACGCCGCCGGGCAGCGCGACCCGGGCGGGCAGGTCGTCGGCGTCGCGGCGGGTGTGCACCGTGACGTCGTGGCCGCGCGCCGCCAGCTCCTCGGCGAGGCGGGCCACGTAGACGTTCAGCCCGCCGGCGTCACCGCCGGGTTCGCTGAGGGGGCTCGCGTGCCCGGACACCATGGCGATCCTCATGGGGTCACCTCCTTGGGGGCCGTTCCCCGGCCGTAGCCGTCCGGCGGTTCGGGGCGGCTGTTGCGGGAAGCGGCCGGGGGGCCGGTGAGGGAGCGGTTGCCGACGCGGGTTCGCGTACCGGCGAGGGTGACGTCGCGAGCGCCGGCGGGGACGGAGGCCGGGCCGGCGCGGAACTCGACGCCCGGCCGCGCGGGGGCGCCGGAGCGGGGCCCGGACCCGGCGGCCGCGGGCGGGCTCATGCGGGCGTCTCCCGCCAGGCGGGGGCGTTGCGGTGGCGCCACAGGCCGCTGAGCCGGTGCCAGGTCGCGACGGGCGGGATGAGCGCGCTGGTGACCAGCACGGTCGTGACCTCGTGCCGGGTGCGCGGGCCGGGCGCGATGCGGGCCCAGGCGAACTCGGCGGTGCCGGCCGCCCAGCCGAGCCCGGTGACGGCCGCGGCGCGGGGCCGCCCGGCGACGGTGAGGGCCAGGGTCGCGGCGCCCGCGGCGGTGATCGCCGCGTGGCGCCGGATCCGGCCCCGGGGCGCCACCGCCTTGGCCCACCAGTCGGGGCCGTGCAGGCGTCGCATGAGGGCGTCGTCGGCGTTGGCCCGCTGCTGCCCCAGGGACACCCAGCGGGCGGCGGGCGGCACGGGGTGCCGGGTGGTGCGGCGGCCCCGCCGGATGCGCCACCCGGCGTCGAGGACGCGCAGCGCGAGGTCGGCGTCCTCCCGGAAGGCGCGGGTGAAGCGTTCGTCGAAGCCGCCGACCTGCCGGAGCACGAGGGTGCGGTACGCCATGTCGGCGTTGGTCCAGCGGGCCCGGGCGAGCCCCGCGGTGTCGCGCTCCCAGTCGGTGGGGCGGCGCTCGCCGGGCAGCGGGACGGCGATCACGCCCTGCACGGCACCGGTGTCGGGGGCCGCCTCGGCGAGGTCCTGGATCAGGTCCCCGCACCAGTGCGGGCCGACCTGGACGTCGTCGTCGAGGAACGCGGTCCAGGGCGCGGTGACCGCGCGGAGCCCGGTGTTGCGGGCGGCGGCGGGGCCGCGTCCGCCGCTGCGCAGGACCACCGTGCGCTCGCGCAGGTCGCCGAGGACGGTCAGCGGGTGCTCCAGCGCGCCGGGGTCGGCGCGGGGGCCGGGCCGGTCGTCGACCAGGACGATCTCGTCGGGTCCTGGACCGGTCGCGGCGGCCAGCGCGGCCAGGCAGTCGGCCAGCGAGTCGCGGACGAGGGTGGGGACGACGACGGCGTAGCCGTTCCCGGGGCCCGCGCCGCCGTGTCCGGCGCTCATGCGGCCGCCCTCCCCCGGCGCGCCGCGGTGCCGGGGCGCCGCGGGGGGTGGCGCGGGTCGTGGGAGGTGGCGTCGGTACCGAGGGTGCGCATGAGGGGTGCTCCGAGCGGCGAGGTGTCGCGGGGGTCCGTCTCGGGTCGCGGGTGCCGCGGCGTGGTCGCCTCAAACACTCGTGGACGCACTCCGTATCCGGACATACGTCCACATGTCACCGAGCGTGAGGGCTGCGGATGGACTGCCGGTGGGGGCGGCACCGTCCGGACCGGCCGTCGGCGCCCCGGGGCCCGCGTTCCCTACGATCGTCGCGTGGTCACCTTCTCGCTGGAACGCACCGCCCCACTCCCCCTCGACGAGGCGTGGCGGCGCCTCACCACCTGGTCCCGCCACGGCGACGCCGTGCCGCTGACCCGGGTCACCGTCGAGACGCCCGGGCCCACGCGCCGGGGCACGGTGATCGTGGCCCGCACCGGCGGCGGTCCGTTCGCCTTCGACGACCGGATGGAGGTCACCGTCTGGCAGCCGCCCGGGGACGACACGCCGGGCCGGTGCCGGCTGGAGAAGCGCGGCCGGCTGGTGCGGGGGTGGGCCGAGATCGAGGTGCGTCCGGGTCCCGGCGGCCGGACCCGGGTGCTGTGGCGCGAGGAACTGGACGTCCGGCTGCTGCCGTCCGCCTTCGACCGCGCGCTCGGCGGGTCGGGGCGCTACGTCTTCGGCCGCGCGGTCAACCACCTGCTGCGGCGCCCGTGAACCGGGGGTGGCGGACGAGGTACGGGCCGGCGACGAGTTCGCGCGGCGCGGCTCACGGCGCCCGATTCCCGCGTACCGTGCCGTCATGTCTGCCAGAGCGCGCACCTTCGTCCAACTGTCCGTCGCCGGAGCCCTGTTGACGCTGGCCGTGGCGGCACCGCCCGCCTCCGCCGGCCAGGGCCACACCGTCCCGCTGCGCATCGCCACCTACAACATCCACGCCGGCACGGGCTCGGACGGCGTCTTCGACCTCGACCGGCAGGCCGCCGCGCTGCGCGCCCTCGACGCGGACGTGATCGGCCTGCAGGAGGTCGACGTGCACTGGGGAGACCGCAGTCACGGGCTCGACGTGGCCGGGGAGTTGGCGCGGCGGCTCGGGATGCGGGTGTCGTTCGCGCCGATCTACAGCCTCGACCCCGTGACGGCGGGCGGTCCCCGGCGCGAGTACGGCGTGGCGGTGCTGTCCCGCTTCCCGATCAGGTCCGAGGCGAACCACGAGATCACGCGTCTGTCCACGCAGGACGAGAATCCGGTGCCGGCTCCCGCGCCCGGGTTCGGCGAGGTGACGCTCAAGGTGCGCGGGGTGCCGGTGCAGGTGTTCGTGACCCACCTCGACTACCGGGCCGACCCGGCCGTGCGGGTCGCGCAGGTCGCCGACACGCGGCGGATCATGGCCCGGGAGCGGGCGGCCCGGCCCGGGGCACGCCAGGTGCTGCTCGGCGACTTCAACGCCGAGCCGGCGGCCCCCGAGCTGGCGCCGCTGTGGCGGGAGCTGCGCGACGCCGGGTCGGGCACCGGCGGCACGTTCCCGGCCGCGGCGCCCGTGAAGCGGATCGACTACGTGACCGTGGGCAAGGGCGTGCGGGTACGCGGCGCCGCCGTACCGGAGGAGGCGGTCGCCTCGGACCACCGGCCGGTGGTGGCGGACGTGTCGCTGACGCGCCGCTGAGCCGTGCCGGGGCGGGTGGCCCGGCACGGGGTGGGCACCCCGGGGGCACGGCGTCCTTGCCGTGCCCGACCCGCAGGGCCCGAGCGGCGCCGCATCCGTGCCGCCCCGGGCCCGCGCGGGCCGAGCGGCACGCGCTGCCCTGGGCCCGCCCCACCTGGGCCGCGGGCTTCTAGGCCACCGACCCGATCCGCCCCGCCGGCGCTGTCGGGCCGTCGTGGTGGATCGGGGTGTGGGCGCCGGTCAGGGAGGCGCCGGTGCCGCCGCGGCGGGTGGCGACGATCTCGGCGGCGATGGAGAGGGCCGTCTCCTCGGGGGTGCGGGCGCCGAGGTCGAGGCCGATGGGCGACCTGAGGCGGGTCAGCTCCAGGTCGCTCACACCGACCTCGCGCAGCCGCGCGTTGCGGTCCAGGTGGGTGCGGCGCGAGCCCATCGCGCCGACGTACGCCACCGGCAGCCGCAGCGCCAGCTTGATCAGCGGGATGTCGAACTTGGCGTCGTGGGTCAGGACGCACAGCACCGTGCGCGCGTCGACCTCCGTGCGCCGCAGGTACTCGTGCGGCCACTCGACGACGATCTCGTCGGCGTCCGGGAAGCGGAGCCGGGTCGCGAAGACGGGGCGGGCGTCGCACACCGTCACGTGGTAGCCGAGGAACTTTCCGGCGCGGACCAGCGCGGAGGCGAAGTCGATCGCGCCGAAGACGATCATGCGGGGGGCGGGCACCGAGGACTCGATCAGCAGCGTGAGCGGCGCCCCGCAGCGCGAGCCCTGCTCACCGATCTCCAGCGTGGAGGTGCGGCCGGCGTCCAGGAAGGCGCCCGTCTCGGCGGCCACCGTCCGGTCGAGTTCGGGGTGGGCGCCGAAACCGCCGGCGCGGGAGCCGTCCGGGTGGACGAGGAGCGCGCGGCCCATCAGCTCCGCCGGACCGCTCACGACCCGCGCCACCGCCGCCGCCTCCCCCCGTGCGGAGGCGGCGAGCGCGGCGGCCAGCACCGGGCGGGCGGGGTCGTCCGCCCGTACCGGTGTCACGAGGATGTCGATGACCCCGCCGCAGGTCAGACCCACGGCGAAGGCGTCCTCGTCGCTGTAGCCGAAGCGCTCCAGGACGGTCTCGCCGTCCTCCAGCGACTGCCGGCACAGCTCGTACACGGCCCCTTCCACGCAGCCACCGGAGACCGAGCCGATCGCCGTGCCGTCGGCGTCCACCGCGAGGGCGGCGCCGGGCTGGCGGGGGGCGCTGCCGCCGACGGCCACCACGGTGGCCACGGCGAAGTCGCGTCCCTGCTCGACCCACCGGTTCAGCTCGTCGGCGATGTCCAGCATCTGTCGGTCCTCCTGAGACAAGGGGTACGTGAAAGGGTTCCCGTCGTGGCGGCTAGTGCACGCCCAGCCAGCTCTCGATCGGGTTGAGGGCGAAGTAGACGACGAAGATCACCGTCAGGGCCCACATGAACGCGCCGATCTCCCGGGCCTTGCCCTGGGCGACCTTGATGGCGACGTAGGAGATCACTCCGGCGGCGACACCCGCCGTGATGGAGTACGTGAACGGCATCAGGACGACGGTCAGGAAGACCGGGATCGCGGTGGCCCGGTCGGCCCAGTCCACGTGCCGGGCGTTCATCATCATCATCGCTCCGATGACGACCAGGGCGGCGGAGGCCACCTCCTGCGGCACGATCGCGGTGATCGGCGTGAAGAAGAGGCAGGCCGCGAAGAACGCGCCGGTGACGACCGAGGCGAGCCCGGTGCGGGCGCCCTCGCCGACGCCGGTCGCGGACTCCACGAAGACGGTCTGGCCGGAGCCGCCCGCCACACCGCCGATGGCGCCGCCGGCGCCGTCGATGAACAGCGCCTTCGACAGGCCCGGCATGCGGCCCTTGTCGTCGGCGAGCTTGGCCTCGGTGCCGACGCCGATGATGGTGGCCATCGCGTCGAAGAACCCGGCCAGCACCAGCGTGAAGACGATCATGCCGACGGTCATCGCGCCGACCTGGCCCCAGCCGCCGAACTCCAGCGTGCCGAAGAGCGAGAAGTCCGGCATGGAGACCGCGCTGCCGTGCAGTTCCGGAGCGCCGTTCGCCCACTGCTTGGGGTCGATGACCCCGGCGGCGTTCAGCACCGCGGCGACGATGGTGCCGGTGACGATGCCGATCAGGATGGCGCCCGGGGTGTTGCGCGCCTGGAGCATGAAGATCAGGAGCAGCGTGCCCGCGAAGAGCAGCACGGGCCAGCCGGCGAGTTCACCGGCGGGGCCGAGGGTGAGCGGGGTCGCCTCGCCGGCGTGCACGAAGCCGCCCTTCACCAGGCCGATGATGGCGATGAAGAGGCCGATGCCCATCGTGATGCCGTGCTTGAGGGCGAGCGGGATCGCGTTCATGATCATCTCGCGCAGCCCGGTGACCACGAGCAGCATGATGACCACGCCGTACATCACGCACATGGCGAAGGCCTGTCCCCAGGTCATCTGGGGGACGACCTGGCCGGCGATGACGCCCGACACCGAGAGTCCGGCGGCCAGGGCCAGCGGCACCTTGCCGATGAAGCCCATGAGGAGCGTGGTGACCGCCGCGGCGAGCGCCGTCGCGGTGATCAGGGCCTTCTGGCTGAGGGTGTCGCCCGCGACGTCCTTGCCGCCGAGGAGGACCGGGTTGAGCAGGACGATGTACGCCATCGCCATGAAGGTGGTGATGCCGCCGCGCACCTCACGCGCGACCGTGGATCCTCTGTGCGATATGTGAAAGTACCGGTCGAGCCAAGACCGGCCGGAGGGGACGCGGGAACCCGCGCCCGCGTCCTCGGCGGTGGTCTTGGGCTCCACTGACTGCTGGGTCATGGGGCCGTCTCCCAAGGTTCAAAGGGGCACCCGCGCGTGCCGCTGGGGCGGCTGCGGGGATTTGGGATGTGCACGACCCGGGGGACGGCCCGAGACGAACGCATGTGGGTTGGTACTTCGAGGCCCGCGAGCGGGACGGGACCCGGTCGGTGCTCCGGGCGGCGCGGAGTGTGTGACGTTCCAGTACGCCGCCCGGAGGTTCAACTCACGCCGTGCCGGTGAGGTGTTCCGGCCGTACCGGCGTGCGGTCGAGCGCCAGCCCCGTCGCGTTCCGGATGGCCGCGAGGACCGCCGGGGTGGACGACAGGGTGGGGGCCTCGCCGATGCCGCGCAGCCCGTACGGCGCGTGGTCGTCGGCGAGTTCGAGCACGTCGACCGGGATCGTCGGCGTGTCGAGGATGGTGGGGAGCAGGTAGTCCGTGAAGGAGGGGTTCCTGACCTTCGCCGTCTTGGGGTCGACGACGATCTCCTCCATGATGGCGATGCCCAGCCCCTGGGTGGTGCCGCCCTGGATCTGACCGATGACGGACAGCGGGTTGAGCGCCTTGCCGACGTCCTGCGCGCAGGCCAGTTCGATGACCTTCACCAGGCCTAGCTCGGTGTCGACCTCGACGACGGCGCGGTGCGCGGCGAAGGAGTACTGGACGTGGCCGTTGCCCTGACCGGTGCGCAGGTCGAACGCCTCGGTGGGCCGGTGCCGCCACTCCTCCTCGACCTCGACGGTCTCCCCCTCCAGGACGTCGACCAGGTTGCCGAGGACCTCGCCGCCGTCGGTGACGACCTTGCCGCCCTCCAGCAGGAGTTCGGCGGTGGCCCAGGCGGGGTGGTAGGAGCCGAACTTGCGGCGCCCGATCTCCAGGACCTTCTCGCGCACCAGCTCGCAGGCGTTCTTCACGGCGCCGCCGGTGACGTACGTCTGCCGGGAGGCCGAGGTGGAGCCGGCCGAGCCGACCTGGGTGTCGGCCGGGTGGATGGTGACCTGGGTGACGCCCAGCTCGGTGCGGGCGATCTGCGCGTGGACGGTGACGCCGCCCTGGCCGACCTCCGCCATGGCGGTGTGCACGGTGGCCACCGGCTCGCCGCCGATGACCTCCATGCGGACCTTGGCGGTGGAGTAGTCGTCGAAGCCCTCGGAGAAGCCGACGTTCTTGATGCCGACCGCGTAGCCGACGCCGCGGACGACGCCCTCGCCGTGCGTGGTGTTGGACAGACCGCCGGGCAGCTGCCGTACGTCGGAGCCCTCGCTGGACTCCCACTGGCGCTCCGGCGGCATCGGCATCGCCTTGACGCGGCGCAGCAGTTCGGCGACCGGCGCCGGGGAGTCGACCGGCTGGCCGGTGGGCATGATGGTGCCCTGCTCCATGGCGTTGATCCGGCGGAACTCCACCGGGTCCATGCCGAGTTCCTTGGCGACCTTGTCCATCTGCGCCTCGTAGGCGAAGCACGCCTGGACCGCGCCGAAGCCGCGCATGGCGCCGCAGGGCGGGTTGTTGGAGTAGAGGGCGATGGCCTCGATGTCCACGTCGTCGATCACGTAGGGCCCGACGGCGAGCGAGGAGGCGTTGCCGACGACCGCCGGGGAGGCGGAGGCGTAGGCGCCGCCGTCCAGGACGATCCGGCACTTGAGGTGGGTGAGCTTGCCGTCCTTGGTGGCGCCGTGCTCGTAGAAGAGGCGGGCCGGGTGGCGGTGCACGTGGCCGAAGAAGGACTCGAAGCGGTTGTAGACGATCTTGACCGGCTTGCCGGTGCGCATCGCCAGCAGGCAGGCGTGGATCTGCATCGACAGGTCCTCGCGCCCGCCGAAGGCGCCGCCGACGCCGGACAGCGTCATGCGGACCTTGTCCTCGGGCAGGCCGAGCACCGGGGCGATCTGCTTGAGGTCGGAGTGCAGCCACTGGGTGGCGACGTACAGCTCGACGCCGCCGTCCTCGGACGGCACCGCGAGGCCGGACTCGGGGCCGAGGAAGGCCTGGTCCTGCATGCCGAAGTAGTACTCGCCCTTGACGATCACGTCGGCGCGCGCGGCGGCCGCGTCGGCGTCGCCGCGGACGATCGGCTGGCGGTGCACGATGTTGGGGTGCGGGACGTGGCCGATGTGGTGGTCGTCGCGGCCCTCGTGGACGAGGATCGCGTCGGGCGCCGTCGCGGAGGCCTCGTCGGTGATGACGGGCAGTTCCCGGTACTCCACCTTGATCTTGGCGGCGGCGCGGCGCGCGGTCTCCGGGTGGTCGGCGGCGACGATGGCGACCGGCTCGCCGTGGTGGCGGACCTTGCCGTGGGCGAGGACGGGGGTGTCCTGGATCTCCAGGCCGTAGTTGCGTACCTCGGTGGGCAGGTCGTCGTACGTCATGACGGCGTAGACGCCGGCCATCGCGAGGGCCTCGCCGGTGTCGATGGAGACGATCTCGGCGTGCGCGACGGTGGAGCGCAGGATCTGGCCCCAGAGCATGTCCTCGTGCCACATGTCGGACGAGTACGCGAACTCGCCGGTGACCTTGAGGGTGCCGTCCGGGCGGAGCGTGGACTCGCCGATGCCGCCCTTGGTCTGGGAACCCTGGGTGATTTTGGTGGGTGCGCCGGTGGCAGCCATGTTCAGACCCCCTCGGACTGACGGGCCGCGGCCAGGCGGACCGCGTCCATGATCTTCTCGTAGCCCGTGCAGCGGCACAGGTTGCCCGACAGCGCCTCACGGATGTCCGCGTCGGACGGGTTCGGGTTGCGCTCCAGCATCTCGTCGGCGGCGACCAGCAGTCCGGGCGTGCAGAAGCCGCACTGGACGGCGCCGGCGTCGATGAACGCCTGCTGGATCGGGGCCAGTTCGGTGCCCTCGCCGGTCTGGGAGTCGGTGCCGCCGGCCTGCCAGCGCTTGGCCTGGTCGAGGGTGGTCCCCTTGCCGGCCTCGCTTCCGCAGGCGCCGGTGGCGCAGCCCTCGGCGCGGTCCTTGGCGAACTCCGCGAGGCCCTCGACGGTGACGATCTCGCGGCCCTGCGCCTGTCCGGCCGCGACCAGGCAGGAGCAGACCGGCACGCCGTCCAGGCGGACCGTGCAGGAGCCGCACTCGCCCTGCTCGCAGGCGTTCTTGGAGCCGGGCAGGCCCATCCGCTCGCGCAGCACGTACAGCAGGGACTCGCCCTCCCACACGTCGTCGGCTTCCTGCGGACGTCCGTTGACAGTGAAGTTGACGCGCATTACGCAGCTCCCTCCGTGGCGGTGCGGGTGCCGCGGTACGACTCCCAGGTCCAGGTCAGCGTCCGGCGGGCCATGACGCCGACGGCGTGGCGGCGGTAGTTCGCGGTGCCGCGGACGTCGTCGATCGGGTTGCAGGCGCCGGAGCACAGCTCGGCGAACTGCTTGGCGACCGACGGGGTGATGATCTTTCCGCTGTCCCAGAAGCCGCCCTCTTCGAGCGCCGCGTTCAGGAACTCCTCGGCCGCCTTGGCCCGCACGGGGGTGGGGGCGGCCGAGCCGATGCCGGTGCGCACGGTGCGGGTCTCGGGGTGCAGGGCGAGGCCGAAGGCGCACACGGCGATGACCATGGCGTTGCGGGTGCCGACCTTCGAGAACTGCTGGGGTCCGTCGGCCTTCTTCACGTGCACGGCACGGATCAGCTCGTCGGGCTCCAGGGCGTTGCGCTTGACGCCCGTGTAGAACTGGTCGATCGGGATCAGGCGCCTGCCGCGCACCGACTCGGCCTCGACCTCGGCGCCGGCGGCGAGCAGCGCCGGGTGGGCGTCGCCGGCCGGGGAGGCGGTGCCGAGGTTCCCGCCCACGCCGCCGCGGTTACGGATCTGCGGGGAGGCGACCGTGTGCGAGGCGAGGGCGAGACCCGGCAGCTCGGCGCGCAGGTCCTCCATGATCCTGGTGTAGGGCACGG
Organism: Streptomyces sp. NPDC058985; assembly: GCF_042740985.1. Taxonomy (NCBI): domain Bacteria; kingdom Bacillati; phylum Actinomycetota; class Actinomycetes; order Kitasatosporales; family Streptomycetaceae; genus Streptomyces; species Streptomyces sp. NPDC058985. The sequence continues at coordinate 20,810 of NZ_JBHYJX010000052.1, read as the reverse complement.
AGGCGCCGAGCCGTACGGAGTCCTCGCCGACCTCCCACTCGAAGAGGTCGCCGATGCGGTTGAGGTCCATGAGGTACTCGGGCCGGCGGTGGTCGAAGTTGATCTCGACCATCACGTCGGTGCCACCCGCGATCGGCACAGCGGTGGGGTGCTCGGCCTTGGCGGCGAGCGCCTCCTCCCAGCTGGCGGGGCGAAGGAAGTCCATGACCGGCTCTCTTCTTCGTCTACTTGTGGGGCGTACAGATTGAGCCAATCCGTGTGCGGCGGGCCCGGCTCGTTCATGTGCTGTTCACGTGGATTGGGCTCAGTACACCGCCCTGTGCTCCACCGGGGTCAGTCGCAGAAACCATGAAGGAGTTGGCTGGCCAGGGCAGGCATCTTGTAGATTCGTATGAAAGGAGGTCCTCAGTAACCTCCTCGTTTTCCTCCGGAAACGCGCGCCACAGCCGCGTGACCTGGAACACTTCGAGACAAAGATCGGCGGCGACGAGAATGCGGCTGCGCGCACTGCTGGACACCGACGCGCTGGGCCTCAAGCTGCTCGGCGGCGAGGACGAGCTGGACCGATCGGTCCGCGGCGTGATGACCACCGACCTGCGGGACCCCAGCCGCTACCTCTCGGGCGGTGAACTGGTGCTCACCGGCCTGGCCTGGCGACGGGACGCCGACGATTCCGAGCCGTTCGTGCGTCTCCTGGTGCAGTCCGGCGTGAGCGCCCTGGCCGCCGGTGAGGCGGAGCTGGGGAGCGTGCCGGAGGACCTGGTGCTGGCCTGCGTGCGGCACCGGCTGCCGCTGTTCGCGGTGCACGAGTCGGTGGCCTTCGCGACCATCACCGAGCACGTCGTCCGGCAGGTGTCGGGCGAGCGGGCCGGCGACCTCGCGGCCGTGGTGGACCGGCACCGCCGGATGATGACCTCGGGACCCGCGGGCGGCGGCCCCGACGTGGTCCTCGACCTGCTCGGCTCCGACCTGGACCTGCGGGCCTGGGTGCTGTCGCCGACCGGGCGGCCGGTCGCGGGCTCGAAGGCGGCGGGCCCCGCGCTGCCCGCCGAGGTGTGCGCGCGGCTGGCCGCGGAGCACCTGGCGGCCACCCGCGCGGGGCGGCGCGCACCGCACCGGGTGCCGGTGGCGGGCAGCACGTACAGCGTCTTCCCGGTGCGGGCCGGCGCCCGCGCCCCGCAGGCGGTGGGGGTCTCCCGGGAGGTACGGGAGACGGTGCTGTCGGAGTGGCTCCTCGTGGTGGAGGCGGACGCCGGGGACTGGGCCGAGGAGCGGCTCGACCTGCTGTACGGGGTCACGCAGCTGATCGCGGTCGAGCGGGACCGCCGGGACGCGGCCCGCACGGTGCGGCGGCGGCTGGCGCAGGAGGTCCTGGAACTGGTGCAGACGGGCGCCGCGCCCGCCGAGATCGCGGCCCGGCTGCGGGTGGCGGCGCCGGTGCTGCTGCCCGGACTCGGCGCCGCCCCGCACTGGCAGGTCGTGGTGGCCCGCGTCGAGTGGGAGGACGGCGCGGCGGAGACCGGCCCGGTCGCCCAGTCACTGCTGGAGGAGATCCTCGTCGACCCGCACGCCACGGGCCCCGAGCACTCCGACCGCATCGCCGTGGCGCACACCGGTGACGAGGCCGTGGCCCTCGTACCGCTCCCGGCGGTCTCCACCGAGCACGACGGCTCCGAGACCGGCGTCCTCGCGGACGCGCTGCTGGAGTCCGTACGGGAACCGCTGTCCGCGGGGCTGGACGGGGACGGGCGGGTCACGCTCGGCGTCAGCGCGGCCGTGCACTCGGCGGAGGGGCTGCGCGGGGCGCTGGAGGAGGCCCGGCACGCGCGGCGGGTGGCCGCGGCGCGGCCCGGCCGGGTCTGCGCGGCGGGCCACCAGGAACTGGCCTCGCACGTGCTGCTGCTCCCCTTCGTCCCCGACGACGTCCGGCGCGCCTTCACCGCGCGGCTGCTCGACCCGCTGCGCGACTACGACCGCCGCCACCGCGCCGAGCTGATCCCGACGCTGGAGGCCTTCCTCGACAGCGACGGCTCCTGGACACGCTGCGCGAACCGGCTCCACCTGCACGTCAACACGCTGCGCTACCGCGTCGGCCGGATCGAGCAGTTGACGGGGCGTGACCTGTCGCGCCTGGAGGACAAGCTGGATTTCTTCCTCGCACTGCGGATGAGCTGAGGCGGCGGGCGCTTTCCGGCCCGCGACATCCCCAAACCTCGGGCGCGGGAAGTCCCACGACTTTGTGAAATCTTTCACCCATCCCCTTGGCCGGGCCGCCGGATCCATGCTGAGATGCGGCCACCACTCGAGAGCTCGATGGCGTGCTAAGGGGAGGGCGACGTGGCGCATTCCGCCATGGCTGGTTCTGGTTGGGGAACGACCGAGGGTGACGATCCGCTCCAGACCGCGGTGTGGCGGTTGCGCTCGCGCGCCTGCTGGGCCGACGCGGCGGCCCTGCTGGAGCCGGTCACCGCGGCCACCGCCCTGCAGCGGACCGCGCTGCTGGTGGAGCGGTGCCTGTACACCGAGCAGGGCTGGGCGGAGGCCGAGGACGCGCTGCGCACCGCGGAGGCGCTGGCCCACAGCGACGACGAGCGCGGGGCCGCCGCCTGTGAACGCGGGCAACTCGCCTACGCGGCCACCGTGCACCAGGTGCGCGACCGGGCCGACGAGGCGCGGGCCGCGCTGGGCCGGGCGGCGGCGCTGATCGCGCCGGGGGCCGGCGGGCGGGCGCTGCTGGACTTCCGGCGCGGACTGGTCGCGGAGAACCTGAGCCGCTCACCGCAGTCCGCCCGCGCGGCGTACCGGCGCGCGCACGCCGGGGCGACCGCGCACGGGCAACCGCTGCTGCTCTCCTTCACCTGGCGGCATCTGGCCGGACTCGCCCTGCGGGAGGGCGAGTTGGCCGAGGCGCGGCACGGCTTCGCCGAGTCCCTGCGGATCCGCGAGGAACTGGGGTACCTCGTCGGCACCGCGCCCGCGCTGGCGTCCCTCGCGGACGCGGAGACGGAACCGGAGGCGTCCCGGCTGCGGGACGAGGCCCGACGGCTGTTCCGACTGCTGGGCGGCGTACCGACCTGGCTGGCCCAGCACCTCACCCCGCCGGCCCCGGACGCGGCGACGGCCTGACGCCGGCGCGGGCGCCACGGGCGCCGGACCGCCCCCTCACCCGTCCGGGCACCCGTGCGCGGGCGGGGGCCCTCGCCACGGTCGGCGGGCATCCGGCCGCGCGGACGCCGGCCGCGCGGGCGGGGGCCCTCGCCACGATCGGCGGGCATCCGGCCGGGCGGACGCCGGCTCGGACGGATCGACGGGCATCCGGCCACGGGGACGCCGGCTCGGACGGATCGACGGGCATCCGGCCACGGGGACGCCGGCTCGGACGGATCGACGGGCATCCGGCCACGGGGACGCCGGTTCGACCGACTACGGCCGCGGCCGCCCGTGCGAACGTCGGCTCGGACGGATCGACGGGCATCCGGCCGCGCAGACGCCGGCTCAGACGGATCGACGGGCATCCGGCCACGGGGACGCCGGTTCGACCGACTACGGCCGCGGCCGCCCGTGCGAACGTCGGCTCGGACGGATCGACGGGTATCCGGCCGCGCGGACGCCGGCTCGGACGGCTACGGCCGCGGCCGCCCGTCCGGCGGCGTGCAGGCGCCCGCACAGCCCGCGCTCCCCACAGGTCGCGCTCCGCACAGCCGCCACGGACCCGCCACCTCGGACCCGCCATCTCCGGCCGCACCCGCGCGCCACGCCCGTCGGATCCGCCCGGACAGCCGACCCCGGACAGCCCACCCGGCCGCGCCGTCCGCTCCGTCAGTCCCGCGGACGCCAGGCCACGACCAGGTCGAGGAGTCCGGGAAAGCGGGCATTGAGGTCGGCGACGCGTACGTGGCTGCGGCGTTCCAGGCCGTACTGGCGCTGGCGGGTGACCCCGGCCTCGCGGAGCGCCTTGAAGTGGTGGGTCAGCGACGACTTCGGCCGGTCGAAGCCGAACCAGCCGCAGGTGTGGTCGAACTCCTCGGACTCGAGCAGAAGTCTGCGGACGATCGTCAGACGCAAGGGGTCACTGAGAGCACCGAGGACGATCTCCAGGCGCAGTTCCTCCACGGGCGGCTCCGGGAGAGGTGCGGGCAGGCCGGGCGGCTCGGGAAGCACTCTGACAGCCGGCGCGGGGGCCGTGGGCTCGGGCATAGGCAGGTCCTCATCACGCGATTCCTATGTACGACTTCAATCGTACTGCCTGCTAAGTTCGATTGAAGTCGTACTGCTGGTGAGCCGGCAGCAATGATCGGGAGGAACTGCCATGCCCAAGGCCCGAAGCACGTCCGTCCACGTCGCCGAGGGGAGGCGGGACGCAGACGGCGGGCAAGCCGGCGCGCGGCCCGGCGTGCCCCTGTGGTGGGTGTGGCTGGCCGCCTGGCCGGTCACCGCCGTCTTCGTCCTCTCCAACGCGGCGACTCCGCTGTACGTGCTGTGGCAGCGGGACATCGGGTTCTCCAAGGGCACCCTGACCGTGGTGTTCGCGTTCTACATCGTCGGGCTCATCGGCTCGCTGCTCGTCTCCGGTGTGGTGTCCGACCGGCTCGGCCGCAAGCCCGTCCTGCTGCCCGCGCTCGGGCTCGCCCTCGCCGCCTGCCTGGTCTTCGCGACCGCCGGCAGCGTGACCGCGCTGATCGTGGCCCGGCTGTTCACCGGCATCGCGGTGGGTGCCGTCGTCTCGGCGGGGATGGCCGCGGTCACCGATGTCGCCGGACCCGAGCGCAAGCGGATCGCCGCGCTGCTCGCGTCCTGCGCGATGGTCTTCGGTGCCGGCCTGGGCCCACTGGTCGCCGGAGTGCTCTCCGAGGTGGCACCCGCCCCGACCGTGACCGTCTTCGTCGTCGAGGCCGCACTCCTCGCCACGGCGGTGCTCGCGGTGCTGCGCATGCCGGTGCCCCGTCCCGAGGCGCGGGCCGGGGGCACCTGGGTGCGAGTTCCCGGCGTGCCGCGCGGCAACGGGCGTCAGCTCGCCCTGGGTATCGCGGTGTTCGCCCCCGGCATCACCGCCACGTCCTTCGTTCTCTCCCTCGGCCCCTCGCTCCTGTCCGGGCTGCTCGGCACCACCAGCCGGATCGTCGCCGGCGCCATGGCGTTCGTGATGTTCCTCGCGGCGACCGGCGTGCAGTTCGCCGTGCGGCGGCTGAGCCGGCGCACCATCCTCACGGCCGGCGTGGTGAGCACCACACTGAGCATGATCACGCTGATCGTGGCCGTGCAGAGTTCGACGGTGACCGTCCTCGTCCTGTCCGCGCTGCTGGCCGGTGCGGGACAGGGCATGGGCCAGCTCGGCGGCCTGTCGCTGCTCAACTCCAGCGTGCCGCCGCGGCGTCTGGCCGAGGCCAACGCCGCGCTCAACGTGGGCGGCTACATCCCCGCCGGCGCCCTGCCCGTCTCGGCCGGCTACCTCAGCGACGCGGTGGGACTGACGGACGGTGCCACGATCTTCGGTGTCGTCCTGCTGAGCCTCGCGGTCATCGGCGGCCTGGTCGTGCGCATGACCCGGCGCGAGGTGACCGACCCTGCCTGAGGGGCGTACCCGACTTCACTCATCTGCACACGGACCACACCGGCCTGGGGTCCTTTCCGGAACGGCGGAGTGGAGGTGGGAGCACCGTCGTGGGACGGATTCATGGTGCCGGTGTCGCGGGTCCCGGAATGGCCGTCCGGACCCGACGTGGATGTCGACGGCGTGATCAACGCCCGTATGACGCTGCTCGCGGAGCTGCGCGCTCCACGAACCTACTGCTTCGCCTTCCACTTCGGGGACCGGGCGTTCGGCCGGCTCACTCGTCACCGTCACGGCGGGCGCGGCCGGCGCCCGGTACCGGCGAGCGTCCTGCTGCCGCCTCCGGTCAGTTGCCCGGAGCGGCCCCACCTCCCGTCCTCGGCAAACCCATGACCACTACGGCCTCCATCGGGCGGGACACCCGACGGACCCGCGACCGACGGAACCCCCGGATCACCACGGTCGGAAACGGGCTTCCGGACGAGTACCGTCACCCGGCCCCTGCGGTTCGGCGCTGGCAGGCGACGCAGTACCGGGTGTACGGCAGGATCTCCAGGCGCTCCCCCGGGACGGGCTTGCCGCAGCCCCGGCAGGCGCCGTAGGTGCCCTCCTCGACCCGGGCGAAGGCTTCGTCGATCTCCTTGAGCACCCGCTCGATCGCGGCCTGCTGCGCGGCCATCAGCTGGTCGTCCGCCTGCCCGCTCTCGTCGAGGGCCCGGAGCTGGGTCATCCGGGTGGCGCGGGCGTGTTCGAGGCGCAGGCGCGCCTCGTCGGCGGTCGGCCGCTCGGGGCGGGGTTCGGTGCGGGGGGCGTCGAGCGACACGGTGCGTCCTTCTTTCTCGGAGTCTCCGAAGTCTTCGGAGCGTTCGGAGCTCTCGAAGTCTTCGGAGTGCGGGTACGGCGAGCGCCGGGCCGTTCGGACCCGGTCCGCCCCCACCATGGCCGGACCGCGGGGGGAAACCCATCGGGCGCGGAGCCCATTCCGGTGGGGACGCGGGGCCCACTCGGCGGCGTGCGCGGGCGGCCGGATGGGTGAGCGGCCGCCGGGAAATGAGGGTCGGACCCCATCGACCCGGGGACGGCGGACGGGGGAAGCTGGTCGCTTGCTCTGTCGCGGCCTGGGCCGCGGCGTCCCGGAAGGAGGCGTACCCCGGTGTCCCTGTTCTGGCGGATCTTCGGGCTCAACGCGGTGGTGCTGGGCTTCGCCACGGCACTGCTGCTGTGGGCCCCGGTGACCGTCTCCGTCCCGGTCCTGCTGACCGAGGCCGTCATCCTGGTGGGCGGCCTGGCCGTGATGCTGGTGGCCAACGGCGCCCTGCTGCGCTGGGGCCTGGCCCCGCTGGACCGGCTGACGAAGCTGATGACCACGGTGGACCTGCTCCGCCCCGGGCAGCGGCTGCCGGTCTCCGGCGGCGGCGAGGTGCCCGAGCTGATCCGCACCTTCAACGCGATGCTCGACCGGCTGGAGCACGAGCGGGCCACGAGCACCGCCCGGGTGCTGCTCGCCCAGGAGGCGGAGCGGCGGCGCATCGCCCAGGAGCTGCACGACGAGGTCGGGCAGAGCATGACCGCGATCCTGCTGGTCCTGGGGCGCGCGGCGGGCGACGCCCACGAGCCCCTGCGCGAGGAGCTGCGGCAGGCTCAGGAGATCACCCGGGAGAGCCTCGACGAGGTACGGCGCCTGGTGCGCCGGCTGCGGCCCGGCGTGCTGGACGACCTGGGCCTGATCAGCGCACTGTCCTCGCTGACGCACGACTTCGCCGCCCACACCGGTCTGCGGGTCGTGCGGCGCTTCGACGCGGATCTGCCCGCCCTGGACCCGGAGACCGAGCTGGTCCTCTACCGCGTGGCGCAGGAGAGCATGACCAACACCGCCCGGCACGCGGACGCCGGGCGGCTGGAGGTGGGCCTCTCCCCCGCCGACGGCGCGGTGACCCTCACCGTCGCCGACGACGGCCGCGGCATGGAGGCGGCGTGCGAGGGCGCCGGCATCCGCGGCATGCGCGAACGGGCCCTGCTGATCGGGGCCGACCTCGACATCACCTCGGCTCCGGAGGCCGGCACCCGGATCCGGCTCACCGCACCCGTCCCCAGGAAGCAGCCCTGACCATGTCCGACCCGAAGATCCGCATCCTGCTCGCCGACGACCACGCGCTGGTACGCCGCGGTGTGCGCCTCATCCTCGACCGGGAGCCGGACCTGGAGGTGGTCGCCGAGGCCGGGGACGGCGCGGAGGCCGTCGACATGGCGCGCGCCCACGACGCCGACCTCGCGGTCCTGGACATCGCGATGCCCCGCCTCACCGGCCTCCAGGCCGCCCGCGAGCTGTCCACGCTCCGGCCGGAGCTGCGCATCCTGATGCTCACGATGCACGACAACGAGCAGTACCTGTTCCAGGCGCTGAAGTCGGGGGCCTGCGGATACGTGCTCAAGTCGGTCGCCGACCGCGACCTGGTCGCCGCCTGCCGCGCCGCGATGCGCGACGAGCCCTTCCTGTACCCGGGCGCCGTGACCGCCCTGATCCGCAACTACCTGGACCGGGTCCGGCACGGCGAGGAGAGCGCCGACCACGTCGTCACCCCGCGCGAGGAGGAGGTCCTCAAGCTCGTCGCCGAGGGCCACTCCTCGAAGGAGATCGCCGAGATCCTCTTCATCAGCGTCAAGACCGTCCAGCGGCACCGGGCCAACCTGCTGCACAAGCTGGGCCTGCGCGACCGCCTGGACCTGACCCGGTACGCCATCCGCGCCGGTCTCATCGAACCCTGACCGGCCCCGGAGCCCGGGCTCCCCAGGCCCATCCACCCACAGCGAAAGAGGACGGTGCATGCGCCGGCGGCTCGCGACAGTGCTGACCGTCCTGCTCGGTGTCCTGCTGCCGCTGGTCCCCGCCTGGTCCACCGTCGGCGTCCACGTCGGTCCCGGTGGTCCGCTCGCGGCGGCCGCCGCCACGGCACTGCCGCACCCCGCCCCGGACCTGCACGCGGACGACGGGTGTACACCGGCCTGCGCCGTCCAGCCCCGGGCCCGGCACGACCTTCCGGGCGAGGGCCCGACGGCACCGGACCACCAGGCGACCGCCACCGCGGACGGCTCGGGCGCCGCCCCCGGAACACACACGCGGACCGTGGCAGCGCCGGGTCCGGTGCCGGTCTCCCCCGGCCGCAGGAGCCATGACAGCGGTCGGGCACCGCCTCTCTCCTCCGGCACATGAGGCACCTCGACCCCCGACCTTTTCCCTTCTTCCGCCGCGGCCGCGCTCGGCCGCCGCCGCGGCGTGCCCGCCGGAGGCCCGTGTTGAAACGCTCCCGTCCCCCTTCCCGCCCTCGTACGCGCGCGCGGTCCCGCTCCCTGAACGTCCGCGCGCTCGCCGCACTCGCCGTGCCGGCCGTGTCCGTGGCCATCGCCCTGACCCTGCCGGTCCGCCTCGGGCTCGACCTGCGCGGCGGCACCCAGATCGTGCTGGAGACCAAGTCCACCGAGACCACCGAGGCCGACCGGGAGGCCACCGACCGCACCGTGGAGGTGCTGCGCGGCCGCATCGACGCCCTCGGTGTCGCCGAGCCGGCCATCGTCCGCTCCGGCGAGAACCGCGTCGTCGTCGAGCTGCCGGGCGTCCAGGACCCGAAGCAGGCCGCCGGCGTGCTGGGCCGCACCGCACAGCTGACCGTCCACCCGGTGCTCGGCGCGGCGGAGAAGGCCGCGGAGGCCGGGGACGGCGAGCGGGTGGTGCCGGACGAGTCCGGGCAGTACCTGCGGCTGAAGGACGCCGCACTGACCGGGCAGGACGTCAAGGGCGCCGACGCCCGCTTCGACCAGCAGAGCGGAGCGGGCTGGCACGTCACCGTCGACTTCAAGGACGACGGCGGCGCCCGCTGGGCCCGGGTGACCGGCGAGGCGGCCTGCCACCCGGCCGGCGACGCGCAGCGCCGGGTCGCCATCGTGCTCGACAACAAGATCATCTCCTCACCGCAGGTCGACCCCTCCGTGGCCTGCGGGGCGGGCATCACCGGCGGCTCCACGCAGATCACCGGCTCCTTCGACGACGCGGAGGCCCGCGAACTGGCCCTGCTCGTCGAGGGCGGCGCCCTGCCCGTACCGGTCGAGACCGTCGAGCAGCGCACCATCGGCGCGACCCTGGGCGACGAGGCCATCTCGGCCGGCGCCCGGGCCGCCGTCATCGGAACCGCGCTGACCGCGCTGTTCGTCATCGTCGTCTACCGGCTCATGGGCGCCCTGGCGACCGTGGCCCTGCTCTGCTACGGCCTGATCTCCTACGCCGCCCTGGCCGCGGTCGGCGCGACCCTCACCCTGCCCGGCCTGGCCGGCTTCGTCCTGTCGATCGGCATGGCGGTGGACGCCAACGTCCTCGTCTTCGAACGGGCCCGCGAGGAACAGGCCGCCCGTGCCCGTCCGAGCACGCGGTCGGCGCTGACCGCCGGCTTCCGCGGCGCCTTCAGCGCGATCGCCGACTCCAACATCACCACGCTGATCGCCGCCGCCCTGCTGTTCTTCCTGGCCTCCGGCCCGGTGAAGGGCTTCGGCGTCACCCTCGGGATCGGTGTGCTGGCCTCCATGGTCAGCGCCCTGGTGATCACCCGCGTGCTGGCCGAGTTCGCCTCGGGCCGCCCGGCCGTCCTCCGCCACCCGCGCGTCACCGGCATCTCCTCCACCGGTCCGGTCCGCGACGTCCTGCTGCGCCGCGCCCCGTTCCTCATGCGCCGCCCGCGCCGCTGGCTGGCGGCCTCCCTGGTCGTCCTCGTGGCGGCGGGCTCCGGCATCCTGGTGCGCGGCCTGGACTTCGGCATCGAGTTCACCGGCGGCCGGCTCATCGAGTACTCCACCACCACCCCGGTCGATCCCGACCGGGCCCGGAGCGCCCTCGCCGACGCGGGCTTCCCACGCGCCGTCGTCCAGTCCTCCGGCGACGGCGACCTCACGGTGCGCACGGAGGAACTGACCGACGCCGAGACGGCGACCGTCACCCGGACCGTCGCCGATCTGGGCGGCGGGGCGGAGACGGTCCGTGACGAGCTGATCGGCCCGAGCCTCGGCGAGGAGCTGCGCCGGGACGCCCTGATCGCCCTCGGCCTGGCCCTGACCGCCCAGCTGGCCTACCTCGCGGCCCGGTTCCGCCTGCTGTTCGGCACGGCGGCGGTCGGCGCGCTCGCCCACGACGTGGTCGTCCTGGTGGGTGTGTTCGCCTGGCTGGGCAAGCCGGTGGACGGGGTGTTCCTGGCCGCACTGCTGACCGTGATCGGCTACTCGGTCAACGACTCGGTGGTCCTCTTCGACCGCGTCCGGGAACTGCTGGGCCGGGAGCGGAAGACACCGTTCGACCGGCTGACCAGCGACGCGATCCTGCAGACCCTCCCGCGCACGGTCAACACGGGCCTGGGCGCGGTCCTCGTCCTCGCCCCGCTGGCGGTCCTCGCCGACGGCTCGCTCACCGACTTCGCGCTCGCGCTGCTGATCGGCGTGGCGGTCGGCACGTACTCCTCGGTCTTCACCGCCTCTCCGCTCGCCATCGAGCTGCACGGCCGCGACGCGGGGTCCCGCTCCGGAAGGCCCGGCACAGCGCGGAAGAACGGCGGGCGCGTACCGGCCGGCCGCACGGAACGGCAGGAGGTCCCGTAACGGGCGGGGGAGTTCTCCCCCGGGGCGCCTCGCTCAGCGGGTCCCGGTGAAGTGCTCCCCCACCAGGGTCCGCACCAGCTCCTGGTCGTCGGCGATCAGCGCGTCCAGCAGGGCCGTGTGCTCGTGCGCGTCGGCGATCAGGTCGGCCCGGCCGCGGGCCGCGCGGATGCCGGCCGGCGGCCACTGGGCGCGGCGGTGCAGGTCGCCGGCGATGTGCACGAGCTGGTCGTTGCCGGCCAGCGCGAGCACCGCGCGGTGGAAGGCCCGGTCGGCCTCGGCGTAGGTGGCCGGGCAGCCGGCGGACGCGGCCCGGACGGCGGCCTCGGCGAGGGGGCGCAGCTGAGCCCAGCGCTCGGCGGGCACCGTGCGGGCCAGGCGCAGCCAGACCGGGACCTCGATCAGCGCCCGGACCTCGGCCAGCTCGGCCAGTTCGCGGTCGCCGCGCTCGACGACGCGGAAGCCCCGGTTGGGGACGACCTCGACGGCGCCCTCCAGGGCGAGCTGCTGCATGGCCTCCCGTACGGGGGTGGCCGAGACTCCGAACCGTTCGCCGAGCGCGGGCCCCGAGTAGACCTCGCCGGGCCGCAGCTCGCCGGTGACCAGCGCGGTGCGCAGGGCGTCGAGGATCTGCCCGCGTACGGAGGAGCGCTGGACGAGGGGGCGCGGGCGGGGCGGCGGGGGTTCGCCGTGGGTGTGCTCGCCGCGCGCGGTGGCGACCGGTTCCCCGGCGCCGCGCGTCCTGGCCCGGTCCACGTTCCCCGCCCGGTCCACGTCCGCGGACCGTGGCTGGGCCGGCACCCGCACCTGGGCGGCGGCCTCCGCCTCAGGGGCACCCTGCGCGCTGGGCCTCACGGGTCCTCCTGTGGGACGTGTCGGTACTTGGGGTCATTACGGCGGGTTGTCACCTGTCCGTCAAGCACCATAGGGGCAGGGGCCGTCAGTTCAAATCCCGAACATGTTGGGTAAGGTAAGGCTTACCTTTAAGCAGCCCGTTCTTCCGGTTCGGATCGGTGGTCCCGCATGCCTGTCGCCCGCACGGCCCTCACGGACGCCTACGCGCGCCTGTCGGCGGTCCTTCCGGGACTGGGCGTCACCGAGCTGGACGCCGGCGGCGAGGTCCCGCGGGGCGGCGGCTGGGTCGGCGGCGACGCGCTCGCCGCGGGCGGGGCGGAGCTGGCGGACTTCCTCGCCTGGGACGAGGCGCAGGTGCTGCGGGACTACGGGCAGCGGGCCCGCCCGGACGTGATCGCGAGCTTCGGACTGCACCGGTACGCGTGGCCCGCCTGTCTGCTGATCACCGTGCCGTGGTTCCTGCACCGCAGGGTGCCCCGCTACCCCGCGGCCCACGTCGCCTACGACCGCACCGCCGAGGGTCTCCCGCTGGGCCGCATGGCGGTGCGCGGCGCCGGCTTCGCCTGCCTGCCCGGGGACCCGGCCGCCGTACTGCCCGGCGCCCGGGTGGTCGCCGACGAGGAGGCGCTGCGCGCCGAGGTGCGGGCCTCGGTCGCCGAGCACCTGGAGCCGGTCCTGGCCGGATTCGGCCCCCGCATGCGGCGGCGCGGACGCGCCCTGTGGGGCATGGCGACCGACGAGGTCGTGGAGGGCCTCTGGTACGTCGCCCACCTGCTGGGCGAGCAGGAGCGGGCGCGGCACGAGCTGGAGCTGCTGCTGCCGGGCGCGACCAAGCCGTACGTCGGTGACGCGGCCTTCCGCGAGCTGAAGGGGCCGGACGGCGAACCGCTGCACACCCGGGACCGGGCGAGCTGCTGCATGTTCTACACCCTGCGCCCCGAGGACACCTGCGCCACCTGCCCGCGCACCTGCGACGCGGACCGGGTGAACAAGCTGCTCGCCACGGCGAGTTGAGCGGTACCCCGCGCCCTCCTCTCCAAGATCGTCGGCTAGGATCCCCGACGTCGATTCACAACTCCCCCACGCGTCGCGGCAGGTTTCCGCCGAACCACTCGTACGGGTAGTCTTATTCGAACTCAACTCCCGCCCCTCATGCGGCAGTTCGAGCAGAACGCCGCCCTGGGCACCCCCTCGCACTCCCTTGGCGGCCTCTTGCCCCGAAACCCTCTGAGGGCCGCTGGGTTTGGGCCACCATGGCGGGCGTTACGCCCTATCCCACTGCAAGGGACCCCAGATGAGATTGACCGACATATCGCTGAACTGGCTGCTTCCGGGCGCCGTGCTGCTCCTGGGCATGCTGGCGGCGGTGGCGGTGCTCGCGCGCGGCAAGCGTTCCCCGGGGAAGGACGCGGGCGCGGACGACTCGTGGGAGCGGATGGAGGAGCGGCGCAGGCGCAAGGAGGCCCTGTACGGCACCGTCTCCTACGTCCTGCTCTTCTGCTGTGCCGCGGTCGCCGCGGCGCTCTCCTTCCACGGTCTGGTCGGCTTCGGCGAGCAGAACCTCGGCCTGAGCGGCGGCTGGCAGTACCTGGTCCCGTTCGGCCTCGACGGGGCGGCGATGTTCTGCTCCGTACTCGCGGTGCGCGAGGCCAGCCACGGTGACGCGGCACTCGGCTCGCGCATACTCGTGTGGACCTTCGCTTTCGCCGCGGCCTGGTTCAACTGGGTGCACGCGCCCCGCGGCCTCGGCCACGCGGGGGCCCCGCACTTCTTCGCGGGCATGTCCCTGTCGGCGGCCGTGCTGTTCGACCGGGCCCTCAAGCAGACCCGCCGGGCCGCGCTGCGCGAGCAGGGCCTGGTGCCGCGTCCGCTGCCGCAGATCCGCATGGTGCGCTGGCTGCGGGCGCCCCGGGAGACGTACCGCGCCTGGTCGCTGATGCTCCTCGAGGGCGTGCGCAGCCTCGACGAGGCGGTCGAGGAGGTGCGCGACGACCGGCGCCAGAAGGAGGAGGCCAAGCAGCGGCGGCGCGAGCAGGAGCGCCTGGAGCGCGCCCGGCTCAAGGCGATCAGCCGGGGCCACGGCCACCGGGGCTTCCCCGGCCGCGGCGGCCGTCAGGTCGAGGTCGAGGTGCAGCAGGTGGAGCGGGGCACCGAGCGCGCCACCGCGGAGCCTGCGATATCGGCTCCGGAGCTGCCGGTGCGCCAGCGCCCCTCCCTCCAGCCGGTGCGGGGCGGGACCGAGCAGGTCACCGTCGACCTCACCGCGGAGGACGACACCCAGGCCCTGCCGCGCCTGGACTCCCTGGAGCGCAAGCTCAAGGACCTGGAGCAGCAGTTCGGCTGACGGACCGCACACCGACGTGAGGCCGCCTGGGGCGCCGGTTCGCCGGCGCCTCAGGCGGCTTCGGCGTCCAGTTCGAACCAGACCGACTTGCCCACCTCGCAGGGCCGTACGCCCCAGTCGTCGGCCAGGGACCGCACCAGGACCAGGCCTCTGCCGTTGGTGCTCTCCTCCGGGTCCGGGGTGCGCGGCCGAGGCGGCCGGCCGACGTAGTCCCGCACCTCGACCCGCAGCGCGCGCGGGCCGACCGTGGCGGTCAGGACGGCGCCCTCGCCGGTGTGGACCAGCGCGTTGGTGACCAGCTCGCTGGTGAGCAGTTCGGCGATCTCCGACTGGCCGGGCCCGCCCCAGTGCCGCAGCAGCTCGCGCAGGGCCCGCCGGGCCTCGGGCACCGCCCGCAGGTCCGCCCGGCCGAGCCGTCGCCTGAGGTCCGGCGCCGCCCGCTTCCTCATGTCCCCCGTCGGCGTGCTGATGTCGTCTCCCCCTTCTGGTCGAGCATGTTCACGGTCGAACATCTTCACGGGGGAAGCCTTGCCCGTTCGGGCGCCCGGCAGTCATACCGATTGACGGCGGCCGCCACGTCCGGTCACGGCCGCGGTACGTTGCGCAGGTTCGAGCGGGCCATCTGGAGCATGCGCCCGACCCCGCCGTCCAGGACGATCTTGGAGGCGGACAGGGCGAAGCCGGTGACCATGTCGGCGCTGATCTTCGGCGGGATGGACAGCGCGTTGGGGTCGGTGACGACGTCGACGAGGGCCGGGCCCTTGTGCTTGAACGCGGCCTTCAGCGCCCCCGCCAGATCCTTGGGCTTCTCCACCCGCGCCCCGAAGGCGCCGCACGCCTCGGCGACCGCGGCGAAGTCCGGGTTCCGGTTCGCCACGCCGTGCGAGGGCAGGCCCGCGACCAGCATCTCCAACTCCACCATGCCGAGCGAGGAGTTGTCGAAGAGGACGACCTTCACCGGCAGATCGTGCTGGACGAGGGTGAGGAAGTCGCCCATGAGCATGGTGAACCCGCCGTCGCCGGACATCGAGACGACCTGCCGGCGCCGGTCGGTGAACTGGGCGCCGATCGCCATCGGCAGCGCGTTCGCCATCGAGCCGTGCGAGAACGAACCGATGATGCGGCGCCGCCCGTTGGGCGAGATGTAGCGGGCGGCCCAGACGTTGCACATCCCGGTGTCCACCGTGAAGACCGCGTCGTCGTCGGCCAGGTCGTCCAGCACGGCGGCCACGTACTCGGGGTGGATCGGGACGTGTTTGTCGACCTTGCGGGTGTACGCCTTGACGACGCCCTCCAGCGCGTCCGCGTGCTTCTTGAGCATCCGGTCGAGGAAGCGCCGGTCGTGCTTCTCCCGCACCCGCGGGATCAGACAGCGCAGGGTCTCCCGGGCGTCGCCCCACACCGCGAGGTCCAGCTTGGAACGCCGGCCCAGGTGCTCGGGCCGCACGTCGATCTGCGCGATCCGCACGTCGTCGGGCAGGAAGGCGTTGTACGGGAAGTCGGTGCCGACGAGGATCAGCAGGTCGCACTCGTGGGTGGCCTCGTAGGCCGCGCCGTAGCCGAGCAGTCCGCTCATGCCGACGTCGTACGGGTTGTCGTACTGGATCCACTCCTTGCCGCGCAGGGCGTGCCCCACCGGCGACTTGATCTTCTCTGCGAACTCCATCACCTCGGCGTGCGCGCCCGCCGTGCCGCTGCCGCAGAACAGGGTGACCCTGTCGGCGTCGTCGATCATCCGCGCCAGGCGGTCGATCTCCTCGTCGCCGGGGCGGACGGTGGGCCGGGAGGTGACCAGGGCGCTCTCGGCGGCCTCCTTGGGGGCGGGCTCGTCCGCGATGTCGCCGGGCAGCGAGACGACGCTGACGCCGCCCTGGCCGACGGCGTGCTGGATGGCGGTCTGCAGCAGCCTCGGCATCTGCTTCGGGCTGGAGATCAGCTCGCTGTAGTGGCTGCACTCGCGGAACAGCTGGTCGGGGTGGGTCTCCTGGAAGAAGCCCAGGCCGATCTCGCTGGACGGGATCTGCGAGGCCAGGGCGAGAACGGGCGCCATGGAGCGGTGGGCGTCGTAGAGCCCGTTGATGAGGTGGAGGTTGCCGGGGCCGCAGGAACCGGCGCACGCGGCCAGCTTCCCGGTGATCTGGGCCTCCGCGCCGGCGGCGAAGGCGGCGGTCTCCTCGTGCCGGACGTGCACCCAGTCGATGCCCTTGTGCCGGCGCACGGCGTCCACGACCGGGTTCAGGCTGTCGCCGACGACTCCGTAGAGGCGTTCGACCCCGGCGCGGGTCAGGATGTCGACGAACTGTTCCGCGACGTTCTGTTTGGCCATGGCTCTACGTATGGCACAGCGAGCGGCCTCACGCCTCCCAAACGGCGGCCGCCGTACGGTCGTCCGCGTACCCCTTGACCCGCACTCCGGTGTCGGCGAGGAACTCCCCGAGTCCGGGCGGGGTGCGGCCCGTCCACCGCCGGGCGAGGAGCCCGCCCAGCTCGGGCTCGGTCAGCATGGGCTCGGCCAGGCCCGTGGTACACATCAGCAGCACATCACCCGGGCGGGCTACGGAGGCCCGGAAGCGGAACGGCCGGCGGGGCGGTTCGTCGGGGTGCGGCACGCCGTACGGGCCCGGGGGCGCGGTGACGCCGAGGTCCATGGTGAGCCGGTCGCCGTCGGGCGTCTCGCTCGGCCGGTCGGCGGGCGTGCCCCTGGGCAGCGAGCCGAAGCCGAGGACGGGCTCACCGGTGACGTCGCCCGCGGTCGGCTCCATGTCCCGCCAGGTGCCGTCGCGCAGCCTCAGCAGTCCGCCGGGGCCGACGCCGAAGAACACCCTGGTGCGGCAGGCGGGGTCGGCGGGGAGTATCAGGCAGCGCAGGGAGGCGGCGTACTCCTGCGGGGACAGGCCCTGTTCGGCGGCGCCCGCGCGGAGCCGGCCGAGGCTGCGGTCGGTGAGGCGGTGCAGGCCGGACTTGAGGTCGCCGCGCCGGGCGGCCCGCAGGTCCTCTGCGAGCCGGGCGTGGCTGCGGCCCACGGCGGCTCCGATCCACCGGCAGACCTCGGCCGCCGCGCGGTGCGCCCCGGCGGTCGCACGGGTGCCGGTGGCCATCGCCACCAGGACCAGCGCGTGCTCGCCCGCGCCGAACCGGGCGACGAGCAGCGCGTCGCGCCGCGGCTCGCCCCGGTACCGGGCGGAGTCGCCGCGCACCGAGGCGGCCCGCAGGGTGCATGTCCCGTACCGGGCACCGTCCAGCACGGTGTCCGGCACCAGGTCGTCGAGCCCGTCGGGGTCGGCGGCCGGCAGGGCGGTGGGCTCGGGGTCGTAGGTGGGCGGCCCGGACCCGACGAAGTCCCGCGCGGGTCCGGCGCCCGGTTCCGGCAGCGGCCTCGGCGCCACCGAGGGAAGGAACGGCGGCGGCAACGGCGGCAGCCCCACCTCCGGCGGCTCCCGGAGATCCGCGGGCCCACTCCCGGAGGCGGTACGCCCACGCGGCTGCGCGGGCGCCGCGCCGGGTGCCGAGGGTGGCGATGGGGGCGGGGACGGCTCGGGCTGCGCGGGCGCCCCGCCGGGTGGCGATGGGGGCGGGGACGGCTCGGGCTGCGGGGACGACGGAGCCGGGGACTGCCGGGGCGGCTCGGGCTGCGGGGAGGCGGAGGGCAGGGGCTGCCAGGGCGGTGCGGGTTGCGGGCGCGCGGGGGACGACGTGTCGGGGCGCGGTGGGGCCGGGGGCCGCGAGTCGCCCGGGGGCGGCGCCGATCGTGGTGGGGCCGGGGGCCGCGAATCCCCCGGGGGCGGCGCCGATCGTGGTGGGGCCGGGAGCCGCGAATCCCCCGGGGGCGGCGCCGATCGTGGTGGGGCCGGGAGCCGCGAATCCCCCGAAGACGGCGCCGATCGTGGTGGGGCCGGGAGCCGCGAATCCCCCGAAGACGGCGCCGATCGTGGTGGGGCCGGGAGCCGCGAATCCCCCGAAGACGGCGC
>NZ_JBHYJX010000052.1:0-2362 GCF_042740985.1 Streptomyces sp. NPDC058985 | reverse complement strand
CCGATCGTGGTGGGGCCGGGAGCCGCGAATCCCCCGGGGGCCGTGGGGGGCGTGAGGTGTCCGGGGAGGGGGCGGGTCCTGGGCCGTCCGCGGGCTGTGCGCCGTCTCGGGGCGCGGCCGGGTGCGAGCCGTCCGTCGGCTGTGCGGCGGCCGGCGGTGGCGCTGGGGAGCGCGGGTGGTCCGGGCGCGGGGGCGCCGGGCTCCCGGCGGGTGGGGGCGGGACGTCCGACGGGGCGGCCGGTGTCGCGGGTGGAGGCTCCCGGCGGGAGCCGGCCCGGGGGCCGGGGACGGCGGGCGGACCGTTGCCCGAGCCGTCCGTCACCGTGCCGGACGCCGAGGCGAAGCGGTCGTCCACGGAATCCGGTGCGGCCGTGGGGCCGGTGTCGTCGGTGGAGTCGTCGTACAGCTGCCCCCACCAGTCGTCCTCAGGACCGGTGGGCCTTCCCCCCTGCTGACTCATGCTCCTGATTGTCCACCGAAGGAGCGGGATGGAAACGGGGCATCGGGAAATTCCGGCGGACCGGCACGCGCCGGGCGGCGTGTCGCGGGACGGCTGGCACAGGCTTGCGAGTGAAGCGGCCGAGCGGTCCCACCCCCCACGGGAGAACCGCCCGGCGTCGCCACCTTGGCAGAGTGACCGGCGGTACGGCGATGATGTGCCAAGGCGGGTTTGCGCCGTGGCCGTTTTCCGCCACGGACGCTGGTTCTCGGGGAGGGACGACGGCTGATGCTGGGAGCGCTGGGGCTGGAGGACACGCACGAGTCGGCGTACCGGGCGCTGGTGTCCCTGGGCGCCGCCGACGTGCCCGACCTGGCCAGGCGGCTGGCGCTGGGTGAGCGGGACACCGAGCGCGCGCTGCGCAGGCTGGAGCAGAACGGTCTTGCGGCCCAGTCCTCGGGCCGCCCCGGCCGCTGGGTCGCCGCGCCGCCGGGCGTGGCGCTGGGCGCCCTGCTCACCCAGCAGCGGCACGAACTGGAGAAGGCGGAACTGGCGGCGGCGCTGCTGGCCGAGGAGTACCGGGCGGCGGCGGCCGAGCCCGCGGTGCACGACCTGGTGGAGGTGGTGACCGGCGGCGCGGCGGTCGCCCAGCGCTTCCTCCAGCTCCAGCTGGGCGCGACCGAGGAGGTGTGCGCGCTGGTCACCGGCAGCCCGGTCGCCGTCACCGGCATGGAGAACGACGCGGAGGAGCAGGCCACCGGCCGCGGTGTCCGCTACCGGGTGGTGGTCGAGCGGTCGGTGCTGGACCAGCCGACCGGCATCGTCGAGCTGAGCGCCGCGCTGGGCCGGGACGAGCAGGTGAGGGTGGTGGACCGGGTGCCGACCAAGCTGGTGGTCGCCGACCGGGCGCTCGCCCTGGTGCCGCTCACCGCGCGCTCCTCGGAGCCCGCCGCGCTGGTGGTGCACGCCAGTGGGCTCCTGGAGCTGCTGTCGGGGCTGTTCGAGGCGGTGTGGCGGGAGGCGCTGCCGCTGCGTCTGGGTTCAGCCGGTGTGACCGAGCACGGCCCGGAAGGCCCCGACGGCACCGATCTGGAGATCCTCTCCCTGCTGCTGGCGGGGCTGACCGACGCCAGCGTCGCCAAGCAGCTCGACCTGGGCCTGCGGACCGTGCAGCGCCGGGTGAAGCGCCTGATGGAACTGACCGGGGTCACGACCCGGCTCCAGCTGGGCTGGCACGCGTACGAGAGGGGCTGGGTCGCCAGGAAGGGCTGACCCCCCGACCGCGCACGCCCCCGCCCCCGCGCCGGACATCTGCGGACCGGGCCGGACTCCTGCACCCTGGACAGATGGGAGCGTGGGACCTCCTGCTGACCGGCCTGGTCATTCTGCTCGGGCTGTGCGGCGTCCTGTTTCCCGGCGTGCCCGGGTCGTGGCTGGTGTGGGCCGGGGTCCTGTGGTGGGCGCTGAAGGATCCGCAACCGCTCGCGTGGGCCGTGCTCGTCGGCGCCACCGTCGTCCTGCTGCTGGCCCGGGCGGTGCGCTGGGCGCTGCCGACCCGCAGGCGCCGCCGGGACGAGGCGATGCGCCGGCTCACCGCGTACGGCGGCGCGGGCGCGGCCATCGGCTTCGTCCTGGTCCCGGTGCTCGGCGCGATCCCCGGCTTCATGGGCGGCATCTACCTCGCCGAGCGGCTGCGGCTCGGCCGGCACGGCGAGGCGAAGGCGGCGCTGCGGACGGCGATGCGCTCGGGCGGCGCCGACGTGCTCACGGAGCTGTTCGCCTGCCTGCTGATCACGGGGGCGTGGGTGGGTGCGGTACTCGCCGGCGGCTAGGGCCTGTCTGACAATTCCCGTCTGCCTCGCGACGCCATGCACGCTCCCCCACTGCCTTGAGGGCGTGGGAGGTACCCCCACTCGCCGCACC
>NZ_JBHYJX010000051.1:27549-59176 GCF_042740985.1 Streptomyces sp. NPDC058985 | reverse complement strand
CGGCCACCCGGTTCACCCCCGAGTGGCCGCGGCCGGCTCTGTCCCGTCATGCCCCACCGTCCGCTATTCCCCGGCCGAGAGGACTGTCCGGATGCAGTCGTCGACGATGCGCTCGGCACGTTCGCGGGACACCGCCCCCTCGATATGCGTGAAGTTCCACGACAGTTGACCGTGGCTGGTGGTCACCGACGAACCGAAGTACCCGACCACGGAGATTCCGCCCACGAACTGCGCCTGCGACAGCCGCCAGCCGCCCAGTTCGGCCGGGAACTCGAAGCGTCCGATATTGGACACGAAGAAGTTGAAGGGCCCGTGCTCGTCGATGTACTGGATGAACGGCTCGCTGTCGGCGACCGAGGACGGCCCTTGTACGGCGAGCAGGTCGAACACCCCGTACTGTTCGCCGCGCTTCTTGCGCGCCGGTATGTCCTCCTTGATGAACCGGGCCATCGACCACAGATCGTCGGGCCGGTAGCCGACCACCGAGTGCAGCGCGGACACGAAGCAGCCGACCTCGTCCTCGGACACCGGACGGCGCAGCTCGTCCCGCAGGGAGACGGGCGAGCCGACCGCGAAGGGCGCGGCTGACTCGGCCTTCGCGTCGCGGGCGACGGCACATGCGAGCGCCGCGGCCAGCACACCGTGCAGCGTGGCCCCTTCGCGCTTGCACGCGCGAGCAAGCCCGTCCAGTGCGTCGGCTCCGATGGACCGGTGCAGCATCCGGGTCCGGCGCCGCGCGAACGGTACGAACCGCTCCGGTTCGAGCCGGCCCACCTCGCCCGCGTCGTCCGCGGCGCCCTCGGAGTCCGCGGCGCCCTCGGAGTCCGCAGCGCCCACGGCGTCCCGCTCCGGGAACAGTGCTTCGAACGGCTCCGGTAGGGGGCCGCGTACCACCGCACCGGCCCCGGACCCGGACGGCGCGGCGGCGAGCCGTACCCACTGGCGCAGCAGGGAGAGCGCGGTGGTCCCGTCCGCGATGCAGTGCGAGACGGTGAAGAGGAGGTCGTGGGTCTGACCGGGGCCGCTGATGAGGACGGCGCGCGCCAGCGGTCCCGACCGTCGGTCGAGGCCTTCCGTCAGCTCGTGGCCGTCCACCTCGCTCGCCCAGCGTGCCTCGTCCGCCTCGGTGCGGACCACCTCGCGCAGCGGGATCGGCCGGTCCGTCGGCACGAACCGCGGCCCGCCCGCTGCTGTGGCCGGCGACTTGGCCGCTATGGCCGTACGCAGCAGCGGATGCCGGTCCTGGAGCGCACCGAGCGCGCTGCGCAACACCTGTGCCGACACCTCACCCGTGATCCGGACACGGGCGCAGACGTTGAGCGTGGAGAGCTGATCAATGATCCAGTACCAGCGTTCCCCAGGGCTCAGCTCGCGCGATGTCACGTCGCTTTCGCCGGTCGCGTTTTCCGTCAGGGTGCTCGATGCATTCATCGCAGACATTCCCCATCGCTTTCCTCGAGTCCGGTGCCCTACCGGACAGTCGAGGGAGGCTAGCAATGCGTCATCGAGCGACAATCGAGTGTGGGGTGAAGTACCCCGTACGCTCAATCGACCTGCGACGTTAGGCCAGTACTTAGTCCATCTCAAGGGGGTTGTGCTGCCATTCTCCAGCCGGACTCACGTGATCCTGGAGGAATGCAGCCGTGACTCAGCCAACGCTCGCCCAGACCACTTCTCCGCTCTTTCCCATCGACCCTCTGGGCATGGATCGCCACGGTGAGGCGGCGCGGATGCGCGACCTCGGACCCGTGGTGCGCGCCGTGCTCCCCGGTGGTGTCCGCATGTGGGTGGTCACCGACTACGTGCTGCTCGCCGAGCTCGCCGCCGATCCGAGGGTCGGGCGGGACTGGCGGAACTGGGAGGCGCTGCGCCGCGGCGAGATCCCCGATGACTGGCCACTGCTCGGCATGATCCGCCTGAACAACATGATGGCGCGCGACGGCGCGGAGCACCGGAGGCTGCGCCGCCCGCTGACCCGTACGTTCACCCGCAGCCGGGTCGAGGCCATGGGGCCGCGCATCGACCAGATCGTGGGGCAGATGCTGGACGACCTGCCCCACCGGGCGGCGCCGGACGGCACGGTCGATCTGCGGGCGCACTACGCCTACCCGTTCCCCATGCAGGTGATCTGCGAGCTCATCGGCATACCCGAGGCGTGGTGGTCGCGGTGCCGCGAACTCATCAACACCGTCATACGCGCCGACACGACAGCCGAACAGTTCCTCGCCACCGAGCAGGAGCGGCACGAGCTGTTCCAGCGCCTGTTCGCCATGCGCCGCGCCGCGCCCGCGGACGATCTGACCAGCGCACTGCTCGCCCACAACGAGGAGGCGGACGACCCCTTCACGGACGAGGAACTCGAAGACACCCTGTGGACGCTCATCGGCGCGGGCCACGAGACCTCGATCAGTCTGATCGTCAACGCCATCCGCGCGCTGCTCGCCCATCCCGACCAGCTGGCGATGGTCCGCGAGGGCGGACCCGCCGTCTGGGGCCAGGTCATCGAGGAGACCTTGCGCTGGGACTCACCGGTCGGCAACTTTCCCGCCCGGTTCCCGACCGAGGACATCGTGGTGGCCGGCGTCACCATCCCCAAGGGGGACGCCATTCTGGCCCCGTGGAGCGGTGTCAACCGCGATCCGAAGCAGTACGGCGACACCGCCGGCCAGTTCGACATCACGCGGCCGGTCAAACGGCACCTGGCGTTCGGCACCGGACCGCACGTCTGCATCGGCCCCGGCCTCGCCCGGTTCGAGGCCATGGCCGCGCTGCCCCCGCTGTTCGCCCGCTATCCGGAACTCCGGCTGGCCGTCGACCCCGCCGAGCTGTCCCCGGTCCCCTCCCTCTTCTCCAACTCCGTCACCGGCCTTCCCGTGCACCTCGGCCCGGCGAAGAGCTGACATCCGCCGGGCGGAGCCGGAGGGCTCAGCGCTGTGCCGGCGGGATGTTGTGGTTGAGCCGGAAGACGTTCTCCGGGTCGTAGGCCGCCTTGATCTCGGTGAGGCGCCGATAGTCCTCGGGGCTGTAGGCGGAGCGCACGTGCCCGGTGTCCCGGGCGCCGTTCAGGAAGGTGAGGGCCCGCCCTCCGGTGCTCCAGGGCTCGATCGCGTCGAAGAGGCGGTCGTGGGCGGGCCCGACGTCGGCGATGTCGGCGCGCTCGAGCCGCGACACCACGTTCAGCAGGTAGTGGGCGCCCCGGTGGCCGACCGCGTTCGGCACGGCGGCCGGGCGCGCGAGAGCACCGCCGAGGTGGCGCAGTTCGACGACGTGCGGGACGGGCGCGTGCGGGCCCACCCGGTCCAGGAGGGCACGCACCGCGTCGGCGTCGAGCTCGCCGAGGAGGGTGGTGCTGCTTTCGAAGCTGCCCGCCACGGCCGGGTCGTTGTGGATGGTTCCGCCCTCGGCGTAGGGCAGTTCACGGACCGTGTCGTTGAAGGGGGTCAGCGCCCGCAGTGGCGCCACGAGTTCCTTGCCCGCGCCGAGGTCGTCGGCCGAGTAGGCGATACGGACGTGCACGACGTGGCGGCCCCGCAGCGGCGGCGGAAGCACCGGCACGTCGGGGAAGGAGATCACCGCGACCGACGAGGTCATCTCCTCGGGCATATCGGCCGACCACCGCACATACGTGTTGAGCACGTCGGGGGCCGACGCGAAGTCGAAGAACAGTCCACCGCCGTAGAGCGTGGCGACGGGCATGAGGTCGATCTCGATTCCGGTGACCACACCGAAGTTGTCCCGGCCGCCGCGCAGCGCCCAGAAGAGGTCGGGGTCCGAGGACTTCGTGATCTGACGCAGCCGGCCGTCCGCGGTGACGACATCGATGCCGCGCACGTGGTCCGCCGCGTAGCCGTAGCGCCGCGAGAGCAGTCCGAGACCGCCGCCGAGCGTGTAGGACACGACCCCGACCCCTGGAGCCGAACCGGAAAGCGGTGCGAGACCGGCCGGTGCCGCCTCATGGATCACTCGGTCCCAGCTCACCCCGGCCGCGACCCATGCGGTACGCGCCGCCGCGTCCACCCGGACACCGGTCATCCGGGACGTGTTGATCAGCACACCGCCTTCGGCGGCGACGGCCGCCAGCGCGTGCCCGGTGCCCTGGACCGCCACCGGAAGCCCGTGGCGGCCGGCGAACTCCACCGCTGCCTGCACATCGGCGGGCCCGGTCGCACCGACCAGGATCTCGGGCCGATGCTGCCGCGCGATCTGGTTCCCCGCTCGTTCCGCGTCGTAGCCCTCGTCCTCCGCGGTCAGCACCGGACCCAGAACCCGCTTGCCTAAGACCTCGATCGCCTCGGCGTCGAACCGGGCGACCTGGCTGTTCTTCTCGACCGAACTGCTCATGACTCTTCCCTTCATCACCGGTACCGCATCGGCGCTCGCGGTCGGGCCGCCGACGCCGCTAGAGTTAGTCAAGCAACCGTACTACTTTTTAGTCAAGCACCCTGACGACTTGGCTGCAACAGAAAGGTGGCCGGAGATGACCACGCGATCCGGGAAGCCGCCCGAGGGCCCGGTGCCGCTGCCCACCCTGCTCTCGCAGGCCAAGGACATCACCGTCGAGCAGCTCCACCGGCAGCTCGCCGATGAGGGCTTCGAGGGACTGCGATACCGGCACGGCTCCGTCTTCCGGTTCGTCGCACCGGAAGGCTCCCGTCTCACCGCGCTCGCCGAGCAGTCAGGACTGAGCAAGCAGGCCATCGGTGAGGTGGTCGACGAACTCGAACGGCTGGGCTATCTGGAGCGGACGGCGGATCCGAACGACCGCCGGGCCAAGCTCATCCGGCTGACCGACCTCGGCGCCAAGGGCCAGCTCGCCGCCGCCCGGATCCTCAAGGACATGGAACGGAATTGGGTCAAGCACTTCGGCCGTGACGGGATCGCCATGCTGCGCCGGACATTGGAGGAGATTATCGCACGGCACGAGGAATAGCCACGGTCCCCGGCCTTTCCAGTGCGATACGAAGGGGGCCCGAGCCCGCCCCGAGCCGCACTCAAGCGCGGTGATTCAGGGTATTGAGGTGTCGAACTCCAAGCCGACTCCTCAGAAGGTGGACGTGACGGACATGCCAACGCTCTGCAAACCGGCCGTTGAGCTGCCGGAATACGTCATCACCCTCGAAGAAACCCTGAAGTTCGCCGAGACAACCCACGCGGGAAAGCCGCAACTGCCGCTTGCGCTGCGCCTGATAAGGAACACGGGCGTGCAGAAGCGGCACATCGTGCAGCCGATCGAGAAGACACTTCGCCACCCCGGCCTCGAGGAGCGCAACCGGATATTCGAGAGCGAGTCGAAGAAGCGCTGCCCTGCCGTCATAGAACAGGCCCTTGCCAACGCCGAGCTGTCCGCCAGGGACATCGACGCGATCATCTTCGTGTCGTGCACCGGCTTCATGATGCCGTCGCTGACCGCCTGGCTGATCAACACGATGGGTTTCCGCACCGACACCCGGCAGATACCCATCGCACAGCTGGGCTGCGCGGCGGGCGGAGCCGCGATCAACCGCGCCCACGACTTCTGCACCGCCTACCCGCAGAGCAACGTACTGATCGTGTCCTGCGAGCTGTGTTCGCTGTGCTATCAGCCCGATGACGACGGTGTCAGCTCCCTCCTGGCCGACGGTCTCTTCGGCGACGCGGTGGCGGCCGCCGTGGTGCGGGGCGTCGGTGGCACCGGCGTGTCCCTCGAGCGCAACGCCTCGTACGTCATCCCGGGCACCGAGGACTGGATCTCCTACGCCGTACGCTCCACCGGCTTCCACTTCCAGCTCGACCGCCGGGTGCCGGGAACGATGGAACCGCTCGCTCCCGTGCTGCGCGAACTCGCCACGAGCCACGGGCTCGACGTCGGGCATCTCGACTTCTACATCATTCACGCCGGCGGCCCGCGCATCCTCTCCGACCTCAGCAAGTTCCTCGGGGTCGACCACAAGATGTTCCGGCACAGCTGGGCCACCCTGACGGAATACGGGAACATCGCGAGCGCGGTCGTACTCGACGCACTGCGCCGCCTTTTCGAAGAAGACACCATGGTCCCGGACGCCACCGGAATCATCGCCGGTTTCGGCCCCGGCATCACCGCTGAAATGGCCATGGGCAGCTGGCGCGTCGACGCGCCTTCGATACAAGAGGACCTCTTCCGGCAGGCTGTGCCGGTTTCCCTCTGAGGAGAACACAATGACGGGCAACCTGCCTCTGCCGGACCGAATTCTCGAGATCGCCAACGGCTACTGGGCCACCGCCCTGCTCGGCGTGGCGACACAGCACTCCCTGTTCACCCATCTCCAGGCCGGTGTGGACACCGCGGAACAACTGGCCGCGAAAACCGGAATGTCAGAGCGAGGCGTGCAGACCCTGCTGGACGGGGTCGTCGGTCTCGGGCTCGTCAAAACCTCCGACGGCCGCTACCGCAATACCCCGGAAGCCGACCTGTACCTGGTCGAAGGGCAGCCCACCGACCTCGGCGGCTTCGCTCAGCTCAAGCTGGCCGAGATGGACAAACTGGTGGGCCGGCTCGATGTGTTCAGCGCCGGCGGCCCCTTGACGGACCCGATGGTGGAGGTGGCCGACAACCCCCACTGGGCGAAGGTCGCCCCCGCCATCGCGGCGTCCTCGGTCAAGGTCGCGGAGGCCGCCGTCGACCTCCTGGGGCTCAAGGGGAGCGGGGAGATCTCCATCCTCGACGTGGGCGGCGGATCCGGCATCTTCTCCTCCACATGGCTCGAGGCCAGCCCCGCCGCCCGCTCGACCCAGCTCGACTGGGGGCCGATCAACGCCATCGCCCGCCGACTGCTCGAAGAGCGTTCCGTCGCCGACCGGTTCACCTGCATCGACGGTGACTTCCACACCGTCGGACTCACCGACGCCGCCTACGACATCGCGCTGTACTCGCACGTCGCACACCAGGAGGGCCCCGAAGAGAACGTGGCGGTCTTCGCCAAGCTCCGTGCGGCGCTCAAGCCCGGTGGCACGCTCGTCGTCTGCGACTACGTCGTCGAGGACGACCGGAGCGGCCCGCCCTTCCCGCTCATGTTCGCCTCGGAGATGCTGCTCAAGAGCCAGCGAGGCGGCACCTGGCGGCGCGCCGACTACCGGACCTGGCTCACGGAAGCGGGCTTCACCGACGTGTCGTTCCACCCCACCCCGTCGCCCGCCACTCTGATCACCGCCAAGTAACCGGGACCTGCGGCTCCGGTGATCTTCACCATGGGGGCAGCGGGGATTCGAGCAGGGGCAGACGAGTCGGGCTGTACGCCGGGTTCTGTTCCGGAGGGTCCTCGCGGGCCCTCCGGCGACGGCCATCCATCTAGGGCCGGCGTTGCCACCGGCCTCCAGCGGTCTACCCGCGGACTCGGGCGGGCAGCCCTCGAACGTCCGCGCAGAGCGCTTTTCACGGCGCCCCTCTTGACCTTGCTCCGGGTGGGGTTTACCTAGCTGCCCAGGTCGCCCTGGGCACTGGTGGTCTCTTACACCACCGTTTCACCCTTACCGGGGGCCGAAGCCTCCGGCGGTCTGCTTTCTGTGGCACTGTCCCGCGGGTCACCCCGGGTGGCCGTTAGCCATCACCCTGCCCTGTGGAGCCCGGACGTTCCTCGGGAAGTCCCGTGAGGGACTCCACGCGGCCGCCCGCCCGGCTCGTCTGCCGTGTCGACCATGGTACCGGGCGGGTGGGGCGGCGCGGCCCCCGGCCGCTCGCACGGCTCGCTTGCCCCTGTCGCAACGTCAACGTTTCTACTGGGGTCATGCGGATCGGAGAACTCGCCGACACCGTCGGCGTCACCACGCGGACCGTGCGGCACTACCACCACCAGGGGCTGCTGCCCGAGCCGGAACGGCTGGCCAACGGGTACCGGTCGTACACGCTGCGGCACGTCGTCGTGCTGGCCCGGATCCGGCGGCTCACCGAGCTGGGGCTCGGGCTCGCCGAGGTGCGGGACGTGCTCGCGGACGAGGCCGGGAAGGAGCTGGCCGAGGTGCTGGAGGAACTGGACGCGGACCTGGCGCGGCAGGAGGCGGCGATCCGGGCGCGCCGGACGCGGCTGCGGGCCCTGCTGGAGCCGGAGGGCGGGCTGCCGGCCGAGGGCCCGGTCTCGCCGGAGCTGGCGGAGCTGTTCGCGGGGATGGGGGACGTCTCCGGTTCCCCCATGGCCGTACGGGACCGCGAGATGCTGGCGACCCTGGAGAGCACGGTGCCCCCGGAGGAGCGGGCAGGGCTGGTGGCCTCGCTGCGCGGCGCGCTGGGGTCGCCGGAGGCGGTGGCGCGGGCCCACAGGGCGTACGCGCTCCTCGACGAGCTGGTGGACGTCGGCGCCGACGATCCGAGGGTGGCGGAGGCGGCCGGGGTGCTCGCCGCGGCCATGCCGGCGGACCTGGTGCCCGAGGAGGGCGTCGACCTCGACTTCGACCACGGCATCCTGCGTGCCCTGTACGCGGACTTCGCGCCGGGGCAGGCGGAGGCGATCCGGCAGGCCATGGGGATCGTGTCGAGGGGACGGCGGTCATGACGGGCTCCTCCTTCACCTCGGTCCCGTACCTCGTGGTCCGGCACGAGCTGCGGCTGCTGGCGAGCCTGTGGCTGTGGATGACCCGGCGGACCCACGGGACTGCGGACGGCTCGGCCGCCTTCGGGTACGCGCGGGGGCAGGGCGCGATGATGTCCGGCCTCGTGTTCGTCTGCGTGGTCGAGTCCGTGGGGATGTCCGTGCTGCTGCGCGACTGGCCCACCGTGCACCACGTGGTGCTCGTCCTGGACGTGTACACCGTCGTCCTCGTCATCGCGCTGCACGCCGCGTCCGTGGTCCGCCCGCACCTCCTGGACCCGGAGGCCGGCACGTTGCGGATCCGCCGGGCCGTGCACGTCGACGTACGGATACCGCTGGAGCGGATCGCCTCGGTCCGCCGCGAACTGCGCGCGACGCACGAGCCGAGGGACGGCGAGCTGAACCTCGCCGTGGGCGCGCAGACCTCGGTCACCGTCGAACTCACCGAGCCCGTCACCCACGCCACCTTCTTCGGGCGGCACCGCGAGGTCCGCGTGGTGCGCTGCCACGCCGACGACGCCGGCGCCCTCGTACGGGCCGTCGGCCGGGCGCGGGAGGGGCACGTCGTACCCTGACCGGGAGCTTGGATCGAAGGAGTGCCTGTGCTTGTCCTGCTGCCGCCGTCCGAGGGGAAGGCCGCGTCCGGCCGGGGCGCCCCGCTGAAGACCGACGCGTTGTCGCTGCCGGGGCTGACCCCGGCCCGCGAGAGGGTCCTCGGCGAACTCGTCGACCTGTGCGCCGGGGACGCGGAGAAGGCGCGCGAGGTGCTGGGACTGAGCGAGGGGCTGCGCGGCGAGGTCGCCAAGAACGTGGAGCTGCTGACGGCGGGGGCCCGGCCCGCCGGGGAGATCTACACCGGTGTGCTGTACGACGCGCTGGACCTGGCCTCGCTCGACGCGGCGGCCAAGCGGCGGGCGGCCCGTTCCCTGCTGGTGTTCTCCGGGTTGTGGGGTGCCGTGCGGGTGACCGACCGGATCCCCTCCTACCGGTGCTCGATGGGCGTGAAGCTGCCCGGGCTCGGCGCGCTGGGCGCGTACTGGCGGGCACCGATGGCCGAGGTGCTGCCCGAGGCGGCCGGGGAGCGGCTGGTCCTGGACCTGCGCTCGTCGGCGTACGCGGCGGCCTGGAGGCCGAAGGGCGAGGTCGCCGGGCGGACGGCGACCGTACGGGTGCTGCACGCGCCGACCCGGAAGGTGGTCAGCCACTTCAACAAGGCGACCAAGGGGCGGATCGTCCGGTCCCTGCTGACCTCCGGGAGCGCGCCGGACGGCCCGGCGGAGCTGGTGGAGGCGCTGCGGGACCTGGGCTACGAGGTGGAGGCCGAGGCGCCCGCGAAGGCGGGGCGGCCGTGGTCGCTGGACGTGCTGGTGGACGAGATCCACTGACGTTCCAGTAGGGCGGTTTGCACTGACGTTCCGGTAGGGCGGTTCCGCCGCCGTTGCGTATACCGCAACGCGCGTTGCGCGTCGTGCGTTGCGGCGGCACGATGAGGTCATGAGTTCTCCCCTGCCCTCCTCCCCCGCCGCCTCGGTGCTGGATCTCGCCCCCGTCGTGCCCGTCGTGGTCGTCGACGATCTCGCCGACGCCGTGCCGCTCGCCCGGGCGCTCGTCGCCGGCGGGCTGCCCGCGATCGAGGTGACACTGCGGACGCCGGTGGCGGTGGACGCGATCCGCGCCATCGCCGACGAGGTGCCGGGCGCCGTCGCCGGCGCGGGCACCGTCATCACGCCGGACCAGGTCGGCGAGGTCGTCGCGGCGGGGGCACGGTTCCTGGTCAGCCCCGGGTGGACGGACGTCCTGCTGGACGCGATGCGGGCGTCCGGGGTGCCCTTCCTGCCGGGGGTGTCCACCACGTCCGAGGTGGTGGCGCTGCTGGAGCGGGGGGTGCGGGAGATGAAGTTCTTCCCGGCCGAGGCCGCGGGTGGCACCGCCTACCTGAAGGCGCTCGCCGCGCCTCTGCCGCAGGCCCGTTTCTGCCCGACCGGCGGCATCGGCCCCGGCTCCGCCCCGGAGTACCTGGCGCTGCCCAACGTCGGCTGCGTCGGGGGCAGTTGGATGCTCCCGAAGGATGCCGTGGCCGACCGCGACTGGGGGCGCGTGGAGGCGCTGGCCCGTGCGGCGGCGGCGCTCAGCGCAGGTGGGACGTCTCGTTGAACAGGCGGACGCTCGCGCCGCCGTCGGCGTAGTGGGCGACGACCGACAGGGAGGCCGCGGACAGCTCCATCCGGAACAGTGACTCGGGCGGGGCGCCCAGGGCGAGCCGCAGGAACGTCTTGATCGGCGTCACGTGCGAGACCAGCAGCACGGTGCGGCCCGCGTAGGCCCGGACCAGCCTGTCGCGGGTGGCGGCGACGCGCTCGCCGGTCGCCGCGAAGCTCTCGCCGCCGCCGGTCGGCCGGGCGTCCGGGGAGGACAGCCAGGCGTCCAGGTCGGCGGGGTACCGCTCGCGCACCTCGCCGAAGGTGAGCCCTTCCCAGGCGCCGAAGTCGGTCTCCCGCAGGCCCTCCTCGACGGTCACCTCCAGGCCGAGGCGGGCGGCCACGATGCCGGCGGTCTCGCGGGTGCGGGCCAGAGGTGAGGCGACGACCGCCTGGACCGTGCCGCGCCGGGCCAGGCTCGCGGCCACCCTCTCGGCCTGCTCCCGGCCGACGGACGACAGGGAGGGGTCGCTGCCGCCGCTGCCGGAGAACCGCTTCTGGGGGGTCAGGGGCGTCTCGCCGTGCCGCAGCAGGACGAAGGTGGCGGGGGCGCCCATGTCGGGGGGTCCCCAGCCGGGGGACGCGACGGTCCTGGCGGCGCGCACGTCTGCGTCCGCGCCGGTACCGGTGGCGGTGTCGGCGCCGGCGGCGGTGTCGGTACCGACACCGGTACCGGTGTCGGATTCGGCCTCGGCACCGGTGTCGGCGCCGGATCGGGCCTCGGCACCGGTGCGAGCGGCCTGGGCGACCCGCTCACCGACGGCGGCACCGGCCGTACGGGCGGCCCCTGCCCGGCGTCCGGCGGCACCCCCCGCGTCCAGTTCCGCCGTCGACCCGGCCGGTGACCACCGCTCACCGCGCGCGCCCGCGTCCATCGCCTCGTTGGCCAGGCGGTCGGCGTGCTTGTTCTCCGCGCGGGGAATCCACTCGTACGTCACGCGGCCCGGCGGGAAGACCCGCGCCGCCTCGGCCGCCAGCGGCTTCATGTCGGGGTGCTTGATCTTCCAGCGGCCCGACATCTGCTCCACGACGAGCTTGGAGTCCATCCGTACGTGCACGCGCGCGTCGGGGTCCAGCTCCCTCGCCGCGCGCAGTCCGGCCAGCAGCCCCCGGTACTCCGCCACGTTGTTGGTGACGACCCCCAGGTACTCGGCGGCCTCCACGAGGGACTCCCCGGTCGCCGCGTCCAGCACCACCGCCCCGTAGCCCGCGGGCCCCGGGTTGCCCCGCGACCCGCCGTCGGCCTCGACGACGAACTCCCGCACCCGGCCGGCCGCCGGGGCATCCACCGAAGCCGCCACCGAACCGACCCCTACAGCCCGGAGTCGGCCGTGCGCACCAGGATGCGACGGCAGTTCTCGCAGCGTACGACGGTGTCGGGCGCCGTCGAGCGGATCTCGCTCAGCTCGGTGATCGCCAGCTCCTGGCGGCACCCCTGGCAACTGCGCTGGTACAGCTTGGCCGCGCCGACGCCGCCCTGCTGCTCGCGCAGCTTGTCGTACAGCTTCAGCAGGTCGTCGGGGACCGAGCCGGCGATGACCTCGCGCTCCTTGGTCACCGAGGCCGCCTCGCCGTCCAGTTCCTCGACGGCCGCGTCCCGGCGCGCGGTGGCGTCGTCGATCTTCCCCTGGACCGCGCCGACCCGCTCGGTCAGCTCGGCGACCCGCTCCTGCGCGGACTCGCGGCGCTCCATCACCTCCAGGACGACGTCCTCCAGGTCGCCCTGGCGCTTGGCGAGCGAGGCGATCTCACGCTGGAGGTTCTCCAGGTCCTTCGGGGAGGTGACGGCGCCGGAGTCCAGGCGCTGCTGGTCGCGGGAGGCGCGCTGGCGCACCTGGTCCACGTCCTGCTCGGCCTTGGTCTGCTCGCGTGCGCAGTCGCTCTCCTCGGTCTGCGCGGCCACGAGCAGGTCGCGCAGCTGGGTGAGGTCCTTGGTCAGCGACTCGATCTCGCCGTGCTCGGGCAGCGACCGGCGCTTGTGCGCGAGCTGCTGGAGCCGGACGTCGAGGCCCTGGACGTCGAGGAGTCGGATCTGGTCGGCGGGCTCGGCTTTCAGTTGGGGGCTCCCATGGTGTCGTGGGTCGGGGCGGACGCCGCGTGGGCGGTCCAGGGGTCGGTGACCGTCTTCGAGACGTGGACCCTGAGGTCCCAGCCATTGCGGTCGGAGATCTCGTCGAGCTGGGCCGCGGCCAGCTCGCACCAGGGCCACTCGGTGGCCCAGTGCGCGGCGTCGAGCAGCGCGAGGGGACTTTGGGCGCGGGCCTCCGAAACGGGGTGGTGGCGGAGGTCGGCGGTGAGGAAGGCGTCGACGCCGGCCGCCCGGACGTGGTCGAAGAGGCTGTCGCCGGAGCCACCGCTGACGGCGACCGTGCGGACGGTCGCCTCCGGGTCACCGGCGACGCGCAGGCCCTGCGCGGTGGCGGGCAGCCGCTCGGCGGCGCGGGCGGCGAACTCGCGGACGGTCAGCGGATGCTCAAGCTCGCACACCCTGCCCAGGCCGCGGCGGCCCTCGGGGTCGGTCGGGTCAGGCACCAGGGGCCGTACGACGCGCAGGTCGAGCGCGCCGGCCAGGGCGTCGGAGACACCCGGGTCGGCGGTGTCGGCGTTGGTGTGGGCGACGTGCAGGGCGATGTCGTTCTTGATGAGCGTGTGCACCACGCGGCCCTTGAAGGTGGAGGCGGCGACCGTCGTCGTCCCCCGCAGATAGAGCGGGTGGTGGGTGACGAGCAGGTCGGCGCCGAGCTTCACGGCCTCGTCGACGATCTCCTGGACGGGGTCGACGGCGAACAGGACCCGGGAGACCTCCTGGCCGGGCTCGCCCACGACGGTACCGACCGCGTCCCAGGACTCGGCCCGCTCGGCGGGCCACAGGTTCTCCAGCGCGGCGATGACTTCTGACAGACGGGGCACGAGGCCAAGGCTACCTGGAGGTTCTGTGCCCTTGTACCCGTCGCCGGCACCCGCCGCCGACCCGGTCCGGCACAGCACACACCCCTCCCTCCCCTCAGGCGAATCGTTCCTGTGACACACGTACGTGTGATGGGGGCGGCGGCCGGTCCCCCGCCCGCGCGTGCGAAAACTAGCTTCGTCGCCGGAGGTGACCGAACGATGACGGCCTGTGCGATCGAGCCTTCGGCGGAGTCCGGGAACAGCGGGGCCCCGCCGGCGGGCTGCGCCATCACCGCGGAGGGCGCCTACGCCGCGCGTCTCGCCCGGCGCGGGGACTCCTGGTACCCGGAGCGCTGGACCCTGGACGGCCCCGAGCCGTACGCGGTGCCGCTGCCCGGCAACCAGCCCGAGGAGGCCGGCACAGAGGTGCAGCCGATGGCCGACGGGCGGGTCCTGGTGCACCGCGTCGCGGCCGGACGGCACCTCTTCTCGCTGCTGTACCCGACCGGCCCGGGCACCGGTGAGCTGCCGCTCGGCGCGGTGGAGTGCCCGCCGGACACCACCGGGCTGCGGCTGCTCCCGCCGGTGCCGGGCGGCGAGCGGGCGTACGCGCTCGCCGTCGGCCCGCGGGCGACGGTGCTGTGGCAGGTCGTGGGCGGCGCCTTCGGGCCGGAGCGGCTGGCCGAGATCCCCGGCCGCTGCTCGGGCGGGGCCTGGCTGGACCGCGCCGGGCGGATACTCGCCCTGGACCGGGAGACCGGCGGGCGCGTGAAGGCGGTCGCGGTGGACCTGGAGCGGGACGCGGAGGTGTCGCCGCTGCTGCAGATCGCCCCCGAGAGCGACGACCGCATACTGCTGGCCGACCCCGACAGCGGGCTGGTGCTGGTCCGTTCGGACGCGCCCTCGCCGGGGCGGGACCGGCTCGGCTGGGGGGTGCTGGGCAGCACGCTGCCGGTGCGCTTCCCGGAGTGCCTGCGGGTGCCGGACTGCGTGGTGACGCCGGTCGCGATCCAGCCGGGGCAGGCGCTGACGCCGGAGCGCTGCGCGGTGGCGCTGCGCGTGGACGGCCCGTTCGGCAGCTGGGTCGGGGTGTGGCGGCCCGCCGAGCGGCGGGTGCGCCATCTTCCGGCGCCCGAGGGGTGGTTGACGGGGGCCGGCCTGTGGACGCCGGACGGGGAGCTGCGGCTTCCGTACTCCACCCCGGAACTGCCGTGCGGGGTGGCGCGGCTGGCTCCGGGGGAAGCGGGGGACGCCGGCGACGCGGGAGGCGCCGTCGATACGGAGGACACGGCTCCGGACAGGCCCGCCGAGCCGGACGGAAACCCGGGCGGAAACCCGGACGGAAAGCCGGATGAAAAGGGTGAACAGGTACCCGCTCCACCCCGCCCCGTACCCCTTCAACAGGCCCCGCTGGCGCGGCGTGTAACGAAGTAGTGCCGGTTGGCGTGGCCGCCTGGATTCGGGTCGAGGGGTGCCGGTTACACTCGCCCGGCTGTAAGAAAGATCATGTTGACGGGGTGAATTCCTTCCGATGAACGACGCCAGCACGACCCAGCCGATGCAGGCCGACGGTGCCGACGTTTCCGAGACCGACGCCGGCCACGGCAAGCACCGCGGACCGGTCTCCAGCCAGGAGGCCGCGGCGACCCCGCGGGGCCGTCACCGCAAGCCGTCCGAGGAGTCCGGGACGGCGGCCTGACGGCACGCCGAGGCACGACACACACGCATCACGCGCAGTAGGAAGCAGGCAAGCGGCCACGGCCCCGTGCGTCACTTTGACGGACGGGGCCGTCGTCGTCACCCGTACCGGACGACGGTGCCGGCGAGGACCGGGGCGTCGTCCCGTTCGCCGGCGCTCACCGCCACGCGCACCGAGCGGCCGCCGTCCCGCACCACCGGCCGCCACATCCGCACCCGCAGCGTCTCCCCCGGGTACACCACCCCGGCGAACCGCGTGCGGTACTCGCGCACCCGGGTCACGTCACCGTCCAGCAGCGTGTCGACCACCGCCTTGAGCGTGGCGCCGTAGGTGCACAGCCCGTGCAAGACGGGCCGCTCGAAGCCGGCGCGCGCGGCGAACTCCGGGTCGGCGTGGAGCGGGTTCCAGTCACCGCTGAGGCGGTAGAGCAGGGCCTGGTCCTCGCGTACCCGACAGTTCGGCGACGTGGTCCGGCGGGGCACCCTATGCGCCGCCGGCCACCGTCGCGAAGTTCGGCAGAACATGCAGCCGGGACTCCAGGGTTTGACGCCCTCACCTGCCCAAGGGCGGGTGATTCCGGTCCGTACTGCTGCGCAGTACCACCGCGGGTTCCTGTTTCACGGGCCTCCGCCGACCCGTGAAGGTCGGTCTTACGTGGCCTCCGCAGGCCTGACTTTCCGCCCTTCCGGCGGTAGGCCGGGCTGCTCGGCCGCCCGACAAGATGACTCTAGCCCCGCTGCTGCGCCCCTC
This sequence comes from Streptomyces sp. NPDC058985, assembly GCF_042740985.1. NCBI lineage: Bacteria > Bacillati > Actinomycetota > Actinomycetes > Kitasatosporales > Streptomycetaceae > Streptomyces > Streptomyces sp. NPDC058985. The sequence continues at coordinate 43,103 of NZ_JBHYJX010000051.1, read as the reverse complement.
TTGGGCCACATACCTCAATCCCCCCTGAAGAGTGAGTCTCCGGGCAAACGTTAGGTAGTGCGGTCGGTGGCGGGCAGCCCGGCGCCGATCCCGAGGTGGTAGAGCTGGACGTCCTTGTGGTCCCAGGCGAGTTCGCGGACGTGGGGCGGTGCGGCGAGTGCCGCGGCCGCGTCGATGGGCATGGCTGTTCCCTTCTCCCAGGTCCCCGCAGGTCCTCCCAGGTCCCCGCAGGTCCTCCCAGGTCTCCGCAGGTCCTCCCAGGTCGTCCCAGGCATGGCCGGGGACCGGCAGCCTCGACCGTACGGGACACCGGCCGGCCGGGACATTTGTCCTCCCGGACTCCGGACAACCGCATCTGCCGCCCGCCCCCGCCGGCTCCGTAGCGTCACCGGCATGAGAGCGACAGAAAGCACCGCGTCCGCCGTCTGCTTCACCCGAGCGGCCAAGGCCTACGGCGACGTGCGCGCCGTGGACGGCGTGGACCTGGAGATCGCGCGCGGGGAGACGGTCGCGCTGCTCGGCCGCAACGGCGCGGGCAAGTCCACGGCGATCGCGCTGCTGCTGGGCCTGTGCCCGCCCGACGCGGGCACGGTGGCGCTGTTCGGCGGGGAGCCGGAGCGGGCGGTGCGCGCGGGCCGGGTGGGGGCCATGCTCCAGGAGGCGCGGGCGGTGCCCCGGGTCACCGTGGGCGAGCTGGTCGCCTTCGTGGCCGGCCGCTACCCGGCGCCGATGCCGGTCGGGCAGGCCCTGGAGCTGGCCGGGATCGAGCGGCTGGCCGGGCGTCGCGTGGACCGGCTGTCCGGCGGGCAGACCCAGCGGGTGCGGTTCGCCGTCGCGCTGGCCGGCAACCCCGGCCTGCTGGTCCTCGACGAACCCACGGCGGCCCTGGACGTGGAGGCCCGGCACACCTTCTGGGAGTCGATGCGGGCCTACGCGCGGCGCGGCAGCACCGTCCTCTTCTCCACCCACTACCTGGAGGAGGCCGAGGCGCACGCCGACCGCATCCTGGTCCTCGACCGGGGGCGGATCGTCGCGGACGGCACCGGTGACGAACTGCGCCGGGCGGCGGGCGGCAGCCGCGTCTCCTTCGACCTGGCCGGCCGGGCCACCGGCGATCTGGCGCTGCTGCCCGGCGTGCGCGCGCTGGAGATCCGCGGGGACCGGGCGCTGCTGCGCACCGACGACTCCGACGCGACCGTGATCGCCCTCGCCGAGCGGGGCGCGATCCGCGGCCTGGAGGTGGCCCCGGCGTCCCTGGACGACGCCTTCCTGGCGCTGACGACGACGGCCGCGGAGACCACCGCGCGGACCACCACGGAGACCACCACGGAGACGGAGCCGGTGCGATGAGGGACTACCTGCGGCTGGAGACGCGCCGCACGCTGCGCGACCCCGGCTTCGTGATCGGCGGCATCGCCATGCCGGTCCTCATGTACCTCCTCTTCACCAACCTCGGAGGCGGCGACGCGGGCGACTGGAAGACCGGGGCGATGGTCGGCATGGCGGCGTACGGCGCGGTCGGCTCGGCCCTGAACACCGGCGGCGGGGTCGCGGAGGACCGGGCGATCGGCTGGCTGCGGCAACTGCGGGTGACGCCGATGCCGCCGCACCAGGTGGTGGTGGGGCGCGCGCTGACCGCCTCGGTCACGGTGCTGCCCGCGATCACGGCCGTCCTCGCCGCGGGCGGCCTGGTCAACGGCGTACGGCTGGAGGTGTGGCAGTGGGCGGCGCTGGCGCTGCTGCTGTGGCTGGGGTCGGTCCCCTTCACGCTGCTGGGCCTCGGCAACGGCTACCGGCTGACCGGGCAGACCACCGGCGTGGCGAACATGGTGGCCAACCTGGGGCTCGCGGTCCTCGGCGGGCTGTGGTTCCCGTTGGCGCTGTTCCCGGAGTGGCTGCGCGCGGTGTCGGCGTACACCCCGACCAACCGCTTCGCCGAGCTGGGCACCTCGGTCGCCACGGGGCAGGCGCCCCCGGCGGGTGCGATTCTCGTACTGACGGCATGGCTGCTGGCGTTCGGGGCGTACGCCGTCCTGTCCTACCGTCGCGGCGCGGAACGCGGCTGAGCACGTGAACGACCGAGGAGAGGGGCCGAGGGCGATGACCGGGACCGGAGGGTGGCTGCGCAGGGTCTCGTGCCGTCTGGACGCGTGGCAGCTGGCGCGGCAGTCCGAGCCGGTGGCGGCGGCGAAGGCGGGCGAGCCGCCGGAGCGGGTCGGTCCGCCGCCCACCGGTTTCGCGCTCCTGCCCTGGCTGCTGATGGGCCTGGGCAGCCTGGCCAACATCTTCCAGGGACGGACGTCGAACCCCTGGATCGGCGGCCTGGGACTGCTGGTCTTCAACTCCCTCTACATCTACGTGGCCTTCCGCTCCTTCGACAAGGAGCGGCGCGAGTCGCCGTCGACCCGGCTGGCCCTGGCCGGCATGGCGCTGGTGACCTGCGCCCTGTCCCTGGCCTACGGCGGCAGCTGGCTGCTGTTCTTCCCGCTGCTCGGCCTTGCGGCGGGCGCGGCGCTGCGCGGCCGGTGGCTGGGCCGCTGGGGCTGGACGCTGGCCGCCGCGGCCGGGATCGTGGCCGGGATCAAGGACGGCTGGACCGGACTCAACATCGCCTACGGGACCTTCCTGTCCACGATGGTGACGGCCGCGATCCTGGGCCTGTCCGACGCCGTACGGCAACTGCGCGCGGCCCGGGAGGAACTGGCGACGCGGGCGGTGGCGGAGGAACGGCTGCGGTTCTCCCGGGACCTGCACGACCTGCTCGGGCACACCCTGTCCGTGATCGTGGTCAAGTCGGAGGCGGCCCGGCGGCTGGCCCACCGCGACCTGGACGCCGCGCTGACCCAGATCGGCGACATCGAGGCGGTCGGGCGTCAGGCGCTGACGGAGGTCCGGGAGGCGGTCACCGGATACCGGGAGGGCAGCCTGGGGACCGAGCTGGACCGGGCCCGTTCGGCGCTGGCCGCGGCGGACGTGGAGCCGGTGGTCCTCCGCTCGGGACCGCCGCTGCCGCCGCAGGCCGAGGCGCTGCTGGGGTGGGTGGTGCGGGAGGCGGTCACCAACGTCGTACGGCACAGCGGGGCGAGCCGGTGCGAGATCGCGGTGTCGGGCGGCGCGGACCGGGTCCGGCTCACCGTCACGGACAACGGCACGGGCGCCGCCGGCCCGACCCAGGGGCCGGGCACCGGCCTCGCCGGCCTGACGGAACGCCTCCTCACGGCCGGCGGCTCGCTGACCGCGGGCGTGGAGCCCCGGGGCGGCTTCGCGGTGACGGCGGAACTGCCGGTTCCGGAGGAGGAGGGGCCGGTGGGGGCGTCGGCGCCCTAACCTGGCCCCGTGACCGACGAGTCTTCCCCCGTGACCGACACGCCTCCCCGCCCCCGGCCCATCCGCGTCCTGCTCGCCGAGGACCAGGGCATGATGCGCGGCGCGCTCGCGCTGCTGCTCGGGATGGAGGAGGACATCGAGGTGGTCGCGCAGGTGTCGGCCGGGGACGAGATCGTCGCCGCCGCGCTCGCGCACCGTCCGGACGTCGCCCTGCTCGACATCGAACTGCCTGGCCGCAGCGGCCTGGACGCCGCCGCCGAGCTGAGGGAGCGGGTGCCGGGCTGCCGGGTGCTGATCCTGACCACGTTCGGCCGTCCCGGGTACCTGCGGCGGGCCATGGAGGCGGGCGCCGCCGGTTTCCTGGTGAAGGACGGTCCGGTGGAGGAACTGGCCGGTGCCGTCCGCCGGGTGCTGGGCGGTGAGACGGTCGTGGACCCCGTACTGGCCGCCGCCGCGCTCAGTGCGGGGCCCAGCCCGCTCACGGCCCGGGAGTGCGAGGTGCTGCGGGCCTCGGCGGACGGGGCGACCGTCGCCGACGTGGCCGGGGTGCTGCATCTGTCCGAGTCGACGGTGCGCAACTACCTCTCGGCGGCCATCGGCAAGACGGCCACGCGCAACCGGGCGGAGGCGCTGCGCGAGGCTCGGCGGCAGGGGTGGGTGTGAGTGGGGCTGCCCGGGGGCTGGGTCGGTTCTTCGGGTGCGGGCCGGTGGGGGTTGTTCGCGCAGTTCCCCGCGCCCCTTAGGGGGCACGCATGCCCGGGTCTTAGAGTGCGGGCCGGTGGGGGTTGCTCGCGCAGTTCCCCGCGCCCCTTAGGGGGCACGCATGCCCGGGTCTTAGAGTGCGGGCCGGTGGGGGTTGCTCGCGCAGTTCCCCGCGCCCCTTCGGGGCGCTCGCTCCGAGGCGCTCATGTCGTGGCGGGCTTCGGCTTTCCGGCCGGCAGCCATGCCCACATGAGGAGGGCGGCGGCGGTCAGGACCGCCGTTCCCGTGCGGAAGACCAGGGCGTAGCCGTCCGTCAGTGCCACCGGGCCGGCGTGCTCCCCGCCGGACCTCGCCGCCGCGATCGTCGACATCACCGCGAGGCCCAGGGAACCGCCCATCGTGCGGGAGGTGTTGACCAGGCCGGAGACCAGTCCCGCGTCGCCGGGTGCCGCGCCGGAGATGGCCAGTGAGGCCAACGGCGTCGCCGCCATGCCCGCGCCCAGCATCATCAGCACACCCGGGATCATGATCGCCGTCAGGAAGCCCCCGTCCGCGGTCATCGTCGACTGCCAGCCGAAGCCGGCCGCCGCCACGAGCGTGCCCAGCACGGCCACGTTCCGCGCCCCGAGTACCGGCATGAACCGCGGCGCCGCCTTGGACCCGAGGATCACCGCAAGCGAGCTGGGCACCAGGGCGAGACCGGCCTCCAGCGGGGTGTAGCCCAGCACGTTCTGCGCGTACAAGGTCATGAAGAACCACATCGAGAACATCGACGAGCCGGACACCAGCATCGCCACGTTCGCCGACGCCACCGACCGCAGCCGCAGCAGCCCGAGCGGCATCAGCGGCGCCGCCGTCCGCGCCTCGACGAGGAGGAACAGCCCGAGCAGCGCCAGGCCGGCGAGCAGCGGCACCAGCGTCGCCGTCGCCGTCCAGCCCTCGGACTCGGTCTGCGAGATGCCGTAGGCGAGCGTGGCCAGGCCGACGGTCACCAGCAGCGCGCCCGGCAGGTCGAGGCGCCGCCGCTCCGCGCCCCGGCTCTCGGTCAGCCACAGCACGGCGCCGGCCAGCACGACCGCGCCGACCGGCACGTTGATCAGCAGCACCCAGCGCCAGGACAGCCCGTCCACCAGGGCGCCACCCACCAGTCCGCCCGCGGCGCCGCCCCCGGCACCCACGGCGGTCCAGGTCGCGATCGCCCGGGCCCGCGCGGCCCCCTCCGGCACCGCCGCCGTCAGGAGCGTCAGTGTCGAGGGCGCGAGTACCGCCGCGCCCAGACCCTGCACGGCCCGCGCGGCCAGCAACTGCCAGCCCTCCTGCGCCAGGCCGCCACCCAGTGAGGCCAGGGTGAACAGCCCGAGCCCGACCAGGAACATCCGCTTGCGCCCGTACAGGTCACCGGCCCGTCCACCGAGCAGCATGAAGCCGGCGAAGGCGATGGCGTAGGCGTTGACCACCCACTGGAGCCCCTGCGCGCTCAGCCCGAGGTCGTTGCGCATGGACGGCAGGGCGACGTTGACGACGGACACGTCGAGCACGACCAGGAACTGTCCGGCACAGGCCAGGGCAATGACCAGCCAGGTCGGGGGCGTGCGGCGGGTGGATGTCCGGGCGGTGGCGGCGGAGGCGGCGGAGGCGGCGGAACTGGTTGCTTCGGGCATGGGTGTCATGGTCTCAACGGCAGCCCGGCCCGTACATCGGAATTTGGTCCCGGACCGGCCTAGGTCCTCGGACCGAGGCGCCGCGGACCGGGCGGGGACCAAGAGAAGGTCAAGAATTCATTAGGGACCCGAAGCAACGGAATAGTTGCCCTGGCTGACGAGGTTCATCCTGCAGTCATCCCGCACAGCGGTACCGCACCGCATTTCGACGCCCCCCGGCCTGGAGGCCCCACCCCATGTCCCACACGACGACCGACGAACCCACCCGGAGTGCGAGCGGGGCCACCGTCCCGGTGCTCGCCTTCGCGGGCATCGTCGTCGCGGTGATGCAGACCCTGCTCGTCCCCGTCATCAAGGACCTGCCCGCGCTCCTGGACACCAGCCCCAGCAACGCCACCTGGGTCCTGACCTCGACGCTCCTGTCCGGCGCCGTGGCCACGCCGATCATGGGCCGGCTCGGCGACCTGTTCGGCAAGCGCCGGATGCTGATCGTCAGCCTCTCGGTGATGGTGGTGGGCGCGCTGATCAGCGCGTTCACCGACGCCCTGCTGCCGATGATCGTCGGCCGCACGCTCCAGGGCGTCGCGATGGGCGCGATACCCCTCGGCATCGGCCTGATGCGCGACATCCTGCCCCGCGAGCGGCTCGGCTCGGCGATGGCGCTGATGAGCTCCTCGATCGGCGTCGGCGGCGGCCTCGCGCTGCCCGCCGCGGCCCTGGTCGCCCAGCACACCGACTGGCACACCCTGTTCTACGGCGCCGCCGGCCTCGGTGTGCTCTCCATCGCCCTGACCCTGCTGGTCGTACCGGAGTCCCCGCTGCGCGCCAAGGGCTCCTTCGACCTGCCGGGCGCGGTCGGTCTGACCGCCGGTCTGATCCTCTTCCTCCTGCCGATCACCAAGGGCAGCGACTGGGGCTGGTCGTCGCCCACCACGCTCGGCCTGTTCGCCGCCGCCGTCGTGGTCCTGCTGCTCTGGGGCCTGATGGAGCTGCGCGTCGCCGCCCCGCTGGTCGACCTGCGCACCACGGCCCGCCGCGAGGTCCTGCTCACCAACCTCGCCTCGATCATGGTCGGCGTCTCCTTCTTCGTCATCTCCCTGGTCCTGCCGCAGCTCCTCCAGCTGCCCGCCGAGACGGGCTACGGCCTCGGGCAGTCGATGGTCGTCGCGGGCCTGTGCGTGGCACCGCTGGGCCTGACGATGATGTTCACGGCGCCGGTGTACGCCCGGCTGTCCGCCCGCTACGGACCCCGGACGACCCTGATCATCGGCCTGCTGATCATCGGGATCGGCTACGCCGGCGGCCTCGGCCTGATGAACGCAGCCTGGCAGACCGTCATCACCTCGGTGCTGATCGGCGCGGGCATCGGCCTCGCCTACTCCTCGCTGCCGGCGCTGATCATCGGCGCGGTCCCGGCCTCGGAGACGGGCGCGGCCAACGGCCTCAACACCCTGATGCGGTCCATCGGCACGTCGGTGTCGAGCGCCGTGATCGGCATGGTCCTCGCCAACACCTCGAACGACGTGGGCGGCGTCGCCGTCCCCACCATGCACGGCTTCCGGGTCTCCTTCCTGATCGCGACCGCCGCGGTCGCCGTCGGCCTGGCGCTGGCCTTCTTCCTCCCCCGCCGCCGCCCGTCCGCGGCCACGCAGCTGCGCGCGAGCAGCGAGGAGGACGCGAACCTGGCCCGCGCCGAGCAGGCGCTCGCCGGGGAGGCCGCCGCCGGTGAGCTGCCGCGCGGCTTCCGGGGCCGGGTGCTGGCCGCCGACGGCTCCCCCGTCGCCCGCGCCAAGGTCACGCTGATCGACCGGCACGGCCGGCAGGCGGGCGCGACCCTCTCCGCCGGGGACGGCGGCTACGCCCTGGCCGTGCCCGCGCGCGGCCCGTACGTACTGGCCGCCCGCGCCGCCGGACACGGCCCGCTCGCCCACGCGGCGACCCACGGCGGCGACCACCAGGTCGACCTGGACCTGTCCCTGCCGGGCGAGACGGTCCCCGCCTGACCCGCACGCCGTCACCCCTCACCGCACCCCCTGCCGCACGCCCGGCAGGGGGTGCGGGCCGATGGGGCGCCGCACCCGCACCGGCGGGCGCCTCACCCGCACCGGCCGGGCGGGACTCTCCCCACCGGGCCGGCAGGCGCACGCGCCCCCTTCCCGCCGAGCCCACAGGCGCACGCGCCCCCTTCCCCGCCGCACCCCCGGCCCGACACCCGGCAGACGCTGCACGCAGCAGGACGCCCCGCACCGGCTTGGCGGGACGCCCCGCGCCCGCCCCACCGGCTCACGCTCCCCCTCCCACCCCGGCGACTCGGCAAAGTCCTCCCGGCCCGACCCACACACCCCGCCCCCTCGCCCGCCGCACCCCCAGCCCGGCCCCCGGCACGGAGTACGGCAGCATGGGCGCCGAACCGCGCCGCCGCCCGGCGCCCCGTGTCACCGAGAGGACCCGCATGTCCGCGCCGCCCGCCCCCGACGCCCTGGCCGCCTTCGAGGCCGCCAAGGGGTTCATGCCCGTGCACGAGGGCCGCGCGCTGTACGCCGCCGCGGTGGAGGCGGGCGGGCTCGGGCTGCCGCTGCTGGAGGTCGGCACGTACTGCGGGCGCTCCACCGTCCTGCTCGCCGACGCGGCCCGCCGGGCCGGAGTCACCGCGCTCACCGTCGACCACCACCGGGGCAGCGAGGAGCAGCAGCCGGGCTGGGACTACCACGACCCGGAGACGGTCGATCCCGAGCTGGGCGTCATGGACACCCTCCCCACCTTCCGCCGCACCCTGCACCGGGCCGGTCTGGAGGAGCACGTGGTCGCCCTCGTCGGCCGCTCGCCCCAGGTCGCGGCGGTCTGGAACTCCCCTCTCGGCCTCGTCTTCGTCGACGGCGGCCACACCGACGAGCACGCGAACGCGGACTACGAGGGCTGGGCACCGCACGTGGCCGACGACGGCCTCCTCGTCATCCACGACGTCTTCCCGCACCCGGCCGACGAGTTCACCGGCCAGGCCCCGTACCGCGTCTACCTCAGGGCCCTCGCGTCCGGCGCCTTCACGGAGGTCTCCGCGACCGACTCGCTGCGCGTCCTGCGGCGAACGGGCGCGGGGATCTGAGGGCACGGTTAGAGTCGCTGACGTGTCGTACACAGGCCCCGATTTCGAACCTCCCCGGCCCCGTCGCTCCCCGCTGCGCCGCCCGCTCACCGTGGCGGTCGCCGCGCTGGTGCCCGGGGCGCTGCTCGGCTGGGGGGTGTACGCGGCGGTCGGCGGCTCCGACGGCGGCGGGGACACGGCCGGTGCGCGGACCTCCTCGGCGGCGCCCTCCGAAGGCGCGGCCTCCGCGAGCGACGACGCCAAGAAGCCCGCGGACTCCTCCCCCGCCGCCACCGGGAAGCCGACCGCGTCCTCCTCCCCCTCCAAGTCCGCGCCCGCCGGGGTCTCCGGTCCGCTCGAGGGGAAGGTCGTCGTCATCGACCCGGGGCACAACCCGGGCAACTTCCAGCACACGTCGGAGATCAACCGGAAGGTGAACGTCGGCACGCACTGGAAGGAGTGCGACACGACGGGCACCGCCACCAACGCGGGCTACCCGGAGGCGAAGTTCACCCTCGACGTCGCCCACCGGCTGCGCACGCTGCTGGAGGAGCAGGGCGCCACGGTGAAGCTGACGCAGGACGGCGACCGTTCGTACGGCCCCTGCGTGGACGAGCGGGCCCGGATCGGCAACGAGGCGGACGCGGACGCCGCGATCTCGATCCACGCCGACGGGTCGGGGGCCGGCAACCGCGGCTTCCACGTGATCCTGCCGGGCGCGGTGCGCGACGGCGACGCGGACACCCGCGCCATCGTCGCGCCCTCCGCCGAACTCGGCGAGCGCGTCGCGGGGAACTTCGTGCGCGCCACGGGCAGCGCGCCGTCCAACTACGTGGGCGACGGCACCGGCCTGGTCACACGCACGGACCTGGGCGGTCTCAATCTGTCAACGGTTCCCAAGGTGTTCATCGAGTGCGGCAACATGCGTGACGACGAGGACGTGGCGCTGCTGACCAGCGGCACGTGGCGGCAGAAGGCGGCGCAAGGGATGTCTGAGGGAATCGTGAGTTTCCTGCGCGGGTAGTGATCAGCGTTCCCATCCCTGCGGACAGCCCCGACGTGCGGACGATAGTGTCGTCCGTACGATGAGGGGCCACCCCCGCGCTTCACACCGGAACCTTTCGGCGACATCGTGACAGCGACGCCTCTATTGACGACGAGACGACCTACGAAGGACCTGAAGTGAATATCCGCTCCCTCACTCGAGGCGACGGCGTGGTGATCGGAGCAGCGGTTCTGCTGTTGATCGCGTCGTTCCTCGACATCTACTCGATCGACGGTGCCTCGGACAGCGCCGACATCCCCAGCCTGTGGGGCAGTGGGCCGGTCGTGCTCGGTGTCGTCCTGGCGGGCGTCATCGGCGCCGCGCTCGTCGTGGTGGCCCGCGCGATGCCGCAGCCCAAGAAGGTGGCCGGTCTCGACCTCGGCCAGTTCGGCATCGCCTTCACGGTCTTCGCGGCCTGGAGCGCGCTCGGCAACATCTTCGACCCGGCGGGCGCCTTCGACGGCGAGGGTGGCATCGTCGACGAGTTCGGGGCGGGCCTCGGCCTGATCCTCGCCCTCATCGCCACGCTGGTCATGGCCGCCGCCGCGGTGGCCACGCCGCTGGTCCCCGCCCTCAAGGGCGCCCTGATCCCGGCCGCGCGTCCGGCGGCGCCGCAGCCCTACGGCGGCCAGCCGCAGGGCGGTTACGGCTACCCCGGCGCGCAGCAGCAGCCGTACGGCGGCCAGCCCGGTCAGCCGGGCCAGCCGGGTCAGCCCTTCGGCGGCCAGCCGCAGCCGGGTCAGGCCCAGCCGCAGCCGCAGGCCCCGCAGCAGGGCCAGGCGCAGGCGCAGCCGGCCGGGGACTTCTCCCCGTTCTGGTTCGCCGTGCCGGTGCCGCGTCCGCTGTTCGCGGAGGACGGCTCGCCCACGCCCATCGCCGAGCTGGCGCCGGGCACCTGGTACCTGGCCGTCGAGCAGCGCGGTGCCAACCTGGTCGCGCAGACGCAGGACGGCCGCCGCGGCGTCCTCCAGGACACGTCGGGCATCCAGCGCGGCTGACCCGCCCGCCCCGCAGGCACCTCAACGGCCCTCCGTCCGGACCCGCTTCCGGACGGGGGGCCGTCGCTGTAGGTTTCCGCCGGGCTTCCCGGGCCATACGCAAGGCATGTCTAGATCTCACGGTTCCAGTTCCGCGGGCAGGGCCATAGCCGTCGTCGCCGACATCATGGCCTTCATCCTCGGCCTGTGGATTCTGATGTACCTGTTGGACGCCAACCGGGCCAACGACCTGGTCCAGTTCGTCCATGACGCGGCCAACTGGCTGGCCGGCTGGTCGCGTGACCTCTTCACCTTCGACGAGGACTGGGCCCGCGTGGTCGCCGGCTACGGCCTGGCCGCGGTGGTCTACCTCTTCATCGGCCACGCCATCGCCAACCGCGTCGGCCGCCGCTGAGCACTCGTCTTCGACGAGGACCGACCGGGTACGGCGCCGCGGCGTGCTCAGACGCAGCAGTCCGGGTCCAGCCCCCTCGGCAGGTGGTCGCCGGAGAAGACCTGGCAGGTGGCCTCGTGGCCGCCGAGGGCGGCGACGGCCAGGAGCAGGGAGCCCGCCGTCCAGGTGGTGAGTTCGCGGGGCCAGACGGCCTGGTCCTCGAAGACGTAGCCCGTCCAGTACAGGCCGCTGTCGGGATCGCGCAGGTGCTGGATGGACTGGAGGATCTCCAGGGCGTGGTCGGACTCGCCCACCGCCCACAGGGCGAGGGCGAGTTCGGCCGACTCGCCGCCCGTGACCCAGGGGTTGGGGACGACGCAGCGCACGCCGAGGCCGGGGACGACGAAGCGGTCCCAGCTCTCCTTGATGCGGGACCTGGCCTCCGTGCCGGTCAGCGCGCCGCCCAGCACCGGGTAGTACCAGTCCATCGAGTACCGGCCCTTGTCCAGGAACCGCTCCGGGTGACGCCGGATGGCGTGCCGCAGCGCGCCCGCCGCCAGCTCCCAGTCGGGCTGCGGCTCCTCACGCTGCTCGGCGATCGCGAGCGCGCAGCGCAGCGCGTGGTGGACGGAGGAGCTGCCGGTCAGCAGCGCGTCCTCGGTGTCCGTGCCGTCCTCGTCGCGCCGCCAGCCGATCTGCCCGCCGGGCTGCTGGAGCCGCAGCACGAACTCGACCGCCGCGTGGACGACGGGCCACATCCGTTCCAGGAACGTGTCGTCGCCGGTGGCGAGGTAGTGGTGCCAGACGCCGACGGCGATGTAGGCGACGAAGTTGGTCTCGCGGCCGCGGTCGGTGACGTCGGCGAAGTCCCCGTCGGCGTAGGCGGCGTACCAGGAGCCGTCCGCGTTCTGGTGCCGGGCCAGCCACGCGTACGCCCGCTCGGCGGCCTCGTGCTCGTCGGCCGCGTCCAGGGCCATCGCCGCCTCGACGTGGTCCCAGGGGTCGAGGTGGTGCCCGCGGAACCACGGGATCGCCCCGTCCTCGCGCTGCACGGCGAGGATGCCGCGGACGGTCCCGGCGGCCTCGGCTTCGGTGAGGACGCCGGGCAGGACGAGGTGCTCGGTGCGGGGCGTGCGAGGGCTGCGGGGCGATGTCACGCGGCGTCCACCGGCGGCAGGTGCGGCTTGGTCGCGTACGCCACGAAGCTCTTGCCGATCAGCGGGTTCAGCGCCTGCTCGGCGACCCGTGTCGCCAGCGGCTTCTTCATGATGTCCCAGACCAGCAGCTTGTGGTACGCCCGCACCGGCAGCGCCTTGTCGTTGTCGACGCCGAACGCGCACTTCAGCCACCAGTACGGCGAGTGGAGCGCGTGCGCGTGATGGCTGCCGTACGGCCGGAGCCCCGCCTCGCGGATCCGGGCGAGCAGCTGGTCGGCCTTGTAGATGCGGATGTGGCCGCCCTCGACCTCGTGGTACGCGTCGGACAGCGTCCAGCAGACCTTCTCGGGGCCGTAGCGCGGGACGGTGACCGCGATGCGGCCGCCGGGCCTGAGCACCCGGACCATCTCGGCGAGGACGCCCTTGTCGTCGTGGATGTGCTCCATCACCTCGGAGATGATGACCACGTCGAAGCACTCGTCGGGGAAGGGCAGGGCCAGCGCGTCGCCCTCCATCGCGGTGGCGGTGGCGCCGGCCGGGGCCTCGCCGGCCTCCTCCATCGCCGCGAACCACTGGGCGACCTCGCGGATTTCCTCGGCGTTCCGGTCCAGCGCGACGACCCGGGCCCCGCGCCGGTAGCACTCGAACGCGTGCCGGCCGGCGCCGCAGCCGAGGTCCAGTACGCGGTCGCCGGGGGCGAGCGGGAACCGGGAGAAGTCGACGGTCAGCACGTGGCCCTGCTTTCGGGGTAGACGCCGGTGTCACTGGTGGTGGTCGGGGTCGCGGGGGCGGGCGCCGGGGTGGCCCGGTCGGGGCCGACGGCCTCGCGGTAGCGGGCGACCGTGCCCTCGGCGGCGCGGGCCCAGGTGAAGTGCCGCAGCACGCGCTCGCGTCCGGCCGCGCCGAGCCGCACCCGCAGTCCCCGGTCGCCGAGCAGCCGGTTCAGGCCGGCGGCCAGCGCGTCGGCGTCGCCCGGCGGCACCGCGAGGCAGGTCTCCCCGTCGGGTCCGGCGACCTCCGGGACGGCCCCGCCGGTGGTGGCCAGCAGCGCCGTGCCCGTCGCCATCGCCTCGGCGGCCGGCAGCGAGAACCCCTCGTACAGCGAGGGCACGCACGCCACCTCCGCCGACCGCACCAGGTCGACGAGTTCGGCGTCCGAGATGCCCTTGACGAACTCGACGGCGCCTTCGAGGCCGTACCGCTCGATCGCCTGCGCGACGGGCCCCTCCGCGGGCCGCTTGCCGACGACGACGAGGTGCGCCCGCGGGTGCTCGGTGCGGGCCTTCGCCAGCGCCTCGACGAGGAAGACCAGGCCCTTGAGCGGCACGTCCGCGCTGGACGTGGTCACGATCCGGCCCGGCACCCGGGGCACCGACGGGTCGGGCGAGAACAGGTCGGTGTCGGCGCCGATGTGGACGACATGGATCCGGTCGTCCCGTACGCCGAGGTGGTCGACGATCTCCTGGCGGGAGGTGCCGGAGACGGTGAGCACGGAGGGCAGGCGGCGCGCGACGCGCTTCTGCATGCGGGTGAAGGCGTACCAGCGGCGCACGGAGTACCGGCGCTTCCAGCCGTCGGCGGCGTCGAGTTCCAGTTGCCGGTCGACGGTGATGGGGTGGTGGATGGTGGTGACGAGGGGCGCGCCGACGTCGCCGAGCAGTCCGTACCCCAGCGTCTGGTTGTCGTGCACGACGTCGAAGTCGCCGCGGCGGGCGCGCAGATGGCGGCGGGCGCGCAGCGAGAACGTCAGCGGTTCCGGGAACCCGCCGGTCCACATCGTGCCGACCTCGACCGCGTCGATCCAGTCGCGGTACTCGCCGCGGCCCGGGGTGCGGAAGGGGTCGGGCTGGCGGTACAGGTCGAGGCTGGGCAGCTCGGTGAGGGAGAGCCGGTCACCGGCCGCGGGGTCCTCGTCGAGGACCGGGTAGGGCTGGGCGCCGACGACCTCGACCCGGTGGCCGAGGCGGGCCAGTTCGCGCGAGAGGTGGCGGACGTAGACGCCCTGGCCGCCGCAGAACGGGTTCCCCTTGTAGGTGAGGAGGGCGATGCGGAGCGGCCGCAGGCCGTCGGCGGCGGGCTCCGGACGGGGACCCGTCCCACTGGCCTCAGCGGTCACTCCCGGGCCCCCTTCTCACTGCACTGTCCCGCGACACTACGCCGGGACGTTAATCTAGAACAAGTTGCAGACTTGATCGTCAGAGGCTCCGAATCTACCGGCAGGTAGCGGAGCTGGGACGAGTGGATCAGGTGATTCACGCCACGGCACGGCACTCCGCCGGGCCACCGCGCCGGACGGACGACGGGGGAAGGTGACGAAGGTGACCAAGGCGGACGACCCTGAAGCGGAGGTAATCACTCCGCAGCTCCCCTCCCCCTCCCCCTCCCCCTCCCTCTCCCCTTCACCGCCCCTCACCGAACGGCAGCGGGAGCGCCGCCGCCGCATCCTGCACGCGACCGCCCAGCTGGCCTGCCGGGGCGGCTTCGAGGCCGTGCAGATGCGCGAGGTCGCGGAGTCGTCGCAGGTGGCCCTCGGCACGCTGTACCGGTACTTCCCGTCCAAGGTGCATCTGCTGGTCGCCACCATGCACGACCAGTTGGAGCGGCTGCACGCCACCCTGCGCAAGAGCCCGCCGGCCGGCGACACGGCCGGCGACCGGGTGGCCCAGACCCTGATGCGGGCCTTCGGCGCGCTGCAACGCGAACCCCGGCTGGCCGAGGCGATGGCCCGCGCCCTGACCTTCGCCGACCGCAGCGTCTCCCCGGAGGTCGACCAGGTCTCCCGGCAGACCACCGCGATCATCCTGGACGCGATCGGCGGCCTGGAGAACGCGACGCCCGCCCGGCTCTCCGCGGTCCGCGTCATCGAACACACCTGGCTCTCCACCCTGATCACCTGGCTCGCCGGCCGCGCCTCCCTCGCCCAGGTCCGGGTGGACATCGAAACGGTCTGCCGCCTGCTCGACCTGCCGGAGACCGGACCGGGACGGGCGTCGGCGCACGCGTGACGCCGACGTGGCCGGCGCGTCACCGGCCGGCGCGGCAAGTCCACCCCACCACCCCGAGCACCACATCGCGAGGCAGGGTGACCGGCCAGCGCCTCCAGGACCACGCCCGGCAGCACCCTGGGCCCCACGCCCAGCAGCACCCTGGGCCCCACGCCCAGCAGCACCCTGGGCCCCACGCCCAGCAGCACCCTGGGCCCCACGCCC
>NZ_JBHYJX010000051.1:0-27451 GCF_042740985.1 Streptomyces sp. NPDC058985 | reverse complement strand
CAGCAGCACCCTGGGCCCCACGCCCAGCAGCACCCTGGGCCCCACGCCCAGCAGCACCCTGGGCCCCACGCCCAGCAGCACCCTGGGCCCCACGCCCGGCAGCACCTTGGGCCCCACGGCCGGCCCGGCCGGACCGCTCACCGGCGGATGCCCGCCGGAGCCCGGAATCCGGGTCACGATCGGCGCGAGGATCAGCTGGGCCCGCGCACCCGCCCCCGCTCCCCCCTCCGGCCGCCCCTCGGCCGCGCGCCCCGGGCGGGTAAAGTGGCGGCGTCGTCATCACCCGTACGGGGGGAAGCCGGTGCAATTCCGGCGCTGACCCGCAACCGTGAACCGCCCGCGCCCGCCCAGGGACCTCCGCGGACGGCCAGCCGGAATGCCCCGCGCGGACGTGACCGGCTCACGTGCCCGGCGCCCGCCGGAGCACGGGCACCGTCGAGGCATACGGGGCCGAGCCGCCGGGGGTGCCCCGTGCTGCCCGGTCCCGCACAGGGAAAGGCACCCGCCGATCATGAACGTCCGCCGTCGAGGCAGCGCCGCGGTCCTGGCCGCCGCAGCAGTGATCGGCGCCGCCGCCGCGCCCGCGGTCGCCGCCGACCCCTCACCGTCCGCCTCCGCGTCCAGGCCGGCGGCCCTGTTCGGCACCGGCGACCCCCAGTTCGACGGCGTCTGGCGCCAGTCCTTCGCGCTGCTCGCGCAGGACACCGTGGGTGTGATCCCGTCGCCGAAGGCCGTGGAGTGGCTCACCGGCCAGCAGTGCGCGAACGGCTCCTTCGCCCCGTTCCGCGCCGACCCCGCCAAGGCGTGCGACGCCAAGACCATGGTCGACACCAACCAGACCGCCGCCGCGGTCCAGGCGCTGTGGGCCGTCGGCGGACACGGCGACGTCGTCGAGGACGCCCTCGACTGGCTGAAGTCCGTGCAGAACAAGGACGGTGGCTGGGGCTACTCCCCCGGCGGACCCAGCGACGCGAACTCCACCTCCCTCGTCATCGGCGCCCTGACCGCCACGGACACCGATCCCACGAAGGTCACCAAGGACGGCAAGTCCCCGTACGACGCCCTGCTGACGTTCGCCCTCCCCTGCTCCAAGGACGACGGCGCCTTCGCCTTCCAGCCCGACAAGGACGGCAAGCTGCTCCCCAACGCCGACGCCACGGCCGCCGGCGTCCTCGGCTCCCTCGGCAAGGGCCTGGTCACCGGGCCCGGCAAGAAGGCGGCCGCCGCCACCTGCGCCGACGAGCCCGACCGTGCTCAGGCCGCCGCGAACGGCGCGGCGTACCTCGCCGGCGCCGTCGCCGAGGACGGTCACCTCAAGTCCGCCCTCGGCGGCTCCCCCGACCAGCCCGACTACGGCAACACCGCCGACGCGGTCGTCGCGCTCGCCGCGCAGGGCGGCGCGGACCAGGCGGCCGAACCGCTGGCCTGGCTGGAGAAGAACGCCGCGAAGTGGGCGAAGGAGAGCGGCCCGTCCGCCTACGCCCAGCTGATCTTCGCCGCCCACGCCACGGGCACCGATCCGCGCGACTTCGGCGGCACGGACCTGGTGGAGGGGCTCAACGCGACGGGGCCGGCGCCCCAGGGAGCGAAGGCGAGCGACTCCGCCACGGCGAGCGACCAGGCCGCGGACGAGAACGAGAACGACGACTCCGGGTTCGGCGTCTGGTGGTTCGTCGGCGTCTGCCTCGTCTTCGGCATCGGCATCGGCTTCCTGCTCAGCGGCCGCAACAAGAAGCGGCAGCCGTGACCCGCCGCGTCGTCCTCCTCTTCCTGGCCGCGTTCCTGCTGATCGGGAGCGCGGGCCAGGCGCAGGCCGCCGGGTACCGCTACTGGTCCTTCTGGGACCGCGACGGCGACCAGTGGGTCTACGCCACCCAGGGCCCGTCCCTCGTCCGCCCCTCGGACGGCGACGTCCAGGGCTTCCGCTTCGCGGTGAGCGCGAACTCGGACGACGCCGCCAAGCCGCGCGGCGCCGCGGACTTCGCGTCGGTCTGCGCGAAGACCCCGGCCGAGGACGGCAGCAAGCGGGTCGCCCTCGTCCTCGACTTCGGTACGGCGGCCGACGCGCCGTCCGGCGAGACCCCGCCGGCCCGGCGCACGGCCTGCGCGCAGGTCGCTCCGGACGCCACGACGGCCGACGCCCTGGCCGACGTCGCGGGCCCGCTCCGCTACAACACCAGCGCGCTGCTGTGCGCGATCGGCGGCTACCCGAAGTCGGGCTGCGGCGAGCAGGTGTCACAGGAGGCCGACCCGACGGCCACCGAATCCCCGGGCCGACAGGCCGCCCAGGACGACACCGGTGACGACGGCCCGTCCGTCGGCCTGATCGCGGGCATCGCGGTGGTGGCGGCCCTGGCCGGAGCGACAGCCTGGCAGGCGAGGCGGCGCAGGAATGCCCCGTAACGGGCAACCTGCCGAGCCCTCTTCCGGCAGCCGTGCCGCCGGGGCGGCGCCCGTCCCACGGAGAGGCGGTACCCGGCAGACGCCGGCAAGCGCACCGGCCCTCCGCCATCAGCGCACCGCACCCCTCCACCCCGGCGCCTGGTGGCTCTGGGCGCTGGCCCTCGGTACCGCCGCCACCCGCACCACCAACCCCCTGCTCCTCGCCCTCCTCGTCGCCGTCTCCGCCTACGTCGTGATCTCCCGCCGCCCCCACGCCCCCTGGTCCCGTTCCTACGGCGCCTTCGTCAAGCTCGCCCTGGCCGTCCTCGTCATCCGCCTCCTCTTCACCACGGTCCTCGGCTCCCCCATCCCCGGCACCCACACCCTCGTCACGCTCCCCGAAGTCCCCCTCCCCGACTGGGCGCAGGGCATCCGCCTGGGCGGCCGGGTCACCGCCGAGGGCCTCGCCTTCGCCCTGTACGACGCGATGAAGCTCGCCACGCTCCTCATCTGCGTCGGCGCCGCGAACGCCCTCGCCAACCCCTCCCGCCTCCTCAAGTCCCTCCCCGGCGCCCTGTACGAGATGGGCGTCGCCGTAGTCGTCGCCCTCACCTTCGCGCCGAACCTCATCGCCGACGTCCAGCGCCTGCGCGCCGCCCGCCGCCTCCGGGGCCGCCCCGACAGCGGCGTACGCGGCCTGCTGCAGGTCGGGCTCCCGGTCCTCGAGGGCGCCCTGGAGCGCTCCGTCGCCCTCGCCGCCGCGATGGACGCCCGCGGTTACGGCCGTACCGCCCAGGTCCCCACCGGGGTCCGCCGTACCACCGCCGCCCTCACCCTGGGCGGCCTGCTGGGCGTCTGCGCGGGAACGTACGGGCTGCTGACCGCCGCGGGCGGCACGTACGGCATCCCCGTCCTGGTCGTCGGCCTCGCCGCGGCGCTCGCGGGCCTGTGGCTGGGCGGACGGCGCACGGTCCGCACCCGCTACCGCCCGGACCGCTGGAACGCCCGCGCCTGGCTGGTGACCGGATCCGGCGTGGCGGTCGCGGCGGCGCTGTTCCTCGCCGCCGCCCGCGACCCGGCGGCGCTGCACCCGGGCGTGGTCCCGCTGGTCGCGCCGTCGCTCCCGCTGTGGCCGGCCGCCGCGATCCTCGTCGGCCTGCTCCCGGCGTTCGTCACCCCCGCACCCGAGACCGCCGCGAAGGAGCCGTCGTGATCCGCTTCGAGAACGTGTCGGTCACGTACGACGGAACGACCCGCCCAGTCGTCCAGGGAGTGGACTTCGAGGTCCCGGAGGGCGAACTGGTCCTCCTCGCGGGCCCGTCCGGTGTCGGCAAGTCCACCGTCCTCGGCGCGGTCGGCGGCCTCGTCCCGCACTTCACCGGCGGCACGCTGCGCGGCCGGGTCACCGTGGCCGGCCGCGACACCCGCACCCACAAGCCGCGTGAACTGGCCGACGTGGTCGGCACGGTGGGCCAGGACCCGCTCTCCCACTTCGTGACGGACACCGTGGAGGACGAGCTGGCCTACGGCATGGAGTCGCTGGGTCTGGCCCCCGACGTGATGCGCCGCCGGGTCGAGGAGACCCTCGACCTCCTGGGCCTCTCCGACCTCCGCGCCCGTCCCATCGCCACGCTCTCCGGCGGCCAGCAGCAGCGGGTCGCCATCGGCTCGGTCCTCACCCCGCATCCCGACGTGCTGGTCCTGGACGAGCCGACGTCCGCCCTGGACCCCGCCGCCGCCGAGGAGGTCCTGGCCGTCCTGCAGCGCCTCGTGCACGACCTCGGTACGACGGTCCTGATGGCCGAGCACCGGCTGGAGCGGGTCATCCAGTACGCCGACCAGGTCGTGCTGCTCCCGGGGCCGGGTGCCGCGCCGGTGCTCGGCGCCCCCGCGGACGTGATGGCCGTGTCCCCGGTCTATCCGCCGGTGGTGGGTCTCGGCAGGCTGGCCGGCTGGTCCCCGCTGCCGCTGACGGTCCGCGACGCCCGCCGCCGCGCGGCTCCGCTGCGGGAACGGCTGGCCGACCGCCGGATCCCGGAGCGCACCGCGCCGACGTCCGTACTGCCCGCACCGCCCGCCCTCGGCGCCGCTCCCCGCCGTTGGCGGCTCCGCGCGAAGCCCGCCTCCGGGCCCGCCGCGGCCCCCGCCCCGTACGCCGCCGAGATCCGCTCCCTGGCCGTGCGCCGCGACCGCGTCCAGGCCCTGCGCCACATCGACCTGACCGTCTCCCCCGGCGAGACCGTCGCCCTGATGGGCCGCAACGGCGCGGGCAAGTCGACGCTCCTCTCCGCGCTCGTCGGCCTCGTCGCACCGTCGTCCGGTACGGTCCGGGCGGGCGACGCCGTGCCGCACCGCACGGCCCCCCGCGACCTGGTACGCCGCGTCGGCCTGGTCCCCCAGGAGCCGCGGGACCTGCTGTACGCCGACACGGTCGCCGCCGAGTGCGCGGCCGCCGACCGGGACGCGGACGCGACCCCCGGCACCTGCCGCGCCCTCCTCACCGAACTGCTCCCCGGCGTCACGGACGACACCCACCCCAGGGACCTCTCGGAGGGCCAGCGCCTGACCCTCGCCCTGTCCGTCGTCCTGACCGCCCGGCCGCCCCTCCTCCTGCTGGACGAGCCGACGCGCGGGCTGGACTACGCGGCGAAGGCCCGGCTGGCCGGCATCCTGCGCGAGCTGGCGGCCGAGGGGCACGCGATCGTACTGGCCACGCACGACGTGGAGCTGGCCGCCGAGCTGGCCCACCGGGTGGTGCTGCTCGCCGAGGGCGAGGTGATCGCCGACGGCCCGGCGGCGGACGTGGTGGTGGCCTCCCCGTCCTTCGCTCCGCAGGTGGCGAAGGTGCTGGCCCCCCGCAAGTGGCTCACGGTCGCACAGGTACGGGAGGCCCTGGCATGACCGGTTCCCCCGTCACCCCTCCCGACCGCCAGGCCCGCGCCGTCCGCCTGGGCCCCCGCTCGGTCGCCGCGCTGCTCCTGGTCAGCGCGGTGGGCGCGGCCGGCTTCGGCTGGCCCTTCCTGGCCCCGCCGGACGCCTCCCTCAACGCGCACGCCCAGGACGCGCCGTGGCTGTTCGCGGGCCTGCTGGTGCTGCTGGTGGCGGTAGTGGCGGCGACGATCTCGGAGTCGGGCCTCGGTCCCAAGGCGGTCGCGATGCTCGGCGTCCTGGCGGCGGCGGGCGCGGCGCTGCGCCCCATCGGCGCGGGGACGGCGGGCCTGGAACCGATGTTCTTCCTCATGGTCCTCAGCGGCCGGGTCCTCGGCCCCGGCTTCGGCTTCGTCCTCGGCTCGGTCACGATGTTCGCGTCCGCGCTGCTCACCGGCGGGGTGGGGCCGTGGATGCCGTTCCAGATGCTGGCGATGGGCTGGTTCACGATGGGCGCGGGCCTGCTGCCGGGCCCCGACCGCCTGCGCGGCCGCGCCGAACTCCTCCTGCTGGCCGCCTACGGCTTCCTGGCCGCCTTCGCCTACGGCACGGTGATGAACCTGGCGGGCTGGACCTTCATGAACACCCTCGCCTCGAACATCGCCTTCGACCCGGACGCGTCGGTCGCCTCCAACCTGGCCCGCTTCCTCGCCTACTGCCTGGCCACGTCGCTGGGCTGGGACGGCGGCCGCGCCGCGATGACGGTCGTCCTCACCCTCGCCCTGGGCACCCCGGTCCTCAGAGCCCTGCGCCGCGCCACCCGCAGAGCGGCCTTCGAGGCCCCGGTCGCCTTCGAAGAGCCCGACAAGGGGAACAGCCCCGCGTAAGAGGTGTCGCCTGGACCTTGCCTGACGGTCGAGGTCGACGTGTGCATCACGTCCGGTTGTCGGACGAGTTCGTCCGGAACCTGCGCCGGTACTCCGTCGGGGTCGTGTCGAGGCGGCGGCGGAACGCCCTGACCAGGGTGTCGACGGTGCCGAAGCCGCAGGCGGAGGCGACCCGTTCCAGGGTGGCGTCGGTGGATTCGAGCTGGTGGCGGGCCGCCTCGACGCGGGCGGACTCGATGTAGGCGTGCGGGGTGGTGCCGAGTTCGGTCTTGAAGATACGGGTGAGCTGGCGGTCGCTGACGTGGAGGCGGGCGGCGAGGTCGGCCACGGTGAGCGGTTCGGCGAGGTTGCGCATGATGTGGTGGCGGAGGTCCTCGACCCGCCGCGTCGTGGAGACCTGCTCCAGGGGGACGCTGAACTGGCTCTGCCCGCTCGGCCGCTTCAGGTACATCACGAGCTGCCGGGCGACGCGCAGGGCGACGTCCTCACCCAGGTCGTCGGCGATCAGAGCGAGTGAGAGGTCGAGGCAGGCGCTGATGCCCGCGCCGGTCCAGACATCGCCCTCGCGGATGAAGATCGGGTCGGCGTCGACCTCGATGGCCGGATGGTCCTCGGCCAGTTGCCGAGCGGTCGACCAGTGGGTGGTGGCGCGCTTGCCGTCGAGCAGCCCGGCCGCCGCCAGGATGTGCGCTCCGACGCAGACGGACGTCACCCGCCGGGTGCGGGCGGCCAGTTGCCGCACCACCTCCACCACGCCGGGATCGGTGAGCGGGTGCACATGGCGCTGGTCGTCCACCTCGACCGCGCCGGGCACGATCAGGGTGTCGACGGCCCTGGTGAGCAGGGAGCCGAAGGTGGCGTCGGGCAGGACGCGGACCCCCGCGCCGGTGGTGACCGGGTCCATGGTCTCGGCGGCGAGGACGACGTCGTAGCCCGCCGCCTCGTCCGTCTCCCGCCGGGCCAGGGAGAACACCTCCGGTGGCCCGGTGACGTCGAGCAGGTCGACGCCCTCGAAGAGGACGATGACGATCAGACGGCTGACGGTGTGCACGAGACCCCCCACGCTCGGCGACAGCGATGTCGGTATCTGCATGTTAGACGACATTGCCGACACCACCGGCGGGGCCATAACGTCATGAGCGCAGGTCACCGCGTCGGTGAACTGCCCATCCCGACACATGACTTCAGGCGGTCACCCATGCCCAGAACAACCCTGCGCCAGCTCAACGGCTTCGACGACACCCCCGCGAAGCTCGCCGGCTCGACCCTGGTCCTCATCGACTACCAGAACACCTACACGACCGGTGTGATGGAACTGGACGGCTGGCAGGACGCGCTGGACGCCGGTGCCCGGCTCCTGGCGCGGGCCCGCCAGGAGGGCGCGAAGGTCGTCCACGTCGTCAACGACGGCGGCGAGGGAACCCCGTACGACATCCGGGCCGAGATCGGCGCGATCCACCCGAGCGTCGCACCGCTCGACGGGGAGCCCGTCGTCGTCAAGAAGGCGCCGAACGCGTTCGTCGGTACGGACCTCGACCAGCACGTCGACGTCGCCGGCCACACCGACCTCGTCATCGCCGGCTTCATGACGCACATGTGCGTGGCCTTCACCGCCCAGGGTGCCTTCCTGCGCGGCAACCGCCCCACGGTCGTCGCCGACGCGTGCGCCACCCGTGCGCTGCCGGTCGCAGGCGCCGAACTGGACGCCTGCCAGGTGCACCGCAGCGCCCTCGCCACCATCGCCGACCTGTACGGGGTCGTCGTTCCGTCGCAGAAGGAGATCTCCTGATGAAGCCGTCCCGTCCGGCCGCCGCGCTCGCCGCCGTCGCCGTCCTCGCGGTCACCGCCACCGCGTGCGGCGGTGACTCCGAAGCCGCCACCGCCGAGGACCGGCCGTCGGCCTCCGCCGCCACCGCGACCCCCGGCACCGACGTCGCGAAGGACACGACGACGCTGCGGCAGCTCAACAAGTTCGACGAGACGCCGGCCACGCTCTCCGACGCGACGCTCATCCTCGTCGACTACCAGAACACCTACACGTCCGGCGTGATGGAACTCGACGGCTGGCAGCCGGCCGTGGACAACGCCGAAGCGCTGCTGAAGCGGGCCCGCGCGGCGGACACGCCGGTCATCCACATCGTCGACAAGGGCTACGACCTGAAGTCGAAGGCGGGCCAGATCATCCCGGCGCTCAAGCCGGCCAAGGGCGAGCCCGTCGTGGAGAAGAGCGTCCCGAACGCGTTCCACGGCACCGACCTCGCCGAACAGGTCGAGAAGGCCGGCCACAAGAACGTCATCGTCGCCGGATTCATGACCAACATGTGCACCCTGTTCACCGCTCAGGGCGCGTTCCTCAACGGCAACGCCCCGACGGTGGTCGCCGACGCCTCCGCGACCCGGCCGCTGCCGCTGAAGGGCAAGCCGAACGGCATTCCCGCCGAGCAGGTCCACGAGGCGGCCCTCGCCACGGTCCAGGACCTCTACGGAGTCGTGGTGCCGTCGCAGAAGTCCCTGACCTGAGTCCCCACCTCACCACCCCACCCTGAAATACCCCACCTTGAGATCCCCCCACCCTGAACTCCCCCCACGCTGTTCCCCCCCCCACATCGCCACATGGCAATTCCACTCACTGAAGAAAGCAGAACAACGGGGCATGGCAACACGTAGAGGTTTTCTGGGTACCGCGTCGGCCGTCGGGGCGGCAACGCTGTTCACCGGCCAATCGGCCTCCACCGCCTCGGCGGCCACCGCGGGAGTCACCGCGACCGACGAGAAGGCGGCACGCGACGCGATACGCGCCGTCAACGCGAGAATGCGCGCCAACTACGCGGCACTCAAGAGCGAACTGACGACGCAGCTCAGTCCCGTCATCATCGTTTCCAACAACGCGGTCGGCGGACGCTTCACCCTCATCAACAACGGCAAGCAGGTCGAGACCGTCGACCCGGTCCCGGAGTACTTCGAACTGGCCAAGTCGATCGCCCACGTCCCCCTGGGCGTCTTCTCGGTGCTCGCCGCCTACCTCAGCGACCAGGTCCCCAACATCCCCAACGCGGACCGCATCGACCCGCACGACCTCGACATGGTCGTCACCAAGGCGCCCGGCGACAAGGGCTGGATCACCCCGCTCAACGCCTTCAAGTCCACACTCCGGACGGCACACACCAGGCTCGGCACCGCGAACCTCCCCCTGGACCTGGAGAACTCCTGCGACAAGATCCTCGGTGAGGCCGTCAAGTTCATCGACGCCTCGGTCGCGGCCGAGTCGTTCGACATGGTGTCGTTCAACCGGTTCGCCGCGGCGGTCTACCCGTCCATCCGCGTCAACATGACCTTCGCCGCCACCGCGCAGATCACCGGCATCGAGGGTCTCATGAAGCGGTGGCGCGCGCTGATCGGCGAGAAGGCGTGGAGCGACCTCTACGTCACCGTCCTGTCGATCTGGACCACGGCCGAGCTGAACCAGGCGTCCATCATCATCCGCCGCACCATGAACCAGGCGAAGGTGGGCACCCACCTGATCGATCTGCCGACCGTGGAGACCCCCTCGGACCCGATCTTCGTCGCCCTCGACAACCTGGCCCGCATCGTCCAGGACAACGTCGCCGCCGAGATGGTCTTCAACACCGACCTCACGGTCGCGGACGCCCTCAAGGGCAAGGAGGACCTGCTCTCCGACGAGATCCTCCAGCAGATCGGCGGCACGGCGCCCACCGCCAGGACCGCGTCCTTCGGTACGGCGGCAGCGACGGCGACGGCCGGCGCCTGCCCGATCACGGGGCGCACCGCGGCAGTGTGATCACCGGGCGTCCCCCGCTTCCGGGGCGGGGGACGCCCCTCCGCGCTCGCACCAACCGGACATGACCGGTCCCGGTCAACGTTTCTGTTCGATTTATCGTCTTCGCACGTGCACCAGCCGTGCACCCCGATGACGCCGAACGGAAACCCCGACCGTGTTCCCTGCCGAACTCACCGTCCCCAGGCCCGATCGGCGTCAGGAGAGACGCCCGAGCGATGTCCTGCGTGCCTTCGGGCACCGGCATCGCGTGCCGTTGCTCGTCACGGTGCCCATCATTCCGCTGTACGCGGTGTGGTGGGCGTTTCTCGCCACCGGCGGCGGCGACCTCGCCGCCCAGCAGGCGTGGGCGGACTTCGCGTCGCGGCACGGGGGTTCGGCGTACGGGCTGTTCTGGTATGGCGGGATGCACACCGCCAACTACAGCGTCGTCTCACCGTACTTGATGGCGCTGTTCGGGGTGCGCACCGTCACGCTGGTCTCCGGCCTGGCCGCCTCCTGGCTGGCGGCCGTGCTGATCGTGCGGTGCGGGGCGCGCCGGCCGCTGTGGCCCGCGCTGCTCGCCTCGCTCGCCCTGTGGTGCAACGTCGCCTCGGGCCGGACCACCTTCGCGCTCGGCGTCGCCTTCGCCGTGGCCGCCTGTGTGCCGCTGGTCCGGGAACGGAGGCTGTGCCTCGCCGCCGGTTACGCGGCGCTGGCCACCCTGGCCTCGCCGGTGGCCGGGCTGTTCCTCGCCGTGGTGGGGGCCGGGTACCTGATGGTGCGGGACTGGGGGCGCGCCCTCGTGCTCCTCATACCCCCGGCCGCCGTCGTAGGGCTGACGACGGTGCTGTTCCCCTTCAGCGGGGAGCAGCCGATGCCGGCCGGCCGCATATGGCCGCCGGTCGTGCTCGGCCTCGCCGTCACCGTGCTGGCCCCGCGTACCTGGCGGGTCGCCCGGTGGGGCGGGGCCGTCTACGCGATCGGCACCGTACTGACGTACCTCGTCGCCTCACCGGTCGGGACGAACGTCGAACGGTTCGCGCAACTGTTCGCGCCCGCCGTGCTGTGCGCGGCCCTGCTCCACGGCCCGCCGCCGTCCGTGACCGCCCGGCTGCGGCGCCTCGTGCGCGGGCTGCTCGCCGTCGCGCTCGTCTTCTCGGTCGGCTGGGTGGGCAAGAAGACCGCCGACGACCTGCGGGAGTACACCGTGGTGCCCGCCTGGGCGGCCGAGACGGACGGGGTCGTGCGGGCGCTGGAAGGGCTGGGCGCCGACCGTACGCGGGTGGAGGTGGTGCCCGCCCGCGACCACCGCGAGGCCGCCCGGCTCGCCCCGCACGTCAATCTGGCCCGGGGCTGGAACCGGCAGCTCGACGTGGAGCGCGCCCGCCTCTTCTACGACGGCAGCTTCTCCGCGGCCGCCTACCGGGCCTGGCTGGACCACTGGGCGGTCGGTTTCGTCGTCCTCCCCCTCGGCAAGCCGGACGGCCCGGCCAGGGCCGAGGCGGCGCTGGTGCGCGACCCGGAGCTGCGGCCCGACTGGCTGGAGCCCGTCTGGCAGGACGCCCACTGGAGGGTCTACCGGGTGCGGGACGCCGTACCGCTCGTCTCCACCCCCGGCACCGTCGTGACCAGCACCGGCGTCGACCTCGTGCTGCGCGTGGACCGGCCCGGCGCGGTGACCGTGCGGGTCGCCTGGTCGCCGTGGCTGCGGTCCGACGGCGGCTGCCTCGCGCGCCACGGCGATTTCACGCGGCTGACCGTCGCGGCGCCGGGTGAGTACCGGCTCAGCTCCCGGTACGGTCCTTCGCCTGACTCGGCGGATCGCTGCTGACGCCGTCCGAAGCGGGCCGGGGCTCGGGCGTGTTCGCGGTGGCCGCCGCCGTGAGGGTCCTGGCCCGCGGGCCCTGGAACAGGTACGTCAGTCCGAAGCCCGCGGCCACCACGGCCGCGCCGCCCACCGCGTCCAGGAGCCAGTGGTTGCCGGTCGCCACGATGGCCGAGGCGGTGAAGAGGGGGTGGAGCAGGCCCAGCGCCTTCATCCACATCCTGGGCGCGATGACCGCGATCGCCACGCCGCACCACAGCGACCAGCCGAAGTGCAGCGACGGCATCGCCGCGTACTGGTTGGTGAGGTGCGTCAGGGTGCCGTAGTCCGGCTTCGTGAAGTCCTGCACGCCGTGCACCGTGTCGATGATGCCGAGCCCGGGCATCAGCCGGGGCGGGGCCAGCGGGTACAGCCAGAAGCCGACCAGGGCCAGCAGGGTGGCGAAGCCCAGGGAGGCGCGGGCCCAGCGGTAGTCGACCGGACGGCGCCAGTACAGGACGCCCAGGACGGCCAGCGGGACGACGAAGTGGAACGACGTGTAGTAGAAGTCGAAGAAGTCCCGCAGCCAGCCGACCTTCACCACCGCGTGGTTGACGGCGTGCTCGATGTCGATGTGCAGGAAGCGCTCGATGTCGAGGATCTGCCACCCGTGCTCCTCTGCGCGGGCCCGGCCCGCCGAGTTGCTGCCGCCGGTCGCCGCGAGGCGGACCTGGGAGTAGGCGGCGTACGTGACCCGGATGAGGAGCAGCTCCAGGAGGAGGTTGGGGCGGGTGAGGACCCGGCGCAGGAACGGGAACAGGGGGACGTGCTTGAAGCGGGTCGGGACCGCCGGGGCGTGGCTCGTCGGGACCGGCGTGTCGAAGTACGGCGACGTGCGGGGCAGGAAGGGCACGGCGACGGCGGCTGCCAGCGCCGCCAGCAGGACGACGTTGTCGCGCAGCGGGTAGAGCGCGGCCATGTTCGGCAGCATCATCTTCGCGGGCAGCGTCATGACCAGGACGACGGCGACCGGCCACACGTACCGGTCGGAGGCGCGCTTGCCGACCCGGCCGACCAGGGCGGGCAGCACCCACAGCAGCTGGTGCTGCCAGGTGGCCGGGGAGACCACGACGGCCGCGCAGCCGGTCACGGCGACCGCGAGCAGCAGCTGGCCGTCGCGGGCGTAGCGCACCGCGCGGCGCAGGGCGAGGACGGCGACCGCCGCGCCGAGGAGGATGAAGAGGACGATCTCCACGGGGCCGGAGAGGCCGAGCCGCAGCAGGGCGCCGTGCAGTGACTGGTTGGCGAGGTCGTCGGCCTCGCCGCCCAGGCCCACGCCGGCCATGTGGTGCACCCAGTAGGTGTACGAGTCCTGTGCCATGGCCGCCCAGGCGACGGCGGTACAGGCGACGAACGTGACCCCCGTGGCCACGGCGGCGCGTCTGCGGTCGGTGAACCACAGCAGGGGGACGAAGAGCAGCACGGTCGGCTGGAAGGCCGCGGCGACGCCGATGAGGACGCCGCCGATCCGGTCGCCGTGCGCGCCGCGTACCGCGAAGCAGCCGGCCAGGACGAGCAGCACCGGGATGATGCTGGTCTGGCCGAGCCACAGCGCGTTGCGCACCGGCAGGGACAGCATCAGCAGGCTGACGGCCACGGGCGCCGCCAGCAGCGCCGTACGGCGGCCGACGGGCTGCGGCAGGGCGCGGGCGGCGACCAGGCCGAGGGCCACGACCAGCAGCAGCGAGCCGAAGGTCCAGCCCCAGCCGAGGGCCTGCTCGGCGGCGCGGGTGAAGGGCTTGAGGACGAGACCCACGAAAGGGGTGCCGGTGAACTGCGTGGATTCGTACAGCGACCCCTTCACATGCAGGACGCCGTGCTCACCCACCCAGGTCTCCAGGTCCGTCAGGCGTTCGCCGCGCGGTGTGCCCAGCACCGCGGCCAGCTGTCGTGCGGCGAGGACGGCGGCGATCAGCCACAGGCCCAGGCGCGCGGCGCGCAGCCTCGCTCTGGTCGCGTCGGCGGCCGACGCCGCGGACACTCCGAAGGACTCCGCCGGTCGCCCACTGTGCTCCGCATTCGCCACGCCTCGTCGGCCTCCCGCCCCGTAGAACCGCCCGTACCGCGCCCGTGTACGCAGTGTGTCTTTCCTGCGAACCCTACGAGGCTCGCACCACCCCCGGGAGGAGACGCAGGCAACCCCCGCTCTGCCTGACCGCCGACCGCGTTTCGTTCCGCGTTTTCCGGGACCTTTTTCGCGAGAAGGATCACAGGTCGCGGCGTACGCGGTGGTCCGCGGCGCGCGGACGTCCCTGCATGTACGCCGTTTTGGTGCACAGTGCAACGAAAAGCATACCGGGCGTAAGCGGCGGATCAGCGCCTATGGTCGCTTTTCCTCCCGTGGCCGAGTACCGCGGGCTCTTTCCGGCCCGGCGACAGCGCCGCCGTGCGGGTCGTGGCGTCCCTGTCCCCGTCGAAAGGTAGGCGAGCGAAGTTTTGTCGGCCGCCCACGTCGCCGTCGCGTCGTCCCCCCAGGTCTCCTCGTCCCCGTCCGCGTCGCCTTCCGGCGCCGAGCCCACTGTCACCGATCCCGCGCTGGTCAGGCGTGCCGTCAAGGCGGCGGCGCTCGGCAACGCGATGGAGTGGTTCGACTTCGGTGTCTACAGCTACATCGCCGTGACGCTCGGCAAGGTGTTCTTCCCCTCGGGCAACCCGACGGCACAGCTCCTGTCCACGTTCGGTGCCTTCGCGGCCGCCTTCCTGGTCCGGCCCCTCGGCGGCATGGTCTTCGGGCCGCTCGGGGACCGGGTGGGGCGGCAGAAGGTGCTCGCCCTGACGATGATCCTGATGGCGGCGGGCACGTTCGCGATCGGGCTGATTCCGTCGTACGCGACGATCGGCGTGTGGGCGCCGGTGCTGTTGCTGGCCGCGCGGCTGGTGCAGGGGTTCTCGACCGGGGGTGAGTACGCGGGCGCGTCCACCTTCATCGCGGAGTACGCCCCGGACAAGCGGCGCGGGTTCCTCGGGAGCTGGCTGGAGTTCGGCACGCTGGCCGGGTACATCGGCGGCGCGGGTCTGGTGACCCTCATGACGGCGCTGCTCTCGGACGGCGACCTCACGTCCTGGGGGTGGCGGATCCCGTTCCTGATCGCCGGGCCGATGGGCATCGTCGGGCTGTATCTGCGGATGCGGCTGGAGGAGACGCCGGCGTTCGCGGCCGAGGTGGCGAAGGCGGAGAAGGAGCGGCCGAAGGTGCCGCTGCGGGAGATGGTCACCGGGCAGTGGCGGGCGCTGCTGCTCTGCGTCGGTCTGGTGCTGGTCTTCAACGTCACCGACTACATGCTGCTGTCGTACATGCCGAGCTATCTGACGAGCGAGCTGAAGTACGACGAGACGCACGGGCTGCTCGTGGTGCTGGCCGTGATGGCGCTCATGATGGTCGTCCAGCCGTTCGCGGGGGCGCTGACCGACCGGGTCGGACGGCGGCCGGTGATCGCCGCGGGCTGCGCGGGGTTCCTGCTGCTGTCCGTCCCGGCGCTGCTGCTGATCCGCGAGGGCAGCCTGGTGGCCGTCGGGCTGGGGATGGCCGCGCTGGGGCTGCTGCTCGTGTGCTTCACGGCTTCGATGCCGTCCGCACTGCCCGCGCTGTTCCCCACGCGGGTGCGGTACGGCTCGCTGTCGATCGGGTTCAACGTGTCCGTGTCCCTGTTCGGCGGGACGACGCCGCTGGTGGTGACGGCGCTGATCGGGGCCACGGGCGACATGATGATGCCCGCGTACTACATGATGGCGGCGGCTGTGGTCGGCGGCGTCGCGGTGTGGTTCATGTCGGAGTCGGCGGGGCGGCCGTTGCCGGGGTCGGCACCGGCGAGGGCGCCGCACTGACGCCTGACGGCGGCCTGTGGCTGCTTCGGTGGGGGTACGCGTAGCGCGGTGCGTTGCGCGTCGGGGCCGCGCCATACGCGGCTCTCCGCTTCCGCAGCTGCGGGCAGTCGTGCCTCCCCCAGTGCCTGAACGGCCTGGGAGGTTCCCCCAGGGGCGGCACGGGTGGGCGATGGGGGTCCCCCCCCCGCTCGAGCGAAGCCGAGCGTGGGGGAGGTACCCGGCCGGCGCCGGCCCGCGACACCCACCCCGCGCCCACACCCACGCCGGGTGCGACTGAAACACGCCCACCGGAACGCCCGGCACGCCTCTACCCCACGGCATATCTTCGTCAGCGCATCTGCTTAGGAAGACTAACGACGCACACGAGAGGCCCGTCATGAGCGAGTCGCAGCTCTGGGAAGACGTCGACGCCTACTTCATCAGCCATCTCGCCCCCGACGACCCCGCGCTGGAGGCCGCCCTGCGGGAGAGCGAGACCGCCCAGCTGCCGCCGGTGAACGTCACCGCCAACCAGGGCAAACTCCTCCAGCTCCTCGCCCAGATCCAAGGCGCCCGCACCATCCTGGAGATCGGCACCCTCGGCGGCTACAGCACCATCTGGATGGCCCGCGCCCTGCCCGCCGACGGCCGCCTCGTCACGCTGGAGTACAGCGCCCGGCACGCCGAGGTCGCCACCCGCAACATCGCCCGGGCCGGTCTCGACGCCCTCGTCGACGTACGCGTGGGCCCCGCGCTGGAGTCGCTGCCGAAGCTCGCCGACGAGAACCCGGCCCCCTTCGACCTGGTCTTCATCGACGCCGACAAGGGCAACAACCCCCACTACCTGGAGTGGGCCCTCAAGCTCACCAGCACCGGCAGCCTCATCGTCATCGACAACGTGGTCCGCGGAGGGCGGGTCGCCGACCCCGACGACACCGGCGACGACGTACGTGGCACCCGCGCCGCCATCGAACTGATCGGCGCCCACCCCAGGCTCAGCGGCACCGCGGTCCAGACCGTCGGCGGCAAGGGCCACGACGGCTTCGCACTGGCACGCGTGCTGGCCTGAACGACCGCTTCCGGTCCTACACCTCGTGATAGAAGCCGACGTTGACGCTGCGCGGCTCCGACCGGTCCTGGACCACGATCTCGCCGCTGCCGCCCCTCGGCAGCGGCACGGTGCCGCCGTACGCCACCGGCTGCACGTGCGGACCCACGGTCAGCCGGACCTCGGAGGACGGATCCGGCTGGGAGCCGCGCAGCCAGGTCAGCCGCCACGTGCCGTCGGGACCGCAGCGGAACTCCAGGTGGACCCGGGAGACGAACAGCCAGTCCTCCGGCGTCGACAGCCGGCACACGGACTTGTCCCGGCCCACCCGCAGCACCGCGTCCGGCTCGCTGGGCGACTCGGCCATCTGCATGCCGGCCGTGGCGCCCGCGTCCGCCGCGGTGACCGTGGCCATGGTCAGTTCGAGCACGTGCGCTCCTTCGAAGACCTCAGGACGTCCGCCG
Organism: Streptomyces sp. NPDC058985; assembly: GCF_042740985.1. Lineage (NCBI taxonomy): Bacteria > Bacillati > Actinomycetota > Actinomycetes > Kitasatosporales > Streptomycetaceae > Streptomyces > Streptomyces sp. NPDC058985. The sequence goes on along the minus strand of NZ_JBHYJX010000051.1, from coordinate 10,356 downwards.
TTGGATTGTCGCCGCCGAATGATAGATCGGCCGGTGGCACGGTGTCCGGCACAATGGGGTCATGACCGAGCGAAAGCCACCTGGCGTCGACTTCGAGTCCTGGGTCGACAGACAGATTCGCGAGGCGGAGGCGCGCGGCGAGTTCGCCGGCCTCGCCGGCGCGGGCAAGCCCCTCGCGAGCGAGATGGACAGCACCTACGACGAACTGTGGTGGGTGAAGCGGAAGATGGCCCGCGAGGGCTTCTCCGTGCTGCCGCCCGCCCTCGCCCTGCGCAAGGAGGCGGAGGACGCCCTGGAGGCGGCCCTGAAGGCGCCGTCGGAGCGGGTGGTCCGCCGGATCATCGAGGAGGTCAACGTCAAGATCCGCGACGTCCTGCTCAAGCCGCCGCCCGGCCCCCCGCTGGGCAGGAAGCCCTTCGACGTCGACGAGGTCGTACGTCAGTGGCGGGAGCGCCGGGCGGAGCGGTGACGCCTGCGCGTCACAGGCGCATCATGCGGTCCGCCAGCTCGCGGTAGTCCCGCAGGGCCAGGCGGAGTTGTTCGGTGTCGGTGCTCGGTGCGCGGCCGTCCTCGCCGGCGTCCTGCCAGGACGTGCGCAGGGTTTGGCGACGGTGCGTCACCGCGTCCGCCAGGCGCGCGGCGAGCTCCTCCAGGACCCGGTCCGCCTCCTCGACGGAGGCGCGCGGCGCGTCCACGAACCCGGCCACCGCGTGGTGCAGCCGCTGGCCGAGCTTGTCGCCCTCGCCGTGCGGGAGGAGCGGACCCGCGACGTCGTGAGCGGGGGTCGTGGGAGTGGTGTGGGTGGTGGGCGTGGTGTGGGCGGTGGGAGAGGTGTGGGTGGTGGGGGCCTCGGGTGTCGCTGAGGCGTCAGGGTGGGCAGGGGTATCTGAAGTGGCGGGAGTTACGGGGGTGACCGCTGTGACCGGGGCTTCCTTGAGCGGGGCTTCCTTGCGCGGGGCTCCGGTCTTCGGTGCGGGCGTGGCCTCGGGGGCAGGGGTGCCTGGAGTGCCCTCGGAGACCGGGGTGGCCTTGGGGAGCGGGGTGGTGGCCTTGGGGTCGGGGGTCTCGCCGGGGTTTCGGGTCACGTCGGGCATGCCTCAGCTCTCCTTCGGCCGGCGCTTGCCGAGCGACCACGTGTGCGGGGCGCGGGCCGCGGGGGCGGGTTCGCCGGTGTCCTTGGCGGTGCGGGGACGGTCGGTCTCGTGCCGGCCCGGGCGGACCAGCTCCTCGAACAGCGCGCGGGCCGCGACCATTGACTCGCGCAGCTCCTCCGTCTCCGTGCCGCTCTCCTGGGCGCCGTCCGCGCTCGTGTGCGTCACGCGGTGCACGCGGCGGTAGCCGTCGACCTGGTGGGCGTGGTGCACGGACAGCGCCGCGAGCTGCTCCTCGTACTGGTCGCCGCCCGGGAAGCCCCGGACTCCGGCCAGTTCCGCGAGCAGCCGGTCGGCCTCGCCGACCGCCTCGCGCGGCGAGTCGACGAAGCGCTCCTGGGCGGCGGTCCAGCGCGCCTCGAAGCGTTCGCGCTCGGCGGACTCCAGCGGCCGCGTGCGCAACGACCCGTGCCGCTCGACCCGTTCGCCCAGTTCACGTTCGGCGGCCTTGGTGTCGCCGTCGTGCCGGGCCACCGCCCGGTCGTACTCCGGCCCGAAGCGGCGCTTCAGGCTTCCGCCGTGCTGGGGACCCCGTGCTCGCTGCGCAACGACGGCCGCGACGACGAGCACGGCCGCCACGATCACGATCAAAGCGATGATCACGCCTGTGGACATGAGTGCCTTCCGAGTTTCGGCCCTACCGGCTCTCCGAACTGGCCGGTTCGCCGTTCGTGTTGCCCCGGACCGCGCGCTCAAACGGCCGTCGGGGCGCGCCGCCCGTACACCGCTGGGAGCCGGTGGGAAAATGCGCTTGCCCGGCGCGCCGGTTCTCTCCCGACAATGTGCCCATGACCTGGACCATCTCCCCGGAACCGTACGACTCCCCCGTCGCCGCCGCCCTCTGGCGTGCGTATTACACGGAGGTCAGCGACCGCTGGTACCTGCTGCACGAGGGGCGGCGCACCGACCCCGGCGAGCTGGAACGCGAGATCGCGGCGGAGTCCGGCGCCGAACTCGTCCCGCCCCGCGGGCGGTTGCTGGTCGCGCGGTACGGCGGTGAACCGGCCGGCACCTCTGGCGTACGGCTGCTGGACGCCACCACGGCCGAACTGACCCGGGTCTTCGTGTACGAGGGGATGCGGGGCCGGGGCGGTGCGGCGCTGCTCGTGCGGGCCGCCGAGGACGCGGCACGGGCGCTCGGGGCGGCCCGCATGATCCTCGACACGCGTACCGACCTCGTCGAGGCCCGCACCCTCTACGCACGCCTCGGCTACACCGAGACCGAGGCCCACAACGAGAGCCCGTACGCCCAGCACTGGTTCGCGAAAGGACTCCACGCTGCCGCTTGAACGGCCTGTTCCCCTCAGCGGAAGCCGACATTCCGGGGGCTCGCGCGCGGAAGTGTGGAGAATATCTGCATAATCTCTGGAGTTCGCGAGGGGAGTCGCGAGGGGAGGGACGGACGCGTGGAACAGGAGCGGCCCACGGGGGCCTCGTGCCCGGAGTGCGGCACACCCAGAGAGGCGGACAACACGCCTTCCTGCGGCTGCGGATCACGGGCGTCCGACGCCCTGCGCGACGCGCGCACGGCACAGGCGGCAGCGGCCGAGGACTTCAACCCGCTGCGGATCCGGCCGTATGTCGAACTGGACGGCGGGGCCGCCTTGCGGGGTGCGGGCCCTTCGGGGGGCGGGAGTCCTTCGGGGGCCAGTCCTTCCGGGGCCGGGAGTCCCTCCGGGGCCGGGAGTCCCTCCGGGGCCGGGAGTCCCTCCCACGGTGCGGGTCCGGGGGGTGCGGGTCCGGGAGGCGCGGCCACGAGGCCTGGGGCCAGGGGGGCTGCGGTCCCAGGGACTTCACGTCCCGGGGGTGCGGCCACAGAAGCTACGGTCCCGGGGACTTCACATCCCGGAGGTACGGTCACGGAAGCCACGGTCCCGGGGACTTCGGCTCCAGGGACTCCGGCCACGAGGGCTACGACTCCGGGGACCGCGCCCGCGGAGGCCGCGGCTCCAGGGACGAACCCCCCGGGGAGCAGGGTCTCGGAGGGCCCGGCAGCGGAGGGCGGCACGCCCTCGGGGGCCGCGTCGTCGAGGACTTCGGCTCCCGGGAGCGGGTCTTCGGGGGCTCCGGCAACGGAGGGCGCGCCCTCGGAGGCCACCTCGTCCGGGGCCACGTCGACGGGGGCCACCCCCGCCGGGGATGCGGCTTCGCACGGCACGGACCCGGACGCCACCATGACGCTGCGCGCCGTCGACGCCGGGCCGCCCGGCGTCGCCGCCGAGGCGACCTCCGCGCTGCCCACCCCGCTGGCACCCTCGGCCGCCCCACCCCGCGCCCACGACCTGCGCCTGTTCGAGACCGCGGCCACCGCGCCCGTACCGTCCGGCGCGGGACCCTCGGACGGCTCCGGCGGGCGCCGCTCGCGCAGGCGGCGCAAGGGCATGCTGCTGAGCGCCGCCTGCGCGGTCGTGGTCGTGGTGGGTGCCGCCGGGTACGCGAGCGGGCTGTTCTCCTACGAGGCACCGTCACGGGACGGAGCGCTGCCGGACGAGGTCCGGGCCGGCGTGCCGGACTCGTCGCCCAGTGAGGGCACCCCGACCGCGGGAACGAGCGCCACCCCCGCCCCGCAGGCCGGCTCCGCGACGCCGTCCCCGTCGGCCCCCGCGTCCGCCACCGCGAGCCCGTCGGCCTCGCCGACCCCGTCGGCATCGAGCGCGTCGCCGTCGCCGTCCCGGTCGGCCGAACCGACGCCGAGCGCGACGGCCACGGCGACCGAGAAGGCCCCGCAGGAGTCGGAGGACGACGACCGCGACTTCTACGGCGGAGAGGGACTGCGGCGCGGCGACCGGGGCCCGGAGGTCGTGGAACTCCAGCAGCGGCTGGCCCAGTTGTACCTCTACACCGGTGACATCGACGGCAGCTACAACCACCGCGTCGAGGACTCGGTCCGCACGTACCAGTGGGCTCGCGGCATCCGCTCCGACGACCTCGGCGTCTACGGACCGGACACCCGGCGCCAGCTGGAGTCGGAGACGCGCGAGCCCTGAGGCCGCGGCCGGGAGGTCAGCCGATGTGCAGCCGCAGGCCGCCGTCGGCGCCGGCCTCCACCCGTACCGCCGTCAGGTCCTCCACGACCACGTCCGGACCGTGGAAGCCGGCCCGCGGGCCCACGCCCACGACCCGCATCCCGGCGGCCCGGGCGGCCGCGATGCCGGCGCCGGAGTCCTCGAAGGCGACGCAGTCCGCGGGGGCGATGCCCAGTTCGGCGGCGCCCTTGAGGAAGCCCTCGGGGTCGGGCTTGCTGGCCCCGACCGACTCGGCGGTGACCCGGACGTCCGGCTGCGCGAGCCCGGCGGCGGCCATCCGCGCGGTCGACAGCGCCACGTCGGCCGAGGTCACCAGGGCGTGCGGGAGACCGCGCAGCGAGGCGAGGAAGTCCGGCGCGCCGGGGATCGCCACGACGCCCTCGGTGTCGGCGGTCTCCTCGGCGAGCATGCGCGCGTTGTCGGCGTGGTTCTGCTCCATGGGCCGGTCCGGCAGCAGCAGCGCCATCGAGGCGTAGCCCTGCCGTCCGTGGACGACCTTCAGGACCTCGTCGCCGTCCAGCCCGTTCCGGTCGGCCCAGCGCCGCCAGACGCGCTCGACGGCGGCGTCCGAGTTGACGAGGGTGCCGTCCATGTCGAGCAGCAGGGCGCGGGCGGGCAGAACGGTGCTGGCGGTGGCCGTCATCGGCAGTCTCCAGGGGTGCGGGGAGGAAACAAGGCGGCCCCGCCCGCCGGTCAGGGAGAACGGGCGGGAGCCACTTTGTTCATCCACGGTACAAAACAGACCGGGGATCGCGCCACCGGGCCGCCGGAACGGCCGGACTGTTCACACGGCGTTCAGTTCGCACACCCCCGCGGAGGGCGGCGGAAACGCGCGGCTCAGCCGGCGATCGCCTCCCACAGGCTCCACACCCCGAGCCCCAGCATGAGCAACGCCGCGACCTTCGTGATCAGCCGCAGCGGAACCCGCTTCATCAGCGCCTTGCCGCCGACGATGCCGAGCCCGGCCACCGCCCACAGCGCCAGCACCGCGCCGAGGCCGACGGAGAGCGGGTCGTCGTAGCGGGCCGCCAGGTTGGCGGTCATGATCTGCGTGAGGTCGCCGAACTCGGCGACCAGGATGAGCATGAAGCCCGCCCCGGAGACCTTCCAGAAGGACTGGTCCTCCGGCTTGCGGATCTCCTCGTCCTCCTCGTCCTTCTTCATCAGCAGCACGGCGGCGCCGCCCAGGAACAGCACACCGGTCAGCGCGTGCACGAGCTGCTGCGGCAGCAGGGTCAGCACACTGCCGGCCGCGACCGCGAGCACGACGTGCAGCGCGAAGGCGGCGGCCACGCCCGCGAAGACGTAGGAGGCGCGGTAGCGGGTGCCGAGGACGAGGCCGGCGAGCGCGGTCTTGTCGGGCAGTTCGGCGAGGAAGACGACGCCGAAGACGAGCGCCGTCACGGTCAGGCTGATCAAGATTCCTCAATCGGTCGGGGCCACCCCACCGAGAGTGCTGATTCCCGCGGACTTCACCATGTCCGCGTCGCGCGACGCCTCGGCACGGCAGCGCACTGGTCCGCCCCCGCCGTACGGCACGGGCGTGCACTGCTTGCCGAAGGTCTCGCTGGCCGGCCTCGCGTACGAGGCCTGCCTCCGGGCGCCGGCTCAGACGAGCTGAGCAGTATGTCGACGGTCCGGCGAAGAGCTACTCCCCTTCTGCGCCGTCCATAGTACGCGAACCCCTGTGCGGCTCCGAGGGCCGAAAGTCCCGTCGCGCTTATGGACGTGCCATGCACACGTCACTAACTTCTAACCGACCGCACATCTGTGCGCCATGCGGCGTCGCGAGCATTCCCCCTGCCCGCGTCCCAACACCCCCACACCCCAAGGGAGTTCGCATGCCGAAGTTCTACGCGCGTCGACGGCTCGGTTTCCTCGCCGCGTTCACCGGCCTCATAGCCTCGGCCGGGCTGCTCAACGGCCCGGCCGCCTCCGCCGCCCTCCCCACCCCGGTCAGCGCCGCCACCGCCCGCTCCTACCTCGCCTCCCTCACCGTGGCCACCGAGAACCGCACCGGCTACGACCGCGACCTCTTCCCGCACTGGATCACCCAGTCCGGCTCCTGCAACACCCGCGAGACCGTCCTCAAGCGCGACGGCTCGGGCGTCGTCACCGACTCCTCCTGCGCCGCCACCAGCGGCAGCTGGTACTCCCCCTACGACGGCGCCACCTGGTCCGCCTCCGGCGACGTCGACATCGACCACCTCGTCCCGCTCGCCGAGGCCTGGGACTCCGGCGCCGGCTCCTGGAGCACCTCGCGGCGCCAGTCCTTCGCCAACGACCTGACCCGCCCCCAGCTCCTCGCGGTCACCGACAACGTCAACCAGTCCAAGGGCGACCAGGACCCGGCCACCTGGATGCCCTCGCGCTCCGCCTACCACTGCACCTACGTCCGCGCCTGGGTCCAGGTGAAGTACTACTACGGCCTCTCGGTCGACTCCGCCGAGAAGTCGGCCCTGCAGAGCCGGCTCGCGAACTGCTGACGCACCGTCCACCAACTGTTCGGCGCGGATCCTCCCCACCGGCCTCCGTCGTTCCGTACCGTACGGGGCGACGGAGGAGGGATCATCATGGCCGGACTGCGCCTGGGGCCACTGCTGAGGTACACCGACGGCTCGTGCGCGACCGTCTGGGTCGAGACGAACCGGCCCTGCACCGCCGAGGTGCGCTGCGCCGACGGCGCCCGCGGCACCACCCGCACCTTCCAGATCGCGGGGCACCACTACGCCCTGGTCACGGTGAGCGGCCTGACCCCCGGTACGTCGACGGAGTACGAGGTGCTCCTCGACGGCACCCGCGCGTGGCCGCCGCCCGACTCGCCGTTCCCGCCGTCCGTGATCACCTCACCCACCGAGGAGGCCGGCCTGCGCGTCGCCTTCGGCTCCTGCCGCTGGGCCGCGCCGCCCGCCGGCGGGAAGGATTCCGTGGGCCCGGACGCGCTGGACACCCTCTCCGCCCGCATCGCGGGCGCCCCCAGGGGCGAGCGGCCCGACGTACTGCTCCTGCTGGGCGATCAGGTCTACGCCGACGAGGTCTCCGACGCCACGCGGCAGTGGATCGCCGGCCGCCGCGACCTGAACGAGGCCCCGGGCGATCAGGTCGCCGACTACGAGGAGTACACCCGCCTCTACTACGAGTCCTGGCTCGACCCCGAGGTGCGCTGGCTGCTCTCCACCGTCCCCAGCTGCATGATCTTCGACGACCACGACGTCATCGACGACTGGAACACCTCGGCCGCCTGGCTCGCCGACATGCGCGCCACCGACTGGTGGCGGGAACGCCTGATGAGCGGACTGATGTCCTACTGGGTGTACCAGCAGCTGGGCAACCTCTCCCCGGACGAGCTGGCCGCCGACCCCCTCTACGCGGCCGTCCGGGAGACCCCCGACGGCACCGACGCCCTGCGCGACTTCGCCGCCCGCGCCGACGCCGAGCCGGCCTCCGTCCGCTGGAGCTACCGGCGCGACTTCGGCCGCACCCGGCTGGTCATGGTCGACTCCCGCGCGGGCCGCGTCCTGGAGGAGGACCGCCGCACGATGCTCGACCCGGGCGAGGCGGCCTGGCTGCGCGAACAGGTCCTGGACGGGCGGGACTCCTACGACCACCTGCTGATCGGCACCTCCCTGCCCTGGCTGCTGCCCCACCTGGTGCACGACGTGGAGAACTGGAACGCCGCGATGTGCGGCGGCGAACGGGGCGCCCGCTGGGCGCGGCGCGGCGAGCGGATCCGGCGCGGCGCCGACCTGGAGCACTGGTCCGCCTTCCCGTCGTCCTTCGACGCCCTCGCCGACCTGATCGCCGAGGCCGGTACGGGGCCGGGGGCGCCCGCGACGATCAGCGTGCTCTCGGGCGACGTGCACCACGCCTACGTGGCCGAACCGTCCTGGGAGGGCCGCACGCCCGACGCCCGGGTGACCCAGCTGACCTGCTCCCCCGTCCACAACTCCGTGCCACCCTCGATCCGCCTCGGCTTCCGCTTCGGCTGGAGCGCCCTGGCCCGTGCCCTCGGGCGGCGCATCGCCCGGCACGGACGGTGTGCGCCGGCCGCGGTCAGCTGGCGCAAGACCGGCGGGCCCTGGTTCGGCAACCAGCTGATGACGCTGACCCTGAGGGGGCGTTCGGCACGGCTGCGGCTGGAGCAGGCCCGGACGGATCGGGGCGGCGGCATCACCCTGCGGACGGCCATGGAGCGGGATCTGACGTAGGGCGCGAGATCTGGCGTAGGCGCGCGGTCGGCATTTACGGGAGGGGACCGCCGGGTATGAATTGAGTCACGTCGGCGGGCCTCGGCCCGAGCGTGGGAGCGCTCCCACCTGCGGAGGGGGCCGGGGCGCCGGCGTGATCCCACGTCACCCTGTGGCCAAATGTTGAACTTGCAAGCACTAGTTAGGTCGACCTAACGTGGGCAGCCCACTCGGTTCCGTCCCCCACCGGTCCCTCCCGGACCGGCTCGACCGAAGGAGCACCCCCCACATGTCCGGACGCCTCGACAACGCCCAGCCCTACGCCCTCGGCCTGTTCCGCATAGTCGTCGGCCTCCTCTTCGCCTGCCACGGAGCCGCCTCCCTCTTCGGCGTCCTCGGCGGCGCGGGAGGCACCGGCGGCACGATCGACTCGGGCACCTGGCCCGGCTGGTACGCGGCCGTGATCCAGTTGGTCGGCGGCACTCTCGTCCTGCTCGGCCTCGGCACCCGCGCCGCCGCGATCGTGTCCTCGGGCTCGATGGCCTACGCCTACTTCAAGGTGCACCAGCCGGGCGCCCTGTGGCCGATGGAGAACGGCGGCGAGGCCGCCGCCATGTTCTGCTGGGCCTTCCTCCTGCTCGCCTTCACCGGCTCCGGCGCCTTCGGTCTTGACCGGCTCCTCGCGCGACGCGGCGCGGAGCGGGAGGAGACCGCCGCGGAGCGGCAGACGCCGGTCGCGGCCTGACCCCGGCCACTGCGGGCGCTCTTGGCGGCCCACCGCGACCCGAGGGCGTGCACGACCCCTCCGAGGTGAACGTCCCGTGCCGAACACACGAGCCCCCTGTGAACCCTCTGTCACACCCCACGCGTACGCTGTATGGCTGTGATGGGCCGCTCCGAAGCCCCCGCGTCTCGCGGCACGGTCCGGCCCACGGGGGAGTAACGGGGAGTTGTGGTGGTCGAGAGTCTGGGAAGTATCGGGTCGCTGGTCAGCAGCCCATGGATCTATGCCCTGGTGGCCGTCTCGGTGCTCCTCGACATCTTCCTCCCCGTGCTGCCGAGCGGTGTCCTGGTGATCACGGCGGCGACGGCGGCGGCCGCGGGTTCCGGCGCGGCGGCTGCCGGGCGGGGACCGGAGGACGTTCCCGACATCCTCGTCCTGACCCTGTGCGCGGCGACCGCCTCCGTCCTCGGTGACCTGGCGGTCTACCGCCTCGCCTGGCGCGGGGGGCCGCGCCTGAACCGCGCCATCGCCCGTTCCCGTCGGCTGACCACGGCGCAGGAACGTCTCGGCGGCGCCCTCGCACGCGGCGGCGGCGCCCTGGTCGTCCTGGCCCGGTTCGCCCCGGCGGGCCGCTCGGTCGTCTCGCTCGTCGCCGGCACCGCGCACCGCCGGATCCGCGAATTCCTCCCGTGGTCCGCCCTCGCCGGGCTGGCCTGGGCCGCCTACAGCGTCGCGCTCGGCTACTTCGGCGGCCAGTGGCTCGGCGCGACCTGGCTGGCGGCGGCGGTGTCCGTGGCGGCGCTGTTCGGCGCGGGAGCGGGAGCGGCGTACCTGATGCGGCGCCAGCCTCGGGCTTCGGAGGCGTCGTAAGCGGGGCGACGTGGGCGGGGGCACCGCCGGCGGGGGCGTCGTACGCGGAGGCGCCGCAGGCGGGGGCGTCGTACGCGGGGGCGTCGTAGGCAGGGGCGTCACAGGCGGGGCGTCGCAGGCAGGGGCGTCGACCGGGTGCCGCAGGCGGGGTGTCACAGGCCGAAAGTGCCCGGGGAGCGCGTCGGCCGCTCCCCAGCCGGAGAAGTCGGCCGCTCGCCGACCGGAGAATGCGCGTCCCGGGGACGCCGTGAGCCGCAGGCGGCGTACCGGCGTCAAGGCGTCCTGAGGCGCACTTCGCAACTCAGGGGTGCCCGAGCGGCAGGTCTCGCACCTCAGGAGCCCCTGGCCCACGGCCTCGTGGCGCGGAGACCCCGCCCGTACCGGCGGCTTCGCCGGCG
>NZ_JBHYJX010000050.1:0-60401 GCF_042740985.1 Streptomyces sp. NPDC058985 | reverse complement strand
CGACGGAGCCCTGGTCCTGCTGTTGTCCCTGGTCATTTAGGCGCACGCCGAGGTGGACGCGGCGATCGAGGCGTCCGGGGCGGCCGCGGTCCCGGACGCCCAGCCCGCGGCTGGTCCGGCGAGGCGGGGTGGTCGTCCGGCTCGGCATACTGCTGCCGGGCCGGAGCCCTTCCGCCGGCAACCTGGTGGTGAGCCGGGAGATCGAGCCGCGCGGGGCCTTCCGCTGCGACAATGCGTTCGAAGCGGCGCCGGACCTGCTCGCCGCCGGCCCGCGTTCGGCGCGGTGTTCCCGGTGCGCGACGCGGAGTCGGCGTCCGAACCGGCCGTGGACCGGAGCCGGTCCCGCGAGGGCGCTCCTTGGTTTCGTGACGGATCCCGGCGCTCCGAGGCCCCGGGATCCGCACGTCTCCTACGCCCTCCCCCGGATCAGGAGGACGCCGCCTTGTCCAGCTGGAACGCCTCGTTGCCCTGCCCGATGCGGGCGTGCCGCTCGGGCGCCCGTGAGCGGAGCAGCAGTCCCTGTACCACTCCGGCGACGGCCGCGAGGCCGATGATGCCGGGCAGCACCCAGCTCAGGGCGGAGTCGGGACCGGTGCCCACCAGGACGTCGAAGTCCTTGACCGTGTACCCGGCGATCACCAGCAGGGCGACGCCCGCGACGGCGGAGGTGGCCAGCCGCACGCCCTGCGCGCCGGCGGCTCCGCGGCGTACGAAGAAGGCCACCACGGAGAACGAGGCGGTGGCCATCAGCAGGATCACGCCGAGGGCGCCGATGTTGCCGCCCCAGGTGAACAGGTGCAGCACGGGCTGGGTGGGGTCGCCGTTCGGCTTGTCGTCGGCGAGCGCGAACCCGGCCACGACGACCAGGGACACGGCGGTCTGGAGCAGCGAGCCGGTGCCCGGGGCGCCGCTGGAGCCGCTGGTCCGCCCGAAGGCGGCGGGCAGCAGTCCTTCGCGGCCCATGGCGAAGGCGTACCGGGCGACGACGTTGTGGAAGCTGAGCAGGGCGGCGAACATGCCGGTCACGAAGAGCACGTGCAGCACGTCGGTGAAGGTGGAGCCGAGCCGCGACTCGGTCAGGAAGAAGAGCAGCCCGGCGCTCTGCTCCTGGGCGGTGCCGACGATCCTGTCCGGCCCGGTGGCGACGGTCAGCGCCCAGCTGCTGAGCGCGAAGAAGACCGCGACCCCACCGACCGCCAGGAACATGACACGCGGGACCAGCACGTGCGGCCGGCTGGTCTCCTCGGCGTACACGGGCGCCTGCTCGAAGCCGAGGAAGGCGGCGATGCAGAAGCACAGGGCGGTGCCGACCCCGGCGCCGGTCAGGGTGTCCGGCTTGAAGGCGTGCAGCGAGAGCCCCTGCGGTCCCGGGTCGGCGACGGCGGCGATGTCGAAGACGACCACCAGGACCACTTCGATGAGCAGCAGTACGCCGAGGACGCGCGCGTTGACGTCGATCTTCAGCCAGCCCAGCGTGCCGACCGCGAGCACGGCCAGCAGCGCCGGGATCCACCAGGCGACGTCCAGGTCGGCGTAGGTGGCCAGGAGCCCGGAGACCTCGAAGCCGAAGATGCCGTAGATGCCGACCTGGAGCGCGTTGTAGGCGACCAGCGCGACCAGGGCGGCACCCGCGCCGGCGGTGCCGCCGAGGCCGCGGGAGATGTACGCGTAGAAGGCGCCTGCGTTGTGGACGTGCCGGCTCATCTCGGCGTACCCGACGCTGAAGAGGATCAGCACCACGCCGAGCAGCACGAAGAGCAGCGGCTGTCCCACGATGCCCATCACGGCGAAGGTGGTGGGCATGACGCCCGCGACCACCATCAGCGGGGCCGTGGCGGCGAGCACGGACAGCAGCAGCCCGCCCGTGCCCAGCCGGTCGGCGCGCAGCGCGCGCTCCTCGCCCTTGAAGGTGCTGATGGCGCCACCGTTCGCGGTTCTGCTCGTGCTCGAACTGCCCGTGGTCATCGGGGGACGTCCTTCTCTCGTCTGCGGGGGTGGTGGTCAGGCCGTACCGAGCGCGCTCGCGCGGGCCGCGCGGAAGGCGGGTAACGGGTCGCGGTCGGGATACGACCAGGGGGCGGGCGTGACGTGCTCGCCGATGCGGTGGAACAGGGCGGCGGCCTCGGCGCCCCGGCCCTCGCAGCACTTCGCGTGGGCGAGGAAGTTGAGGTCGATCAGCCGGCGCGGATGATCGTCCTGCTCCCACTCGAGCCACCAGTCGAAGGCGGCCTTCATCACCAGGCGGGCGCGGCGCCCCACCCAGTGGCCGGCCGCGTGCGGTTCGCGGGGCTCGTGCCCGGCGGCGGCGAGCACGCGGTAGCGCTCGGCGTGCGCGACGACCGGGAGGATGGCCAACGGAGAGTCGGCGGGGGCCTGCTCGGCGGCCCAGTTGGCGAAGTCGTACACCTCGTGCAGCGGGTCAGGGCCGCCGTCGCCGCCGCGCTCGGCGAGCCGGGCGACCATCAGGTGGTGGGCGTGGTGGTGGTCGGCGTACCGCACGCGGACCTCGTCGAAGATCCGGACGACGTCCTCCTCGGCGCCCAGCGAGCGCTCCAGCATGAGGAGCCCGAGCCAGGGCGTGGGGTCGCCGGGCACGAGCGCGGCGGCGTCCCGGCAGGCGCCCCGGGCCCGGGCGGCCTTCTCCTTGCCCCGCAGGGCGCGATGGACCAGGGCGAGGGCGAGCAGCACCGACGCGTCGGCGGAGTCGGGTTCGGCGAGCAGCCACTCACGGGCCCAGGGGGCGCAGTGGGGCTCCTTGGCGAGGACGGCGACCCGATGTCCCCGGCGGTCCCAGTCGTCACCCGTGTGGACCAGCAGGGACCGGACGGACTGCCAGCGCCCCTGGGCCAACGCGGAGCGGACGGCTACGAGTTCGGCGTCGTCGAGGGCCTCGTCGAACGCCTGGGCCGCGCGTCTGCGGCCGCGGCCGAGGGAAGGCGGGGGTGGGGACACCGCGGGAAACTTCCTCACGCGACGCGGGGGGTCGTCGTAGCCGGACTGCCATGAACCGATCACGCACAGCAAACCGGCCGCCAAGGCTTGACGTCAAGAGGATTCCGTTCGTTACACGCGTCAACTCATCTGTGGTCAGGGCGACTTGACCGGACCCCACCCCGAATGCCGCACTCGCCCGGCGACCGGCTGCCGCCGGCACTAGAGTCGGCCCCGACGCACCCGTGACCCGGCTGACGATCGAGGTACGCAGCGTGTCGGTTCTGGTCGTGGTCCTCGCCGTGAGCGCCGCGTGCTGCCTCGGCTTCGGTTTCGTCCTCCAGCAGAACGCCGCGCAGCGCGCTCCGCTGGGCGACTTCCTCTCGCCCCGCCTGCTGCTCGACCTGGTCCGGGTACCTCGCTGGCTGGCGGGCACGGGGCTGACGGTGGCCGGCATGGTGCTGGGCGCGATCGCCCTGGGCGGCGGCGAACTCACCCTGGTCGAACCCCTCCTGGCGACCAACCTCCTCTTCGCCCTCGCGCTGTCCCGCCTCCAGACCCGGCAGCCGCTGGGCCCGCAGGGCTGGGCCGGCCTGGCGCTGCTCGCGGGCGGGGTGACGGCGTTCATCCTGGCGGGCGAGCCACGCGGCGGCAGTGCGGTGAGCGACCCACTGCGGCACTGGCTGATCATCGGCGTGATGCTGGGCGCGGCCCTCGTGCTCACGGCGTGCGCCGGACGCTTCCGGCTGACCTGGGGCCCGACCCTGCTGGCCCTGGCCGCCGGGCTGCTCTACGGGGTGCAGGACGCGCTGACGCGGGTCAGCGGACGCCGCTTCTCCGCGGGCGGCCTCGCGGAGCTGCTGACGGGCTGGCAGCCGTACGTGGTCGTGGTCCTCGGCGTCACCGGCCTGGTCCTGGTCCAGAGCGCCTTCGAGACGGCGCCGCTGCGCAGGTCGCTGCCCGCGCTGACGGCCGCCCAGCCGCTCGCGGGCATCGCCTGCGGGGTCGGTTTCCTCGGCGACCGGCTGCGCACCGACACCGCGGCGCTGGCGTGGGAGGCGGGCGGCCTCGCGTCGGTGGTGGCCGGCATCGTGCTGCTGGGCATGCACCCGGCGATGCCGCAGGGGACGGGTGAGAGCGGGCGCGAACGGGCCCTGCAGCGGCGCTGACCCGCCACTGCTTGGATGGTCGGCATGAGCGCTGCTGACGAGATCCTCGACATCGTCGACGAGCACGACCACGTCGTCGGAGAGGCCCGGCGGGGCGACGCGTACGCACGTGGGCTGCGCCACCGCTGCGTGTTCGTGTGGGTGAGGGACGCGGAGGGCCGGGTCTTCGTCCACCGGCGCACGGCGACGAAGCTGGTGTTCCCCTCCCGGTACGACATGTTCGTCGGCGGGGTGGTGGGTGCGGGCGAGTCCTACGACGACGCGGCGCTGCGGGAGGCGGAGGAGGAGCTGGGGGTCACCGGGCTGCCGCGCCCCGACTTCCTCTTCAAGTTCCTGTACGACGACGGCGCCGGGCGGACCTGGTGGTCGGCGGTGTACGAGGTGCGCTGCGAGCGCCCGGTTTCACCGCAGGTGGAGGAGGTGGCCTGGCACGGGTTCCTGCCGGAGGCGGAGCTGGAACGGCGGATCGGGGAGTGGGAGTGGGTGCCGGACGGCTTGTCGGCGTACACGCGGCTGCGGGCCCGGCGGGGCCACGGGGGCGAGCCGACGGGACCTTGACCGGCACCCGGCGTGGGTGCGGGCGCGGGGGTGGGTGACGCGGGCCGGCGCTGGCGGGGTGCCGCTGCGCCCGCCCGCCCCCCACTCTCGGCTTCGCTCGAGCGGGGGGACCCCCATCGCCCCAGCGGCACGACTGCCCGCAGCTGGGAGGAGAGAAGGGAGAGCCGCGTCCCACCCGCGCAGGCCGCCGCAGGCACCCCGGCAGATAAAGTCCCCACGTGATCGAATTCGTGCGGAACGCCCGGCTCTGGTTCGCGCCCGGGGAGGTCAAGGGGGAGGGCCGTACGCCCGACTACCGCTTCTCGCTCGCGAACGAGCGCACCTTCCTGGCCTGGCTGCGCACCGCCATGGCCCTGATCGGCGGCGGTTTCGCGGTGGACCAGTTCCTGCCCGACCTCCGCTGGGGGTGGCGCGTCGGCCTCGCGCTCGCGCTGCTCGCCGCCGGTGCGCTGTGCTCGCTGCGCGCCGTGAACCACTGGGTGCGCTGCGAACGCGCCATGCGCCGCGGCGAGGACCTCCCCGCCTCCCGCTTCCCGGCCCTGCTCAGCCTGGTCGTCGCGGTCGTCGCCGTGGCGATGGTCGTCGTGGTCCTCGTCGGCTGGGAGGGCTGACCGGTGAGCACGGACCGCGACCCCGGGCTCCAGCCCGAGCGCACCCGGCTGGCCTGGCGCCGCACCACCCTCTCCGGCACCGTCGTCGCCGTACTCGCCGCGAAGACCGCGCTGCACGGCGGCGTGACACCCCCGTCCGTCCTGGCCGCCACCCTGTGCTGCGTCCTGTGGCTGGCCTTCCTCCGGATCGCCCACGGCCGCATCACCACCCTCGCCTCGACGCACCGCCCCCGGGCCCTCACCCCACCGCACGCGACGGCGGCAGCCCTGTGCACGGTCGTCATCGCCGTCTGCGGCGCGCTCCTCGTCCTCTGAGGCACCGATCACGTTCCGTCCGCCCACTGGACGGCATACCGACCGGTCGGCATCATGAGACACGTACTGTTCACCTGCCGCAGGGAGCGACGATGACCCCCGACCACCCGCCCGGACTCGATCTCGACCGGTTGCGCGAGCTGCTCGACCGCGAGCGGCCCGGCCTGGTGACCGGCCCGCTGTCCGGCCGGCTGATCGAGGGCGGACGCTCGAACCTCACCTACGCCGTCACGGACGGCACCGCCCGCTGGGTCGTCAGACGCCCCCCGCTCGGCCACGTCCTCGCCACCGCGCACGACATGAAGCGCGAGCACCGCGTCATCAGCGCCCTGCACCCCACGAACGTACCGGTCCCCCGGCCCCTGCTCCTCTGCGAGGACGAGGACGTCGTCGGGGCGCCCTTCTACGTCATGGAGTTCGTCGAGGGCACCCCGTACCGCACCGCCGACCAGCTCGCCCCCCTCGGCCCCGAGCGCACCCGCGCCGCCGTGCTGAACCTGGTGGACACCCTCGTCGAGCTGCACGCGGTGGACCCCGCCGAGGTCGGCCTCGGGGACTTCGGCCGCCCGGAGGGGTTCCTGGACCGCCAGCTCCGCCGCTGGGCCAAGCAGCTCGACGCCTCGCGCAACCGCGACCTGACCGGCATCGACGAACTGCACGCCACGCTCGGCCGGGAACTCCCCCGCTCCCCCGCCGCGACGGTCGTCCACGGCGACTACCGCCTGGACAACGTCCTGATCGGCGGCGAGAACGACGAGATCAACGCGATCCTCGACTGGGAGATGTCGACCCTCGGCGACCCGCTCACCGACCTCGGCCTGCTGGTGATGTACAGCAGCCCGCTCGGCATGCCGGACTCCCCCGTCTCCACCACGGCCCAGGCCCCCGGCCATCCCGCCCCCGCCGAGCTGGTCCAGCGGTACGCCGACCGCTCGGGCCGCGACGTGGGCGCCGTCGCCTGGTACACGGCGTTCGCCTGGTTCAAGCTCGCCGTGATCCTGGAGGGCATCCACTACCGCTACACGCTGGGCCGCACGGTCGGCCCCGGCTTCGACCGCATCGGCGACCTCGTCCCCGTCTTCATCGAGCACGGCCTGACCACCCTTCAGAAGGGCTGACCCCGCCATGGACTTCGCGTACGACGCACGCACCGAGGAACTCCGCGCCAGGCTGCTCGCCTTCATGGACGAGCACGTCCACCCCGCCGAGCAGGTGGCCCACGAGCAGCGCGCCCGCCTCGCCTCCCCCTGGGACACCCCGCAGGTCGTGGAGGACCTGAAGGCCGAGGCCCGCCGCCGGGGGCTGTGGAACCTCTTCCTCCCCGACGCCGAGTACGGCGCGGGCCTGACGAACCTCCAGTACGCCCCGCTCGCCGAGATCACCGGCCGCAGCCCGCATCTGGCGCCCACGGCGACGAACTGCGCGGCCCCGGACACCGGGAACATGGAGGTGCTGGCCCAGTTCGCCGACGAGGCGCAGAAGAAGCAGTGGCTCCAGCCCCTGCTGGCCGGCGAGATCCGTTCCGCGTTCGCGATGACCGAGCCGGACGTGGCCTCCTCGGACGCCACGAACATCACCACGCACATCGAGCGGGACGGCGACGAGTACGTCATCACGGGCCGCAAGTGGTACATCTCCGGGGCGATGAACCCGGACTGCCAGATCTTCATCGTGATGGGCAAGACCGACCCGGACGGCGCGGACATCCGCCGCCAGCAGTCCATGGTCCTGGTCCCGCGCGACACGCCCGGAGTGAGTGTCGACCGGGCCATGCAGGTCTTCGGCTACGAGGACCACTACCACGGCGGCCACGCCGAGGTGACCTTCGACCACGCGCGCGTGCCGGTGTCGAACCTGATCGGTGAGGAGGGCGGCGGCTTCGCCATCGCCCAGGCCCGCCTCGGCCCCGGCCGCATCCACCACTGCATGCGGCTCATCGGGATGGCCGAGCGCGCGATCGAGCTGATGTGCCGCCGCGCGGTGTCCCGCGAGGCGTTCGGCAAGCCGCTGGCCCAGCAGGGCGTGGTCCACAACTGGATCGCCGACGCCCGGGTCACCGTCGAGCAGTTGCGGCTGCTGGTGCTGAAGACCGCCTGGCTGATGGACACCGTCGGCAACCGGGGCGCGCACACCGAGATCCAGGCCATCAAGATCGCCACGCCGCGCGCGGTGGTCGACATCATCGACCGGGCCATCCAGTTGCACGGCGCGGGCGGCGTGAGCCAGGACTTCCCGCTGGCGGAGCTGTACGCGGGCGCCAGGACGCTGATGATCGCCGACGGGCCGGACGAGGTGCACCAGCGCTCGCTGGCCCGCCGGGAGATCAAGAAGTACCTCTGAACGAGGCCGGCCGGGCGAGGAGGCGCCCCCGGGAACCCCGGGGGCCGTCACCTCACGGGCGCAGTGCCCGCAGCAGCAGGTCGGCGAGGTGGTCGGCGACCTCCTGCGGGCCCAGCGGGCCGTCGGGGCGGTACCAGGTCGACAGGTGGTGGACGGAACCGAAGTGGTAGTCCACCACCAGGTCCGCCGGGGTCTCCTTGGTGAAGACCCCGGCCCGCTGGCCCTCCTCGATGAGCGCGCGGAAGCGCTCGTGGTAGCGGCGCCGCTCCGCCCGCACCTGCTTGTTCTTGTCGGGGCTCAGCTGGTGCATGGAGCGGAAGAAGATCGACGCGTCGTCGAGGTTGTCGATGGTGGTGACGACGACGTCGGCCGCCGCGTCCCGCACCCGCTTCTCGACCGGCTCGTCGGATTCCGCGAAGGCGTCGAGGCGCTCCTGCTGGAGGCGCAGCACGCGCGCGTAGACCTCGTGCAGGAGGTCGTCCTTGGAGCCGAAGTAGTGGTACAGCGCTCCCTTGGTGACGCCCGCCGCCTCCACGATCTCCTGTACCGAGGTGCGGTCGTAGCCCTGCTCCGCGAAGAGCCGGGTGGCGGCGGCCAGGAGCCGCTGCGGCACCGGAGTGCCGTCCCCGTCCGTGGTCCTGGGCACTGCCGTCACCTGCCTTTCGTTCAACTGTCGGTCTTCACTGTCCGTCGTCGTGCTTACGGGAACGCAGTTCCCGACGGAGGATCTTCCCACTCGCCGTCTTCGGCAGGTCGGGCAGGATCTCCACCTGACGCGGGTATTTGTAGGCGGCCAGTCTCTCCTCGCAGTACGCGGCGAGTGCGTCCGGGGCCGTGTCGGCACCCGGACGGAGGCTGATGTACGCCTTGACCGTCTCCCCCCGGTACCCGTCGGGTACGCCGACGACGGCGGCCTCGCGCACCGCCGGATGGGTGTAGAGCACGTCCTCGACCTCGCGCGGCCAGACCTTGAACCCGGAGGCGTTGATCATGTCCTTCTTGCGGTCGACGACGTAGAGCCACCCCTGGGCGTCCATGAAGCCGATGTCGCCGGTGCGCAGCTCGCCGCCGGGGAAGGTCTCGGCGGTGGCGTCCGGGCGCCGCCAGTAGCCGGGGACGACCTGCGGCCCGCCGACGACGATCTCGCCGTGTTCCCCGAGGGACACCTCGGTGCCCAGCTCGTCGACGACGCGGACGACGGTGTCGGGGCCCGGCACGCCGACCGCGAGGGTCCCGGAGGCGGGGTCCACCGGGGCCTCCAGGTGCGGCGGGACCGAGGCGCACGGCGCGGTGCACTCGGTGAGTCCGTAGCCGTTGCGGATGTACGGCCCGAAGCCCGCGCGGAACTTCTCCACGAGGGCCGGCGGCAGCGGGGCGCCGCCGGAGGAGATGTTCACGAAGGAGGCGAAGTGCTCGCGGGTGACGGACGGCTGGGCGGCCAGCGCCATGAAGGCGGTGGACGGGCCGACCGTGTAGTGCGGCCGGTGCTCGGCGAACGCGTCCAGCACGGCGCCCGGCTCGAAGCGGTACGCCAGCACCAGCGTGCCCGCGCTGTTCAGACAGGCGCCGAACTCGCAGACCATGCCGGTGATGTGGAACAGCGGTGCCAGCGCGAAGTAGACCGGCGCGTCGGGCAGTCCGAGCCCGGTGCGCTGGCGCTCCGCGTTGTACATGATGTTGCGGTGGGTGTTGGTGGCGCCCTTGGGGGTGCCGCTGGTGCCCGAGGTGTAGCTGATGAGCGCGGTGCCGTGCGGCGCCGGGTCGCGTCCCTCGGGCGCCGGGTGGCCGGCGCGGGCGGCGGCGGTGAGGTCGTCGGCGTCGTCGGTGTCCGGCAGCCGTTCGAAGGTGAGCACGCGCGCGTCCCCGCGGGTCTGGAAGTCCAGCTCGCACCCCGTGAGCACGATCCGCACCGGCGAGCCGGCCGCCGTGTCGCGCAGGTACGACTCCCAGGCCCGGTCGGAGCAGACCAGCGCGGCCGCCTCGGCGTCCCGCAGGACGTGGCCGACCTCCCCCGACTTGTACATCGGGTTGACCGGCACCACGACCGCGCCCGCCTTCCAGGCGCCCAGGACGGCGAGCACGAAGTGCGGGGAGTTCTGCAGCACGACCGCCACCCGGTCGCCGCGCGCCAGGCCGCGCGCGGCGAGGTGCCCGGCGACGGAGTCGCTCAGCCGGTCCACCTCGCGGTAGGTGAGGCGGCCGTCGAAGTAGGCGAGGAAGACGCGGTCGGGGGTCTCGGCGGCGACCCGGCGCAGGGCGTGCACCAGGGAGGCGTCGGGGTCGAGCGGGGCCTTCTGGGCGTCGGTCAGCAGGTCGAGCCAGGGCTTGGCGGCGTAGGGGGAGCCGGTCATCGGGCGTTCCCCTCCTCCCACTGCCGCTGGAGCCGGTTCATGCCGCGCACCCAGCGCTCGGGGTCGGCGGCGCGGGCCTGGTAGTACTCGGCGACCTCCGGGTGCGGCAGGATCAGGAAGCGGTCCTCCTCGATGCCCTTGAAGAGGGCGTCGGCCACGTCCTGCGGCTCGATCGCGGTGGGCTGGAGCACCAGGTCGCCCGCGCTGCCGCTCGCGGTGAGCATGTCGGTGCGCACGCCCTGCGGACAGATGGCGTGGACCTTGATCCCGCGGTGGCGGTACGTCAGGGACAGCCACTCGGCGAAGGCGTGGGCGCCGTGCTTGGTGACGCTGTAGGGGGCGGCGCCGATCATGGTGAGCAGTCCGGCGGCCGACACGGTGGAGACGAAACGGCCGCTGCCGCGCTCCAGCCAGTCCGGGATCAGCTCGTGGGCCGCGCGGACGTGGGCCATCACGTTGACGTCCCAGGCGAGCGCCCAGACGGCCTCCTCGGCCGCCTCGGTCCCTCCGGAGCCGACACCCGCGTTGGCGCAGTACACGTCGACCGTGCCACCCAGCGCCGCGCGGGCCTCGCCGACGATCGCGGACGCGTCACCGGGCACCGCGATGCCGCCGATCTCGTCGGCCACGGCCCCGGCCCGGTCGGCGTCGAGGTCGTTGACGACGACGCGGGCGCCCTCGGCGGCGAAGCGGCGGGCCAGCGCGGCGCCGATGCCGCCTCCAGCCCCGGTGACGACGACTCCGGCATCCTGCACGGCTTCCACGATCGGTCTCCTTCGACGCGGCTCGGGCACGGCTGACTCCCCGTTGCAGCGTCAGACTAACCAGTCGGTATGTACGACGGAAGAGGCGAAGCGCGGTCTACTCCATTCCGTGCGACCCACGGTGCGGGTTAGCGTGCGTGCGCATGACACCCGCCGCGATCACGGAGGTCACCGCATGACGCTGTCCAGACGGAATCTGCTCGCCACGACGGCCGCGGTGGCGGCCGGCACCACGGCGGCGGCCGCAGGCCCGGCCCAGGCGGCGCCCGGGGGCCACGGCGGCCGCCGGCTGCGCACCGGCTTCGAGCGCCTCGCCGACGGCGGCTACGCCGTGCTCGACGGCCAGAAGGCCGGCGTGGTCACCAATCCGACCGGCATCACCCGGGACGTCCGCCACGTCGTCGACGTCATGCACGCCGACGACCGGGTGAACCTCACCGCCGTGTTCGGCCCCGAGCACGGCTTCCGCGGCACCGCGCAGGCGGGCGGCTCCGAAGGCCGCTACGACGACCCGGCGACCGGCCTGCCGGTCTACGACACGTACCTCAAGAGCGGACAGCCGCTCGCGGACGTCTTCACGGCGTCCGGCGTGGACACCGTCGTCTTCGACATCCAGGACGCCGGCGCGCGCTTCTACACGTACATCTGGACGCTGTTCGACTGCATGGAGGCCGCGCGGCTCGCGGGGAAGCGGTTCGTCGTACTGGACCGGCCCAACCCGGTGACCGGGCGGGCGGCCCTCGGGCCGGTCCTGCACAAGGAGTTCGCCACCTTCGTCGGGCGGCAGCCGATCTCGCAGGCGCACGGCATGACGGTCGCCGAACTGGCGCACCTCTTCAACCACGAGTTCCTGCCGTCGCCGGTCCCGCTGGAGACCGTGACGATGACGGGCTGGCGGCGCTCGGAGTTCTACGACGCCTCGGGGCTGCCGTGGGTGCCGCCGAGCCCGAACATGCCGACACCCGAGACGGCCCTGGTCTACTCGGGCACCTGCCTGTTCGAGGGCACGAACCTGTCGGAGGGGCGCGGCACCACCCGCCCGTTCGAACTGCTCGGCGCCGAGGGGATCGACGGCGGCTGGGCCGCCGCCGTCAACGGACTGGACCTGCCCGGCGTGCGCTTCCGGGAGGCGTACTTCGCGCCGACCTTCTCCAAGTTCCAGGGGAAGACCGTCGGGGGCGTCCAGCTCCATGTCCACGACCGGGACGCCTTCGACCCGGTGCGCACCGGAATCGCCCTCCTGGTGACCGCCAGGCGGACCTGGGACGGTTTCGCCTGGCGGCCGGACAACTGGATCGACAAGCTCACCGGGTCCACGCAGGTGCGCACGATGATCGACGCGGGCGCGGACACCGACGAGGTGGTGGACGGCTGGGAGAGGGAACTGGCGGCGTTCCGAAGGACGCGCCGCCAGTACCTGATCTACCGCTGACCCGGGGACCGGCCGGTCACCGGTGGCTCGTGAACTCCACGACCTGCTGGTAGGTCGGCCGGTTCTGCCAGCTGATTCCTCCGTGCTTGATGCCGCCCAGGGTGCGGTGGACGACGGAGTCGGCGCACCACTGGTCGCCCGCCGAGCAGGTGTCGTCGCCGGGATAGACCTGGGCGGCCGTGCGGCCGGACGCCTCCTTCAGGGTGGCGACCAGGGTGTCCCGGCAGGCGGCGAGGTCGCCGCCGCCGCAGTACTCCCGCGCGAGCGGCCCCTGGACGGACTCGCCGAGCACCGCCCTGATGTCCTTGTCGACATAGCTCCACCAGCCGTACTGGAAGGCGCTGCCGGCGTGGGCGCCGGTGGGGCCGTGGGCGGCGGACGGGGACTCGTCGACGGGCAGGTTGGCGGCGAAGGCGGTGTACAGGTCGCTGCCGAGGCCGGGTTCGAACTCGGCCTTCACCAGGAGCGGCCACCAGGCGTCCAGGGTGCGGATCGCGTCGGCGTGGGCGTACTGCTTCGAGCCGGCCGAGGTCTCCGTGCGCAGCCCGCCCGCCGCGCGCCAGGCCTTGAGCCGGTCGACGGCCGCCCGGACGTCCGGGTCGGTGACCGGCGCGGAGTCGATCACCTTCAGCAGGTCGGGCAGCACGTCCTCGGCCCGCAGGTCGGCGAGGCCCGCCTCGGCCATGGCCCGTACCAGTGCGGCGCGGGTGACGCCGCCCTCGGCGACCAGTTTCCCGACGCGGTCGTCGAGGAGGTTGCCGCGGTGGACGGAGCCGTTGCCCCATGAGGACGCCGGGTAGTCCTTGGCCTGTTTGTTGTTCCAGGAGATGTAGTAGTCCTGGTCGACCGACTGCGGGTGGGCGGCCGCCTCGGTGTACCGGGCGGTGTTGTCGTCCGCGTCCCAGCCCTGCCACTCGTACGGTTGCCGCGCCCAGACCGGGAACTCCGCGTCGACGCCGTTCGCCCGGACCGGGTTGTCGCCGCTGTTGTAGTACGCGGTGTGCTCGGAGTCGGCGTAGAACCAGTTGAAGGTGTAGTTGATGTGCTGGACGGCGCTCCGGAAGCGCTCGGGGCTGTCCAGGTAGTCCGGGTCGTTGAGCATCTGGAAGCCGATGATCGAGTCGGCCTCGTGCAGGTAGGAGGAGCGCAGGGTCGTGTAGGCGACCTTCTTGCCGCCGACGGTGGCGCGGTATTCGACCGGGCCGTACTTGGTGCGCCAGACGCGCATCGTGTAGGAGCCCGCCTTGGTGCCGTCGGCGACGGTCGGCTTCCAGGCGTTCTTGCGCTCGATCTTCTCCATCGGGGTGCAGGTACCGCGGTAGAGGTAGTGGTAGTCGTCCTGGCAGAGTTCGACGGCGTAGGTGTCGATGATGTCCTGGCCCGAGGTGGTCGCGCTCCACGCGTAGTCCTGGCCGCGGCCGAGTTCGACGTACATGCTCAGGCCCGCGAAGGAGGCGCCGCGGGCGCTCAGGCCCGGGCCCTGGATCTCCTGGAGCATGAGGAGCTGGGGCGCGAAGTAGCCGGTCTGCGGTCCGAAGACGGCGACCGGGTGGCCGCTGGCGGTGTGTTCGCCGCTGACGACGAGGGCGTTGGACATGCCGCGCCGCGCCGACGTCACGGCCGCGTCGGCCGCCTTGGTGGAGGCGCCGGTCGCCGTGGCCGTGGACGCGCTGCCGGTGCGGTCGTGGATCAGGGGTTCCGCCTCGACCGAGCCGGCGTCGGGCAGGGCGCGGCCCTGCGGGTCGTCGGGCCTCGGCAGATAGGGGAAGCTGCCGTCCTGCTGGGTGAGGACGGCCTCGGGGTCGTTGCGCTGGCGGAAGGACTCCCAGACCTCGGTGCCCTCGGCCACGCCGTACTTCTCCTGGGCGGCGAGCAGGGAGCGCGCGTTGCCGACCTCGCCGCCGCCTCCGGCGCCGAAGAGGGAGCCGATGACCGAGGCCAGCGCGATCAGGTCGGTGCGCTTGAAGTGCTCGATGGTGCCGGCGTTGGTGATGGCGTTCTTGTGGCCGGTCAGGACGTACTCGCCGGGGAAGTAGCGGCCCCGGTCGGAGCGGTCGATGTAGGCGTTGATGCCGGCGACGTAGGCGTCCACGTCGGCCAGGGCCAGCTCGCCGCGTTCGCCGGCCTTGGCGGCGGCGCTCTCGATCTGCGCCTCCAGGTCGGCCTCGGTGTACGGGGCGCTGCGCCAGAACTGCTGTTCCAGGCCCTGGTTGGCGGGGGCGCCGCCGGCGAAGGGGGTCAACTGGCCGCGTCCGACGTGCCGGAAGAGGTCCATCAGCCACAGCCGGTCCTGGGCCGCGGCGTAGCCGGCGCCGAACTCGGTGCCGTAGCGGGTGGTGCCGGTGATGTGCGGCACACCGGTCTTCTTGTCGCGGACGATGGTCACGTCGTCGCGGCCCGCGGGGCGGATGGTGGAGGCGACCTGGCCGGCGGGGACGCCGAAGGAGGCGTCGTTGAAGAAGTCGTCGATCTTGTCGTTGGTGAGGGCGGAGTAGCCCGTGGCGAGGCCGGCGTACGGGCCGAGCTGGTCCTCCGCGTGGGCGGGCTGGGTGCCGAATGCCTGGTTGAGGAGGATCTGGGCGAGAGTGGCGTTGCCGTTCTGGCCGGGCGGGAGGATGTCGGAACACTGCCCTCCGCAGTGATCCTGGGCCGTCGCTTCGGCGGTCGCGGCTTCGGCGGATTCCGTGTCGGCGGCCATTGCCGGGGAAAGCGGCGACAAGAGGCCGGCGATGAGGGCGCATACGGAAGCGCCCTTCAGGAACCCGTGGAGTCCGCGGGGAGTTCTCAGTCTGTCGAGGGCGTCGCGTGGGGTGCGTCGTGGCATGGCAGCTCCTCCCGACGGGGGTGTGGCGGGACGTTACCGCCGGTATCCCCGAGTTGGAAGATGAACATGCGTCACTTTTTTCCAGGGGGTGGATCGGCTGATGGGGGGCATCGGAAATCGGATGGAGCCGAATCGGTTGTCGATACGTCTATTCGGCGACGTCCGTACGACGACGCCGAAGTGACCCGAGTACAGGTGCAGGTGTGACGGAGGTGCAGGGCGATGGCCGGTTTCCGAAGTCTGGCGAGACAGGTCCGCGATCCACGGTGCGACCTGGCGCTGCGGCGCTATTCGCTGCGCAAGTGCCTTGAACGATTTGCCCCTTATGGGCACAGGGCCACCTGGGACCATCTCTGCTCCAGGGCAGGGTTCGGTCCCGAGGACCGCTCCCCGGACCCGGTGCGGCTCGTGGCCGCACTGGAGGAGCTGGAGGAGGCGCGTTCCGTGTGGCTGGCCTATGAGGTCGAGTTCGCCGAGCGGCGCAGGAAGGAGAAGCACGACGGGCTGCGCAGGCCGGGCAGCGTGGACGACTGGCACCGGCTGACCTGGGGCGGTTTCGGTGTCGCCTGGTGCGACGACCCCCGGGTGCATCCCGACTGGCCGCTGGCGGAAGTACTGCGCCGGCTGATCTCGGCGCTGGAGCGGGAACCGGGCTCCGTCTGCCCGGTGTGCGACGGGGAACGCCTCGTCTGGACCTACGACCTCGACCACGAACCCTCGACGGGGCCCGTCTGCGCGGAGTGCGGGATCCTCGTACCGCGGCCGGTCCTCACCCCCGACGCGCTCGCGGAGGCCCGGCGGGGGCGACGGCTGCTGATGTCGGCGTAGCCGGACTCGCGGGGGTGTGCCGGGGAGGCCGCACCCCCGACGACCGGCGGCCGACGGGTGTTGTCAGTGGGGCGCGGCACCATGGGGGGATGGTGCAACTGTGTGCGAACGGGGGCCGGGAGGCCGCCGACGGGGCGGTGGTGCCGCTGTCTCCGGAGGCGCTCGCGGACTCCGTGGCGGGAGCGGTCGCCGCCGGGGCGACGGATGTCCACGTCCACCCGAAGACACCCTGTGGCCGGGACACGTTGTCGCCGCGCGCGCTCGCGGCCACCCTGGAGGCGGTGCGCGCGCGGGTGCCGGCCTCGGTTCCGCTCGGCGTCACCACGGGCGCCTGGGCGGAACCCGATCCGGCCGCCCGGGTGGCGCGGATACGGAGCTGGACGGTGCTGCCCGACCACGCGTCGGTCAACTGGCACGAGCCGGGCGCCGAGAAGACCGCGGCCGCGCTGATGGAGCGCGGGGTGGGCGTGGAGGCCGGCATCTGGTCGGGCACGGACGGGGCGGCACACTTCCTGCGCTCACCGCTGGGACCGAAGGTGTTGCGGGTCCTGGCCGAGGTCACGGACACCGGCCCGGCGACCGCGCGTGACACGGCGCGGGCCCTGCTGTCCACGCTGGGCACGGCCCACGGCCTCCCGATCCTGCTGCACGGCGAGGACGCGGGCACCTGGCCGGTACTCCGCCTCGCCGGCCACCTGGGCCTGCCGACCCGGATCGGCCTGGAGGACACCCTGTCGCTGCCGGACGGCAGCCGTGCCGCCTCCAACGCCGCACTGGTGAGGGCGGGGCTCAAGGAGTGGGCCTCGGCACGGCGGGGCGGGGTGTGACCACCACGCCGGGGCGGCGGCGATGAGGCCGATCGCGCACGTGGAGCCGGCGCCTTCGGGCGACGGACGCCTCCAGCCACCAAGGCGGGGCCGCTGGACCGGCCCCGCGACCGGCCCCAATGACGCGCGCGCCGGAACGGGGTGCGACCGCACCGCGCCCGGCCACCAACCCCGCCGGAACGGCGAGATGATCGTCCGGCACCCGCAGCGCCACGCCCGTACGCGCCACCACACGCGCCCACCAACACCCGCGCCCGCCGCCGGAACAGCGAGGAGGTCGTCCGGTCACGGCGGCGCGGCCACGGAACACCCCCCGCGCACACGGGACGCCAGAACCCGGCGGCGCCACGACCGTGCGCGCCACCACACGCGCCCACCCACACCCGCGCCCGCCCCCACCGGGACCGCGAGGTGATCGTCCGGTCCCCGGAGGGGCGGCGGAACGTCGCCGCGGAAGCGGGTGTCGGGAGCCGGGCGGGGTAGGTCGGGGGGGCGGGTCAGTCGCAGTTGGCCGAGGTCGGGGCGCAGTTCCCGCCGGCCGGGTGCGGGGACTTGCGCTCCACCAGGAGGCGGGAACCCGCTCGGGTTTCTCCGAACGCGTCGTCCGGGTTGGACAGGACGCAGGTGTCCAGGGACAGGCAGCCGCAGCCGATGCAGTCGGTGAGGTGGTCGCGCAACCGGTTGAGCTGTTTGATGCGCTCGTCCAGTTCGGAGCGCCAGGACGCCGAGAGCCGGGCCCAGTCGTCCCGGGTGGGGGTGCGGCCCTCGGGCAGCTCCGAGAGCGCCTCGCGGATCGTGGCGAGGGGGATGCCGACCCGCTGGGCCGCCCGTACGAAGGCGACGCGGCGCAGCGCGTCACGGCTGAAGCGGCGCTGGTTGCCCGAGGTGCGGCGACTGCTGATCAGGCCCTTGGACTCGTAGAAGTGCAGGGCGGAGACGGCGGCACCACTGCGCGCGGCGAGCTGGCCGACGGTGAGCTCATGGATCTTCTCGGGAATCTGAGGCACCCCTCGAACCCTACCCACCCGCTTCCTCACCCGTCCGGTCCGTTGACAGGGGCTCTCCGGGCGACCATGCTAAGCAGTCGCTTAGAGTCGCGTCACACGGGAGGCCGGGAGCATGGCAGAGCCGAGGATCTTCACATCCGTCGACGAGGTGAAGGCGGCGGTGGGCGAGCAGCTGGGACACACCGACTGGCTGGAGGTCGACCAGAAGCGGATCGACCTGTTCGCCGAGGCCACCGGCGACCACCAGTGGATCCACGTCGACCCGGAGAAGGCCGCCGCGGGCCCCTTCGGCACCACCATCGCGCACGGCTATCTGACCCTGTCGCTGCTCCCGCTGTTCGGGCCGCAGCTGATCAGGGTCGAGGGCGTGAAGATGGGCGTCAACTACGGCACCAACAAGGTCCGTTTCCCCTCTCCCGTCCCGGTCGGCTCGCGCCTGCGCGCCACGGCGACGATCACCGGCGTCGAGGACGTCACGGGCGGGATCCAGGTGTCCGTCGCCTTCACGGTGGAACGCGAGGGCGGCGACAAGCCGGTCTGCGTCGCCGAGTCCGTCTCCCGCTACTACGTCTGAGCGGACCGGTCGGGGCCGGACGACCCGGCCCCGACCATCCGCAGCACGAGGTCGGCGTAGAGCGCGCCGACCTCGTCGGGCGTCCGGGCGCCGTTCACGTTGAACCAGCGGGCCACGTCGATGCAGAGCGACAGCACGGCGAGCGTGGTGCCCTTGACGTCCGGCACGTCGAACTCGCCCGTCGCCACGCCGTCGTCGATGATGCCGCGCACCGCCGCGTCGCACTGCCGACGGAGCGTGAGGATCTCCTCCCGGGCCTCGGGACCGAGCGCGTCCAGCTCGTACTGCACGACCCGCGCGGTCGTGCGCCGGCCGGCGTGCCAGCGGACGAAGGAGCTCACGGCGTCGGCGAGCCGTTCGGTCGCACTGCCGTCGCCCTGGGCCGCGGAGCGCAGGATGGCCACCGCCCGGGTGTGACCGATGCGGCTGATGCGGTGCAGCAGCTCTTCCTTGGTCTTGTAGTGGATGTAGAGCGCGGCCGGGCTCATGCCGGCCCGCCCGGCGATGTCGCGGGTCGTGGTCGCGTGGTACCCGCGTTCGGCGAACGCCTCCACGGCGGCGACCAGGAGCCGCCGGGCCGCGTCAGGCGTGACCTCTTCCCACGGCTCGGTGTCGCCGCCCGTCGTCTCGGCCGCCGTACTCATCGCTTGTTCGCCCCTCTCGGTGACAGGAGCACCACCATACCGCCGATACTGAGCGGGCGCTTAGGCGCGCTGTCCGGGGGCGGATCCGCCCGGCTTGTGGAAGGGGTCGTGCTCCACAAGGATCTTGTCCAGCCGCGCCTGGTCCACACGGCTCACGATCTGCCCCACCTCCTGACGGTCCCGGATGATCTTGGCCAGCGTGAAGGCCGAGGTGACGAGGTACAGGACGGCGATGGCCAGGAAGGCACGCACCCAGGCGTCGGCCTGGAGCTGGTAGATGCCGATGGCGGTGGCGGCCATGGCGACCGAGAACGACGCGACGGCCTGCCCGTAGAAGGCCGCCGTGTTCTGCTGCTTGACCGGTGTGTCACTCATGGGCACAAGGATCGGCGGATGTGGTCCGGGCCACATCCGCCGCCGTACTCAGTCGGGGTACTCAGAACCCCCGGCCCTCAGAAGGCCGAAACCCCGGTCAGCGCCCGCCCGATGACCAGTTTCTGGATCTGGCTGGTGCCCTCGTACAGCGTCATCACACGGGCGTCGCGCAGCAGTTTGCCGGCCGGGTACTCGTCGATGTAGCCGTAGCCGCCGAAGACCTGGAGGGCGTTGTTGGCGGCTCGGACGGCCGCCTCCGAGGCGAACAGCTTGGCCTTGGAGGACTCGACGGTGAAGGGCTGCCCGCGGTCGATCAGGTCGGCGACCCGCCAGGTCAGCAGCCGGGCCGCGTCCACGTCGAGGGCGATGTCGCTGATCAGCTCCTGCACCAGCTGGTGGTGGGCGATGGTCTTCCCGAACTGCTCGCGCTCGCCGGCGTACCGCACGGCCGCGTCCAGCGCGGCCTGGGCTATGCCGACGCAGCCGGCCGCGACCGACATCCGCCCCTTGGCGAGCGCGGACATGGCGACCGAGAAGCCCTTGCCCTCGGGTGCGAGCATCGCGGAGGCCGGGACCCGGACGTCCTCCAGGACCAGTTCGGCGGTGGCCTGGCCGCGCAGCCCGAGCTTGCCGTGGACGGTGCGCCGGGTCAGGCCGGGGGTGTCGGTGGGCACCAGGAAGGCGGAGACGCCCTTGTGGCCCGGGGCGTCGGTGGAACGGGCGAAGAGCAGGACGACGTCGGCCCAGGTGCCGTTGGTGATGAACATCTTGGTGCCGTTGATGACGTAGTCGTCGCCGTCGCGCACCGCCCGGGTGGCGAGGTTCCCCGCGTCCGAGCCGGTGCCGGGCTCGGTGAGGCCGAAGCAGCCGACGTACGCGCCGGAGGTGAGCCCCGGCAGCCAGCGCCGCTTCTGCTCCTCGTCGCCCCAGGCGGCGATGGTCTTGGCGACCAGGCCGAGGGAGACGGACACGATGCCGCGCACGGAGCTGTCGCCGCGCCCCAGCTCCTCCGTGACCAGGCAGTACGCGAGGTGGTCGCCGCCGGAGCCGCCGTACTCCTCGTCGACGGTGAGCCCGAGGAAGCCGACCTCGCCGAGCTTCTTCACGACGGACCGGTCCACCTCCTCGGCGCGGTCCCAGGCGACGACGTGCGGGGCGATCTCGCGCTCCACGAAGTCCCGCGCGAGCCGCCGCACGGCGCTCTGCTCCTCGCTGAGCTCCAGATTCATGCCGAGTCACCCCACAGAAGACGGTCCTTGACCGGTGGACTTTGAAAGCCGGACTTTTAAATTAGCACTGCTAGTTTAAGTCCGCAGCCCTACTATGTGCGCCATGGCCCGACCGCGCAAGCCCCTGCTCAGCACCGACCGGATCGTCGAGAAAGCCCGCGCTCTGGTGGACGCGGAGGGCCTGGCGGCCGTCTCCACCCGCCGGCTCGCCGCGGAGCTGGGCGTCAGCGGGCCCTCGCTCTACAACCACTTCCGCACCAAGGACGAGATCCTGGAGGCCGTCGCCGACTCGGTGAGCGCGCAGGTGGACCTGTCGATGTTCGAGGACGGCCGGGAGTGGCGGACCGCGCTGCACGACTGGGCCGTCTCCTACCGGGCGGCCCTGCGCGACCACCCCAACATCGTCCCGGTACTGGCGCACGGCCCCGGCCGCCGTCCGGCCGGGCTGCACCTCGCGGACGCCGTCTACGGCGCGATGGTCGCGGCCGGCTGGCCCCCGGCCCAGGCCACGTCCATCGGCGCGCTGATGCGGTACTTCATCATGGGCTCCGCGCTCGGTTCCTTCGCCGGTGGCTTCGTCGACGACGCCGGCGCCTACGACCCCGCCGCCTACCCGCACCTCCAGCAGGCCCACCTCCTCGCCGAGCAGCAGGAGAAGATCGACGAGCGGGCCTTCGAGACCGGGCTGACGGCCCTGCTGGACGGACTGACCCAGCAGTACGCGCAGGTGGCGCGAGGCGTCTGAGGACAGTTCGGCACCCGCCGAACCATGCGTGGCGCATCCTGGACGCATGACCGAGAGGGACGCCGAGGCGCCCGGCCTCGCGCGGCTGGCCGGGCTGATCGCGGACGAGACGCGCGCCGCCTGTCTGCTGGCACTGCTGGACGGACGGGCCTGGACCGCCGGTGAGCTGGCCCGGCACGCGGGCGTCGCCGCGTCCACGGCGAGCGAACACCTGGGCAAGCTCGTCGCGGGCGGGCTGCTCACCGAGGAGCGCCAGGGACGGCACCGGTACGTCCGGCTGGCCGACGAGCGGGTCGCGCAGCTGGTCGAGGACCTGGCGGCACAGGTCGCACCGGAGGCCGCCGCCCGGCGTCCACGCACCCTGCGGGCGGCGGGCGCCGGGTCGGCGATGGCCCGGGGGCGCACCTGCTACGACCATCTCGCCGGGCGGCTCGCCATCGCGGTGACCGACGCCCTCACCGGGCGCGGGCTGCTGCGCCAGGACACCGGATTCGCGCTCACCGACGCGGGGCTCGGCTGGTTCGCCGCGGCCGGGATTCCGCTGACGGCCACGGGCCGCCGTCCGCTGGCGCGAGCCTGCCTCGACTGGACCGAACGCCGTCCGCATCTCGCGGGCGTGGCGGGCGCGGCCCTGTGCAGGCACGCCCTGGACACCGGCTGGTGCGTGCGCATCGGCTCGGAGCGGGCGGTGAAGGTCACGCCGACGGGCGAGGCGGCGCTCCTGGAGCTGCTGGGCATCGATCCGGTGGCGCTGCGCTGAGCCGCGCTCCACCGCCTCCCCGTCCGGAATCCGCGAGACCACGAAGCCGTCGCGTCCTAACGTCTGGAGCATGATGAGCACCGCCCGCACGTCCCCCTCCGCGCCCTCCCGCCGTCCGCAGCTGCTCGCGGCCGGCGCGGCCACCGTGACCGTCGTCCTGTGGGCCTCCGCCTTCGTCTCCATCCGCAGCGCCGGCGAGTCCTACTCGCCGGGCGCGCTGGCCCTCGGGCGGCTGCTGTCCGGCGCCGTGACCCTCGCCCTGATCTGCCTGGTGCGGCGGGAAGGGCTGCCGCCCCGGCCGGCCTGGCGGGGGATCGCGATATCGGGGCTGCTGTGGTTCGGCTTCTACATGGTGGCCCTGAACTGGGGCGAGCAGCAGGTGGACGCCGGTACGGCCGCGCTGGTGGTGAACGTCGGCCCGATCCTCATCGCGCTGCTCGGCGCCCGCCTGCTCGGGGACGCGCTGCCGCCGCGGCTGCTGGCGGGGATGGCGGTGTCGTTCGCCGGTGCGGTGACCGTGGGCCTGTCGATGTCCGGCGAGGGCGGTTCCTCGCTGTTCGGGGTGGTGCTGTGCCTGCTGGCCGCGGTGGCGTACGCGGGAGGGGTGGTCGCGCAGAAGCCCGCGCTGGGGCACGCCGGCGCGCTCCAGGTGACGACGTTCGGCTGCCTGGTCGGTGCGGTGCTCTGCCTGCCGTTCGCGGGGCAGCTGGTGCACGAGGCGGCCGACGCGCCCGCCTCCGCGACGCTGAACATGGTGTACCTGGGCGTGTTCCCGACCGCGCTGGCGTTCACGACCTGGGCCTACGCGCTGGCCCGGACGACCGCCGGGCGCATGGGCGCCACCACGTACGCCGTGCCCGCCCTGGTGGTCCTGATGTCGTGGCTGGCGCTCGGTGAGGTGCCGGGGCTGCTCACCCTGGCGGGCGGCGCGCTCTGCCTGGCGGGTGTGGCGGTGTCGCGGTCCCGGAGGCGGGCGCGGGCCGCGGCCCCGGACGAGCTGGTGGGGTCGCGGCCCGAAGGTGCCTCGCGGTCAGCGTGAACGCGCCCTGTCGGCCAACACCTTGATGGACACCAGGGCGATCACCGAGAGGGCGATGATGTAGCCGGAGACGGCCATCGAGGTGCCCGTGGCCTCCAGGAGCAGCACCATGACGAAGGGCGCGAGCCCGCCCCCGCCGACGGCGGCGATCTGGTAGCCGAGGGAGGCGCCGGTGTAGCGCATCTCCGGCGTGAACAGCTCGGCGAAGAGGGCGGCCTGGGGGCCGTACATGACGCTGAGGAAGCAGCTGGCGACGAAGGTGCCGACCGCCAGCCACACCAGTGAGCCGGTGTCGATGAGCAGGAACAGCGGGACGGCCCACACGGCGATGCCGACCGCGCCGACGGTGTAGACCCTGATGCGGCCGAACTTGTCGGACAGGGCGGCGGCGCCCGGGATCAGCACCAGCTGGGTGAGGCTGACGCAGAGCGAGACGGCGAGCACCGCGCCGTGGTCCATGTCCAGTTCGCGCGTCGTGTAGTCGAGGACGCCGGTGATGAGGATGTAGAACGTCGCGGTGTTCACGGCGAAGGAGCCGCCGGCCAGCAGGACCGTGCCGAGGTGACCGCGCACGATGGTGCGCAGCGGCGAGGTCTGCTCACCCTGCTCCTTCTCGGCCAGCGCCCGCTCGGCCTCCCGGAACTCCGGGGTCTCCTCGACGCGGGTGTGGATGTACCAGGCGAGCCCCAGGACGAGCAGGCCGACCACGAACGGCACCCGCCAGCCCCAGGACTCGAAGGCCGACTCGGAGGTGAACGCCCCGGCCAGCAGGAAGACGGAGTTGGCGGTGACCACGCCGATGGGGACGCCGAGCTGGACGACGCTGCCGTAGATGCCGCGCTTGCCCTCCGGGGCGTACTCGGTGGCCAGCAGCATCGCGCCGCCCCACTGGGCGCCGACGGCCACGCCCTGGGCGATGCGGAGCAGGACGAGCAGGATGGGGGCGGCGACGCCGATGGTCTCGTAGGTGGGCAGCAGGCCGATGCCCGTGGTGGCCACACCCATCAGGGTGAGCGCGAGGACCAGCATCGGCTTGCGGCCCTTCTTGTCGCCGAGCTGGCCGGCGACGATGCCGCCGATCGGGCGGGCGAGGAAGCCGACCGCGAAGGTGGCGAAGGCGGCCAGGACGCCGGCGGTGGAGCTGCCGGCCGGGAAGTACAGGTCGCCCAGGACGAGGGCGGCGGCGATGCCGAAGACGAAGTAGTCGTACCACTCGACGGCCGACGCGAGGGCCGCGGCGGTGGCGACGCGGCGGCGGTTGGGGACGGCGGCCCGGGCGGTGGCGTCGAGGGGCTGAGCGGAGGGGGTGGTGTCCATACGGGCACGCTCCGGTGAGTGCGGGGGGGGAGTGGGGCGTGGGGGAACGCGGGGGGAAGCGGGTGGGGAGGGGACGTTGGGGAAACGTTTCGGGGAACGTACTGACCGGACGGTATGCGGTCAACAGTCGTGCCGGATGTTTGTCGCACCGCGATCGTGGCGCTACGCAGGGACGCGCGGCGCGCGCGGGCACGCGGAACGGGGCGCCGGGGAGGACCCGGCACCCTCGTTGACCGCCTTGCGCGGTGCGGTGCGGTGCGGCGGCCTAGAACACCACCAGCGCCCGGCCGCCCTTGCCCGCCAGCATGTTCTCGAACGCCGCCGGGATGCCGTCCAGCGCGATGCGTTCCGTGACCAGGGCGCCGAGGTCGAGGCGTCCGGCCCGGACGTGTTCGGCGAGGACGGGGAGGTCGCGGGCGGGGTCGGCGTTGCCGTAGACGCAGCCGGACAGGGTGCGGCCCCAGTGGAAGATCTCCAGGGCGTTGAAGGTGACCTGCTGGTCCTTGCCGCCGATGCCGACGACCGTGGTGCGCCCGCCGCGCCGGGTGGATTCCCAGGCGGTGCGGATGGTGGTCGCGCGGCCGACGCACTCGACGGCGACGTCGACGCCCTGCTTGCCGGTGAGGGCGCGGATCTCGCGGGCGGTGGTGTCGGAGGCGATCAGGTAGTCGGTGGCGCCGGCCGCGCGGGCCAGCTCCTCCTTCTCCGGGGACACGTCGACGGCGACGATCTTCGACGCGCCCGCGATCCGGGCCGACTGGAGGGCGGCGAGTCCCACTCCCCCGGCGCCGAAGACCGCGACGGTCTCGCCCTCGCGGACCTTCGCCGAGTGGTGGACGGCGCCGTAGCCGGTGAGGACGGCGCAGCCGAGCAGCGCCGCGTCGGTGAGCGGGATGCCGTCCGGGGCGGGCAGCACGCAGCCGGCGTCCACCACCGTCTCCTCGGCGAACGCGGCGACGTTCAGACCGGGGTGCAGGTCGGTGCCGTCGTCGGCGCGGCGGGCGTGCACGTGCGCGGCGCCGGCCAGGGCGTTCGCGCACAGCCAGATCTCGCCGAGCGCGCAGGCGTGGCAGGCGCCGCAGGACGGGGCCCAGTTGAGGACCACGGCGTCGCCGGGCGCGACGTGGGTGACGTCCTCGCCGACGGACAGGACGGTGCCGGCGCCCTCGTGGCCGAGGACCGCGGGGAGCGGCAGGCGCATGGTGCCGTTGGACAGGGAGAGGTCGGAGTGGCAGACCCCGGCGGCGGCGAGCCGCACCCGTACCCGGCCGGGGCCCGGTGCGGGGAGTTCGATCCCGGTGACCTCCAGCGGGGCTCCTACGGCGGGTACGACGGCGGCACGGACAGCGGTACGGACGGCCATGGCGTGGGCAACTCCCCTGGTTAGAACTGGAGCGACTTGGTCTGGAGGTACTCGGTGAGTCCGTGCGCGCCCAGTTCGCGGCCCACGCCCGACTGCTTGTAGCCGCCGAAGGGCGCCAGCGGGTTGAACCGTCCGCCGTTGATGTCGACCTGCCCGGTCTCCATCCGCCGCGCGAAGGCGACGGCCTCGGCCTCGTCCCCGGCCCAGACGGCGCCGGCGAGTCCGTACACCGTGCCGTTGGCGATCCGCAGGGCGTCCTCCTCGTCCTCGTAGCGCAGGACGGACAGGACGGGGCCGAAGATCTCCTCCTGGGCGACCGTCATGTCCTCGGTGACGTCGGCGAGGACCGTCGGGGAGACGTAGTAGCCCTGCTCGTGCGGGGTTTCGGGGCCGCCCGCGACGATCCGCGCGCCCTCGGCGACGCCCTTCTCGATGTATCCGCGCACGCGCTCCTGCTGCTTGGCGTTGACGACCGGGCCGATCCGGTCGCCGTACTTGGCGGCGGCCTCGGCGGCCAGCTCCACCGCCTCGTCGTACTGGTCGCGGTGGACGAGCATGCGGGTCCAGGCGCTGCACGTCTGACCGGAGTTGGACATGACGTTGGCGACGCCGACGTTCACGGCCTTGGCCAGGTCGGCGCTGGGCAGGATGACGTTGGCGGACTTGCCGCCGAGTTCGAGGGCGACGTTCTTGACGGCGGCGCCGGCGAGGGCGCCGATCCGGCGGCCGACCGCCGTCGAGCCGGTGAAGGAGACCAGGTCGACGCCGGGGTGCTCGGCGAGGGCCTGTCCTGCGACCGGGCCGAGGCCGGTGACCAGGTTGAAGACGCCCGCGGGGATGCCGGCCTCGTGGACCGCCTCGGCGAAGAGCTGCGCGGTGAGCGGGGTGTCCTCGGCGGGCTTCAGTACAACGGTGCAGCCGGCCGCGAGCGCCGGGGCGACCTTGGCGACGATCTGGTGCAGCGGGTAGTTCCAGGGCGTGATGGCGCCGACCACGCCGACCGGCTCGTGGTGGACGACGGAGTTGCCGACCTTCTCCTCGAAGGCGTACGTCGCCGCCAGCTCGGCGTAGGAGCCCGCGACCGCGATCGGGGCGGCGGCGTGCACGGCCTGCGAGAACTTCAGCGGGGAGCCGAGTTCGGCGGTGACCGTCTCGGCGACCTCGTCCTTGCGGGCGACCAGGACGTCCCGCAGGGCGGCCAGGCGGGCGGCGCGCTCGGCGGGCGGGGTGGCGGCCCAGCCGGGCAGGGCGGCGCGGGCCGCGCGTACGGCGGTGTCGACGTCCAGGGCGGTGCCGGCGGGGACCGTGCCGATCACCCGCTCGTCGACCGGGTTCACGACGTCGATCGTGTCCCGGCCGTCGGCGGACCGCCAGGCCCCGTCGATGTACATGCCGTCGTGTGCCTTCATCGGGTTCCCTCCGGGCGGGCCTTGTCGTCCGGCCCCAAACTAGCGCCGATAGTTTTACGGCACCAGGGGCTCCCCCGATGGTGGCGCGGCTCACGCTCTCCGGGGACGCGGTCCCGGCGGGTTCACTCCTCCAGGTCCGGCAGCCGCGCGGGGGCCGGACAGATGCGGTCGCCGTGCTGGTCGAAGACGAACAGGTGGGCGAGGTCGACGAGCAGCGGGATCTGCATGCCGTGGCGCAGGTCGATGTCGGGGGTGGTGCGGACGATCAGGTCGCCGGGGAGACGGCCGTCGGGAGCGGTGACGGCGGTGCTCGGCCCCCGCGCTTCCTCCGCTTCGTCCACGACCACCACCGGCCCGGTGCGCAGGGCGCCCGCCCGTTCCCTCAGCCGGTCGAGGACGGTGCCGTCGCGGCGGCGGCGCCGGACGGGCCGGGTGGCGGGCCGCGGGGCCTCCAGGTCGGGCACGACGGCGGGCCGCGACCCGGTGTCGAGGTGGACGAGCATCTCGTGGCCCTGGAACTCGACGTGCTCCACCAGGCCGGTGAGCAGCACCTCGCCGGGACGGGCGGACGCGGGCTTCGCGATCCGGACCGCCTCCGAACGCAGGCCCACGATCACCTCCCGGCCCTGCTGGACGCGGAGCAACTGGTGGTCCAGGCAGAGCGGTTCGGGCAGGCGCAGGAACTGCTTGCCCAGGCTGATCGTCATCGCGCCGTCCAGCGGGGCGCGCACGATCCCGCGCAGCAGGTTGATGCGCGGGGTGCCGATGAAGGCGGCGACGAAGACGTTGCGGGGCAGGGCGTACACGGCGCGCGGGGTGTCCACCTGCTGGAGCACGCCGCCGCGCAGGACCGCGACCCGGTCGCCGAGGGACATGGCCTCGGACTGGTCGTGGGTGACGTAGATCGTGGTGACGCCCAGTTCCCGGGTCAGCCGGGTGATCTCGGCACGCAGGTGGTTGCGGAGCTTGGCGTCCAGGTTGGACAGCGGTTCGTCCATCAGGAAGGCGGTGGGGTGGCGGGCGATGGCCCGGCCCATGGCGACGCGCTGGCGTTCGCCGCCGGAGAGCTGGGCGGGCAGGCGGTCGAGGAGGTCCTCGATGCCCAGCATGCGGGCGGTGGCGTCCACGCGGGGCCCGGGGTCGGCCTGGGGGTCCTCGACGCGCAGCGGGAAGCCGATGTTCCCACGGGTCGTCATGTTGGGGTACAGCGCGAAGTTCTGGAAGACCATCGCCATCCGCCGCTCGGCGGGGAGCAGGTCGTTGGCGTACGCGCCGTCCAGCAGCACCTCGCCCTCGGTGACCTCCTCCAGCCCGGCGATCATGCGCAGCACGGTCGACTTGCCGCAGCCGGAGGGGCCGAGCAGGACGAGGAACTCGCCCGGCGCGATGTCCAGCGACAGCCGGTCCACCACGCGGACGCCTCGCGCGAAGGTCTTGCTCACGTCGTGCAGGGAGATGGCGCGTGTCATGGAGGTGCCCCCGGGGGCTCACTGGGCGCTGGTGGTCCGCGGTCGGACGCCCTCGTGCGGGTCGTACGGGGCGTGTGAGTCACGGAAGTTAACGGACAGTGCGCGGCCGGGGGAAGACGCCGGACCGGATCCTCCTCGGGTGTCCACCTGGTGAGAAGGCGGACGATTGGGTTCCGTCAGCCGTCCCCGCCGCTGTCGCCGCTGCTCCCGCTCCCGCTCCCGCTTCGGCGCGAACGACGGTTCGACGCACGCAGCAGTTCCCCCGCCAGCAGGGTCGCCCTGGAGACCCCCCGCGTCCAGCGCGGGCCGCCCCTGGAAGCCCACACGACGCAGACGCAGCCGCCTACGGCCAGGAGGAGGACTGCGGACAGAAAGATGAGGATCACGCTCACCCCTTCGCTTCCCGACACGGCCGGTCGCTGCCGGCCCGGTCCGTGTCATCCTGCCCGATCCCCGCACGACGGCGGTCGCCCGTCCCCGCCGACGGGGAGCGCAGGGCGACCCCCGACGAGAGCAGGAGCAGCGCGCCGAGCATCACGAAGGGCGCGGCGACGCCCGCGACGCCCGCGATCAGTCCCGCCGCGGCGGGCGCGGCGACCTGGCCGAGGCGGTTGCCGGTCAGCCGCAGGGCGAGGGCCGTGGAGCGGGCCTCGTCGGGGGCGGCCTGGACGACCGTCGTCATGGACAGCGGCTGGCCTACGCCGAGGCAGAAGCCGAGCACGGCCAGCATCAGCGCGAGCGCCCACACCGGCACCGGCAGCGCGACCCCGGCGCACAGCAGGGCGGCCAGCAGGCAGGTCACCGTGAGCAGCACCGTGCGCCCGAGCAGCCGCAGCAGGGGCGTCAGCACGAGCCTGCAGGCGATGGTGGCCGCCGCGCGCAGGCTGAGCAGGACGCCGATCACGGCCGGGGAGATGCCGCGGTGCTCGCCGACCACCGGCAGATAGGCGGTGAGGATGTCGGTCGCGGACAGCACCGACAGACTGATCAGGATGCCCGCCGGTACCCCCCGGGCCCGCAGGATGCTGCCCACGGGGACACGCGCGCCCGGCTCCTTGCCTGCCCCGGCGGTCCTCGGGTGCTCGATGCGCCACAGGGACGTGCAGGCGACCGCCGCGCCCGCGCCCGCCACCAGCAGGGCCAGCGCGCTGCTGCCGGCCATGTCGGGGCCCCCGATCAGCGCGCCCGCGGCGATGGGGCCGATCAGCTGGCCGAGCGAGGCGCCGATGGTGAAGTGCCCGAAGTTGCGGTCCTGTTCGTGCGGCGCGGACTGGCGGGCGACCAGCGACTGGGCGCCGATGACGAAGCAGAGGTGGCCGAGGCCCATGACGCCGCTCCACAGGGCCATCGCCCACAGGGACCCGGCGACGCCGCTGAGCGCGCAGCCGCCGGCGATGAGCACCACGCCGACGGGCAGCAGGGGCGCGCAGCGGCCGTGGTCGGTACGGCGGCCGAGCGGGACGGCGGCGAACAGCGGCAGCAGCGCGTACACACCGGCGATGACGCCGACCGCCCGTTCGTCCGCGCCCAGCGCGAGGGCCCGGTAGGAGACGGCGGGCCGTGCCATCGACACCGCCCCCTGCGCGAAGCCGAAGGCGATGACGAGGCGGAGCAGCCAGCCGCGGTTCCCACCGGGCCCCATGATCGTGTCCTTCCCGTACGACTCCCCGCGCACCAGCCGCGGAGGCCGCTGCGAT
Source organism: Streptomyces sp. NPDC058985 (assembly GCF_042740985.1). Lineage (NCBI taxonomy): Bacteria > Bacillati > Actinomycetota > Actinomycetes > Kitasatosporales > Streptomycetaceae > Streptomyces > Streptomyces sp. NPDC058985. The sequence goes on along the minus strand of NZ_JBHYJX010000050.1, from coordinate 29,823 downwards.
GATCAGATGATGCCGAACAGGATGCCCGCGGCGAGAATCACCAGGCTGGTCAGGACCGCCCACTTCACGACGAACCGCGTGTGGTCGCCGAACTCGACCTTCGCCATGCCGACCAGGACGTACACGGCCGGGACGAGCGGGCTGGACATGTGCAGCGGCTGGCCGACGATCGAGGCGCGGGCGATCTCCAGCGTGGACACGCCGTGCGCCTGACCGGCCTCGGCGAGCACGGGCAGGACGCCGAAGTAGAAGCCGTCGTTGGACATGAAGTAGGTGAGCGGCAGGCTCAGCAGGCCGGTGACCAGGCCCATGTGCGGGCCCATGCCCTCGGGGATGGTGTCCACGAGCCAGTTGGCCATGTGGTCGACCATGCCGGTGCCGGTGAGGACGCCGGTGAAGACGGCGGCGGCGAAGACCATGCCGGAGACGTTGAGCACGTTGTCGGCGTGGGCGGCGATCCGGGCCTTCTGGTCCGGGATGTGCGGGAAGTTCACGGTGAGCGCGAGCGCGGCGCCGAGCAGGAAGAGCACCGGGATCGGCAGCACCTCCATGATCATGGCGGTGAGCAGCGCGACCGTGAGGAGCGCGTTGAACCAGTACAGCTTGGGGCGCAGGGTGGGCCGGTTCGGGTCGAGGCCCCTGAAGTCGTCGTCCGACGCCTCGTCCGATCCGGCGGACCCGCCGGAGCCGGCGGAACCCTGGGAGCGGTCCGCTCCGCCCGCGCCGCCGCGACCGGCAGCGGCCTTGACGCCCGCACCCGCACCCGCACCGGCACCGGCACCGGCACCGGCACCGACCAGCACCGTCTCGGTCTCCGGCGCCGGTTCGCGCACCAGCGCCTCGTCCAGCGTCAGCGTGCCCACCCGGCGGCGCTCGCGCAGACCGAGCACGTACGACAGGGCGACGACCGCGAACAGACCGACGGCCAGGGCCGGGATCATCGGGACGAAGATGTCGGTGGCGTCGACCTTGAGCGCGGTGGCGGCACGGGCGGTGGGGCCGCCCCAGGGCAGCGTGTTCATCACGCCGTTGGCCATCGCGGCGACGCCCGTCATCACGACCAGGCTCATCTTCAGCCGCTTGTACAGCGGATACATGGCCGAGACCGTGATCATGAAGGTGGTGGAGCCGTCGCCGTCGAGCGAGACGATCGCGGCGAGCAGCGCCGTACCGACGACGACGCGCATCGGGTCGGCCTTGCAGAACTTCAGGATGGCCCGGACGATCGGGTCGAAGAGCCCGACGTCGATCATCACCCCGAAGTAGACGATCGCGAACATGAGCATCGCCGCGGTGGGGGCGAGGCTGGACACGCCGTCGATGACGTAGTCGCCGAGGTGGGCGCCCTTGCCGACGAACACGCAGAACAGCGCGGGAATCAGCACGAGCGCCGCGATCGGCGACATCTTCTTCATCATGATCAGGACCAGGAAGGTCGCGATCATGGCGAAGCCGAGGATGGTCAGCATGTGTGAGTACCTAACGTTCGCCCTTGAACATCCCACCGGGGCAGGCGGTGCGAGCGACGTTAGGTGCCGTGAAGTCGCGTTAACAAGACGTTGACCTGCGAGCAATAAGCGCAAAACTCCAGGTCAACGCTTTGCTCAGGTCAGCGGGCGGCCACCGGGGTGAGCTTGACCGGTACGCCGTTGAGGACCGCGTTGCCGGAGAGCGGGTCGAGCAGGCTGCCGTCGAGGAGCTGGTTGACGTTGACGCCGGGCTCGGTGGCGGCGTGGGTCTGGCGGGTGCCGGGGCGGTCGTGGCCCCAGCCGTGCGGGAGGCTGACCACGCCGGGCCGGACGGTGTCGGTGACCTCGGCGGGGACGGTCACCTCTCCCCCGGGCCCCTGGACGCGCACGGGCTGCGCGCCGCGTACGCCGAGCCGTCCGGCGTCGTCGGGATGGACGTGCAGGGTGCAGCGGTTGGAACCGCCGGTGAGGGCCGGGATGTTGTGCATCCAGCTGTTGTTGGACCTGAGGTGGCGGCGGCCGACGAGGACGAGCCCGGCGGGGCGCTCGGTCAGGGCGCGCCGCAGGCGGGGCAGGTCGCCGGCGATCGGCTCCGGCAGCAGCTCCACCCTGCCGCTGCGGGTCTTCAGCGGCTGCGGCAGGCGGGGGCGCAGCGGGCCGAGGTCGATGCCGTGCGGGTGGGCGAGCAGGCGCTCCAGGGTCAACCCGTCGGGCCGGGCGCCGAAGCCGTCGCCGTAGGGGCCGAGGCGCAGCATCAGGTCGAGCCGTCGCTCGGGGCCGTTATCGCCGGTGAGCCGTGCGGTCAGGTCGCCGGGGTCGCGGCCGTGCACGGGTGAGTGCGGGTCGCGGACGGACTTGCCGAGGGTCTGCTCGATCACCATGGCGTCGACGGCACCCGGGTCGGCGCCGTGCCTGCCGCTGACGGCCAGGGTCAGCCGGGCCAGGATCTCGGTCTCCGCCATGCGGCCGGGCTCCAGCGGGACGGCGGGGCGGGTGTAGCGGACCTGGTTGCGCACGGCGAGGGTGTTGAAGGCGAAGTCGTGGTGCGGGCTCTGCGCGGGCGGGGGCGGCGGCAGGACGACGTCGGCGTGGCGGGAGGTCTCGTTGAGGTAGGGGTCGACGCTGACCATGAAGTCGAGAGAGTCGAGCGCCTTGTCGAGCCGGTCGCCGTCGGGGGCGGACAGTACGGGGTTGGCGGCGATGGTGATCAGTGCGCGGACCGGCTCGCCGGCGGGGGTGCCGCTGCCGGCGTCCACGTCGGTCGCGGTGGCGGTGGCGGTGTCGATCTCCTCCGCGAGGGCGGACAGCGGCAGTTCGCCCTTGGCCTCGGGGTGTCCGCTCACCCGGGAGCGCCAGCGGCCGAGCGCGAATCCGCGGCCGGGTCCGGCGGGGCGCGGGGTCCGGTCGGTGGCGGCCTGCGGGAAGAGGGCGCCGCCGGGCCGGTCCAGGTTGCCGGTGAGGATGTTGAGGACGTCCACGAGCCAGCTGGCGAGGGTGCCGTGCGGGACGGTGCAGCTGCCGATGCGGCCGTAGACGGCGCCGGTGCGGGCGGCGGCGAGTTCGCGGGCGAGGGCGCGGGTCACACCGGCGTCCACGTCGCAGGCGGCGGCGACGGCCTCGGGGGTGAAGTCGCGTACGGCGTCGCGGACTTCGTCGGCCCCGATCACGTGCGGGGCGAGGTCGCCGAGGTCGGCCAGGTCCTCTTCGTACAGGACGTGGACCATCGCGGCGAGCAGCAGGGCGTCGGTGCCGGGCCGGATCGCCACGTGGCGGTCGGCGAGTTTCGCGGTGCGGGTGCGGCGCGGGTCGACGACGGTGAGGGTGCCGCCGCGGGCGCGCAGGGCCTTGAGCCGGCCGGGGAAGTCGGGGGCGGTGCACAGACTGCCGTTGGACTCCAGCGGGTTGGCGCCGATCAGCAGGAGGTGGTCGGTGTGGTCGAGGTCGGGTACCGGGATGGCGTTGGCGTCGCCGAAGAGCAGCCCGCTGGAGACGTGCTTGGGCATCTGGTCGACCGTGGAGGCGGTGAAGAGGCTGCGGGTGCCGAGGGCGGCGAGCAGGACGGGCGGGTAGAGGGCGCCGGCCACGGTGTGCACGTTGGGGTTGCCGAGGACCACACCCACGGAGTGCGGTCCGTGCCGCTCGGCGACGGTGCGGACCCCGGCGGCGACGGCGTCGAAGGCCTCCGCCCAGGTGGCCTCGCGCAGTTCGCCCTCCCTGCGCACCAGGGGCGTGCGCAGCCGGTCGGGGTCGGAGTCGACGGCCCCGAAGGAGGCGCCCTTGGGGCAGATGAAGCCGTGGCTGAAGACGTCGTCGCGGTCGCCGCGGGCGGCGGTGACCTCGGTGCCGTCGATGGTGAGGGCCAGGCCGCAGGTGGCCTCGCACAGGGGGCAGATACGCAGGGCGGTGCGGGACACGGGTCCTCCCGGAGGGCGGCGTCGCTCTTGCCGCGAGCATACCGACCGGTAGGCATGTTGGGGAGCCCTCTCGCGCACGGCCGCACGGCGCCGGTGCGGCCGGTGCGTCAGTCCAGGACGCGCCCCAGATACGCCCGGAGCAGCTCCCGCGCCTCCTCGATGATCTTCGCGTCCCCGTCCGGCGCGACCCGGAAGGCGAGCTGGACGAGGGTGTCGGCGGTCTCCACGGCGACGAGGAAGACGCGGCGCAGATCGTCGTCGGGGCGGCGGCCGAGGTAGCCGGAGAGCAGCTCGGTGAGCCGCTCGGCGACGCGGTGGTTGGGGACGGTGGCCCGGTCGCCGACCGGGATCTGGTTGCCGAAGTCGATCAGGGAGAAGCCGGGCGCGGTCCGCTTCATCGCCAGGTACTCGTCGAGCACCGCGTCCAGGGCGCAGCGCCAGCCGCCGTCGCCGGTCTCCGTGAGCCGTTCGGTCACGCGTTCCGCGTAGCGCTCCAGGTTGCGCTGGGCCAGTGCGTCGGCCATCTGCCGCTTGTTGCCGAAGAAGCGGTACACCGACCCGATGGGGACGTCCGCGCGCAGCGCCACGGCCCGGGTGCTCAGGGCGTCGTAGCCCACCTCGTCGAGGAGGTCGGCGCAGGCGTCGAGGATCCTGGTCAGCCGTTCGGCGCTGCGCCGCTGCACGGGGGCGCGGCGGAGCGGGGTCGCGTGGGACACGGTCCTCATGATGCCCTCACCGTGCCGTCACGCGGGTGGGAACGGTCCGGCCCTCGATCTCCTCGGGCTCCGTCGCCTCCGTCGGCTCGGTGTCCGACGCCGTGATGTCCGCCGTGGACTCGACGGGCTCGCCGTCGACGGCCCAGACGGTGTCGTCGTCGGCGTACAGCCGGACCGTGACCTGGTGGGTGCCGCGCGGGACCAGGTCGGCGGTGAGCCGGTACTCCGGGCCGCGCAGGCGGGTGAGGAGGTCGCCGTCGAGGAAGAGGTGGGCGACGCCGCGGCCGGGCACCGCCTCGGCCCCGGTGCCGTCCGGCGAGAACCTGAAGCCGCGGACGGTCAGGCGTACGTCCCAGCTGTCGTCGCTCTCGGGCTGCACCTCGATGCCGACCTCGGGGGCCTGTTCGGCGTCCACCTCGCGGTAGCGCCGGCCCTGCTCGTCGGTGGCGTCGAGCAGCCTGCCCGCCGAAGCGGCCGACTCCCCGGCCTCCGGTTCTCCGCCGTCTCCCGAGCCGCAGCCCGCGGACCCGGTCAACAACAGGACGCAGACCGCGAGCACGGCGAGCACTCCCCGCGTCCACGACATGACGCGAGACTAGAACACGGGTCCGACAGTCCGGATCCCCCGGGGGCCTGGTTCCGGTCATCCTTCAGGAGGACGCGCGCGCCGGACGGGGAAGAACCGGGACGCACCGGGAAGACCCGAACGCCCTCTTGCGCGCGGGAAACCGCAATCCTACGGTGTGCCATAGGAATCGGGTTGCGAGGGAGCGATCAATGAGCGGGGACGCGCGGAAGACCGCGGAGGGGCTGGCCCATCTGTCCGGTTTCGGCAACGAGCACAGCTCGGAGGCCGTCGCGGGCGCACTGCCCGAGGGCCGGAACTCGCCGCAGCGGGCGCCGCTCGGGCTGTACGCGGAGCAGTTGAGCGGCACGGCGTTCACCGAGCCCCGGGCCCACAACCGGCGTTCGTGGCTGTACCGGATCCGCCCCTCGGCCGCCCACCCGGCGTTCACCCGCGCGGGCAACGGCGCGATCCGCACGGCGCCCTTCGCCCAGGCCGTGCCGGACCCGAACCGGCTGCGCTGGAGCCCGCTGCCGGAGCCGCCGGCCGGGACGGACTTCGTCGCGGGCCTGTGGACGCTCGGCGGCAACGGCGACGCGACCCAGCGCACCGGTATGGCCGTGCACCTGTACCACGCGACCGCCTCCATGGAGCGCGTGTTCAGCGACTCCGACGGCGAGCTGCTGATCGTCCCGGAGCGCGGCGGCCTGCTGCTGCGTACCGAGTTCGGGCTGCTGCACGCCGAGCCGGGCCATGTGGCGCTGATCCCGCGCGGGGTGCGTTTCCGGGTGGAGCTGCTGGACGCCGACGCCCGCGGCTACGTCTGCGAGAACTACGGCGCCCCCTTCCAGCTGCCGGACCTCGGCCCGATCGGCGCCAACGGCCTGGCGAACCCGCGGGACTTCATGGCGCCGGTCGCCGCCTACGAGGACGACGCGGACACGCCGGGCCCGGTGGAGGTGGTGAACAAGTTCTGCGGCAACCTCTGGACGGCGGAGTACGACCACTCCCCGCTGGACGTCGTCGCCTGGCACGGCAACCACGTGCCGTACGTCTACGACCTGCGCCGCTTCAACGTCATCGGCACCATCTCGTACGACCACCCGGACCCGTCCATCTTCACCGTGCTCACCTCGCCGTCGGACACCCCCGGCCTCGCGGGCGTCGACTTCGTGGTCTTCGCGCCGCGCTGGCTGGTGGGCGAGGACACCTTCCGGCCGCCCTACTTCCACCGGAACGTGATGAGCGAGTACATGGGCCTGATCGAGGGCGCCTACGACGCGAAGGCGGAAGGCTTCGTGCCGGGCGGCGGTTCGCTGCACAACATGATGTCGGCGCACGGACCGGACCGGGAGACCTTCGACCGGGCGAGCGCCGCCGAGCTGAAGCCGCAGCGGATCGACGACGGCCTGGCGTTCATGTTCGAGACGCGGTGGCCGGTGACCCTCACCCCCCAGGCGGCCCGCGCCGAACACCTGCAGGCCCGCTACGACGACGTCTGGCAGGGCCTGGAGCGTCACTTCCGCCCCTTGCACTGAGGTTTCCCTACCGGTACGGATGGCCCGTGACCTCCTTCGCCCCGGACTCCATCGTCCTGAACCGCAAGCTGCCGCTGTGGTACCAGGTGTCGCAGTCGCTGCGCGCCTCGATACTCGGCCGCTCGCCCCGGGACCCGCTGCGGCTGCCCACCGAGGAGCAGCTGGCCGGTCACTACGGGGTGAGCGTGCTGACCATGCGGCAGGCGCTCAAGGAACTGGAGGACGAGGGGCTGATCACCCGGCACCGCCGGCGCGGCACGTTCATCGAGCCGGACGCCCGGCGGGGCGCCCCGGTGCGGCTGCTGGGCTCGGTGGACGCGATCGTGGCGCAGCAGTCCGGCATGAAGGCCGAACTGCTGGGCCACGGCACGGTGCCGGTGCCGCCCGAGGTCGCGGAGTACTTCCCCGAGTCCGTGGAGGTGGGGACGTACCACCGGCTGCGCAGCGACGAGACGACGGGCGAGCCCACCAACCACGCCCGCAACTACGTCCGCCCCGAGCTGGCCGCCCGCATCGACGTGGACGACCTCGTCCGGTGGCCGATGACCAAGGTGCTGCGGGACGTGGTGGGGATGGACATCAGCCGGATCACGGACACCGTCGAGGCCCGGCTCGCCGACCCGGAGACGGCGCGGCTGCTCGAAGTCCCGCTGCTCAGCCCGATCCTGCACTACACGGGCGTCACCTACGACACCGCGGGCCGGGTGCTGGACGTGGCGGTCATCCACTACCGGGGCGACCGGTTCTCCTTCACGGTCACCCTGGACGCCACATAAGGCCGCGCCCTCCCGTCGTACGATGCCGGGCGTGACGCACGACGACGCTCCGCCGCTGGCGGACCTCATGCCGTGGTCCGTCGCACCGCCACGGCTCGGCCGGGGGTGGCCGACGGCGCCCGACGCGGCGTCCCTGAAGGCCCGCTGGGACGCGCTGGTGAAGGCCGAGGGAGCCGACCGCGAGGCCCTGTTCGAGCCGACCCGCTCCCGCACCCCGCACACCGCGGTCGGGCGGCTGCCCGGCGGCGCCGGGGGCACCGAGCGGCTGGCGCGCGCCTCGGGGCCGTGCCCGGAGCCGCTGCGGGTGCTGCGCGCTCCCTTCGACGAACAGTGGCTGATCCCCGACCACCGGCTGATCGACGCGGCCCGCCCGGAGCTGTGGCGGGTGTCTGACGAGCGGCAGGTGTTCGTCGTGGAGGTCCCCGGGGCCGCCGCCCCGCCGCTGCTGCTCGCCTCCTCCCGGCTGCCGCTGTTCGGCCCCGCCCGGATCCGTCCGCTGTACCGCAGGCCCGGCGGCGCCGAGTCCAACCTGGCCCCCGGCCTCCTGGACCACCTCGCCGCCCGGCTCGGGCTGCCGGTCGCGCCGCCGGACGTGCTGGCCTGGTCGGTCGCGGCCGTGCGGCCCGGCGGGGCCGTCCCGTTCACCGCGGACCCCGAGCTGTGGGAGCGGGGCGTCGGCCTGGGGCGGCGCGCGCTGTGGCTGATGCTGCGCGACGGCGAGCGCCCCAAGCTCCCCGGCGGCCGCCGCCCGTACGTCCGCGCCCCGCTGCCCGCGCGCCCGCTGACCCTGCGCTACGACCCGGACGACGAGGTCCTGCACCTGGACGAGGGCCGCGTCTCCCCCGTGCCGCCCGGCGCCTGGGAGTTCGAGGTGGGCGGGGTCCGGGTGCTGGAGCAGTGGTTCGCGGCCCGCACCGCCGAGGGCGAGCCGGGCACGCTGGCGGCGATCCGCCCGGCCACCTGGCCGCAGACCTGGACCTCCGAGCTGCTGGAGCTGATCACGGTCCTCGCACTGCTCGCCGAAGCGCGCGCCGAGTGCGCGGAGTTGACGGTGACCAAGGAAATCACGGCGACGGACCTGCGCACGGCGGGCGTACTGCCGGCGCCGCCGACGGCCCACCGGCCGGCCTCCGTGCTGGACGGCCCTGAGGAGGGGCCGGAGGGACAGCTGGCGCTGTTGTAGCGGGCCCCGCCCACGGTGGGCTGTCGCCGCCGTTTCGGTTCGCGACGACGTGGATCGGGATCTTCCTGGGGCTGCTCACCCCGAACGAGGAGGCCGCCGGTCAACTGGGCGGCGCGACCTTCATCCTGCCGTTGCTCTCCAACGCGTACATCCCTACCGACGGGCTGCCCGGCCGGCTGCGCACGGTGGCCGAGTGGAATCCGATCAGCGCGGTGACGACGGCGCTGCGTGACCTGTTCGGCAACGCGCCCGTGCCGGAGGGGGCGGCGTGGCCGGTGGCGCATCGCGTGGCCGGTTCGCCGGCCGGGAAGCAGCGGACCGAGGGCCAGGGACCTGACGGGTTTACGGGTCTACGGGTCTACGGGTCTACGGGTCTACGGGTCAGGCGTACGGGAAACACCCGCGCTCGGGAACACACCGGGGCGCCGCTGCGTGCCGTGGGGATGACGGACGAGTGCGCGGCGCCGCGCCGGGGCGGTGTGGCCTCCGGAGCGCGGGCCTCAGTTGCCGCCGAACAGCGAGCGGCGCAGTCGGCGCAGTGGCGCGAACAGCGAGACCCGGCGCACCCTGGCGCCCCTGCTGCTGCGCTTGTGTGCGGGCTCGCGCGCGGTCAGCTCACGCATCAGCGACGTCGCCTCCACGGTCTCCCGCTGTGGGAGGGCAGGCCCTCCGAGCACCGCGAGATGCCGGTCGAGACGCGAGCTGCTCGCGCTGCTCTTGCAGGTGATCGCAGGCACCCTTGCCCTGCTGCGCACCGTTATCTGTTCCATGTCACTCCCCACCCGTACGAGTCCACCCGGCCCGGGCAGGGTAACCCTATCGCCCCGGTACGGGATGCGTGTATCGCGGTCACAGGATTCACCTTCCCCGTAAGGGGGTTGACGATTACTCTCCGAATCCGACAGATTCCAGGGTGAGTTGGACAACGGGGCTGCTCGTCGGCCGGACCGAACCCCCTCCGGGCTCGACGGTCACCGCGAGTGACGTCGCGGACCGGTTCAGACCGTACGCGAGCAGGGGCGTGTCGCCGTCCAGAAGCCCGAGGGAGCGCGGCCCGGCGCCGGGGCGCATGAGCCACAGTTGGTGCACGCGGTCGCCCGACGGCTCGCCGTATCCGCTCAGGGTGACCACCGCGCGCCCCTCGGCGGCGGACGCGACCACTCCTATGCCGCGGCCGCGGTCGTCCCTGTCGCTCGTCGCGCGGGCGTCCGGAGCCGCGAGAACGTGGGCGATCTCACGTGCCCGGTCCCGCGCCGTGTCCAACTCGTCCCGGGTCCGCTCGGCCTGCACGGCGAAGAGCGAGGCGACCACGAGCGCCGCGGCGGCCGTCACCGTGGCGAACGGCACCAGCAGGGGACGCGGCCGGACCGCACGGGACCGTTCCGGCGTCCGGCCGCCCTCCCACACATGGGCGGGCAGCCGGAGCGCGGGGCCGCGTCCGGCCGCGGGCTCCTGCGGGGTGGTGCGCACGGCGGCCAGGACCCGTTCGCGCAGGGCGGCCGGTGCCGGTGCCGCCGTGGACCAGGCCAGCCGGACGGCGTCCTCGGACAGGGCCCGCACCTCGGCGGCGCAGTGTTCGCAACCCTCCAAGTGCCGTTCGAAGCGGACCCGTTCGGCGCCCTCCAGGGCGTCCAGGGCGTAGGGGGCGGCGAGGGAGTGCAGGTCTGCGCGGCGGAACAGCCGGCCCAGGACGCTCATGCGGTACCTCCGAGGCAGTCGCGCAGGCGGCCCAGTCCGTCCCGCATCCGCGTCTTCACCGTGCCCAGCGGCAGGGAGAGGCGTTCGGCCACCTCCCGGTAGGTGTAACCGTCGTAGTAGGCGAGGGTGACCGACTGGCGCTGCAGGGCGGTCAGCCGGTCCAGGCAGCGGCGCACCCACTCGCGTTCGAGACCCGCCTCGACCTCCTCGGAGACCTGGTCGAAGGCGGGGTGGTGGGCGCGCCGGGCCTCGCGCCGCTCGCGTTCGCCGGCCGCGCGGGCGCTGCGCACCCGGTCGACGGCGCGACGGTGGGCGACGGTGAGGATCCACGACAGGGCGCTGCCGCGGCCCGGGTCGAACCGCGCCGCGGACCGCCAGAGTTCGAGCAGCACCTCCTGCGCCACCTCCTCCGACTGCGCGGGGTCGCGCACCACCCGCCGTACGAGTCCGAAGACCGGGCCCGAGACCAGCCCGTACAGCTCCTCGAAGGCCTTCTGGTCGCCGTCCGCCACGAGCGTCAGCAGCTCGTCCGCCTCCACCCCGTCCCCCTCTCCGCGGGCCGCTCCCGGCCCGTACGCGTCAGCGAGGGCGTACACGGCGGCACGCCCTTCGCAGGGGTTACGGATCCGCGGCCCGAAATCGCCAGTCGGCCGGGGACCGAATCGGATGTGGGACCGCACCAATCCGGCCGCGGGGGTGCTCCGAATGCCGGTGCGTCAGACAACTCGGCACTCGGGCACAGAGGACGGACCGCATGACACCCTTCTCCGGTATCTCCGGTATCCCCGGTATCCCTACAAGCGACTCGGGTCGACGGCGCTTGGCCACGCTGGTCTGTGGCGCGCTGGCCGCCGGGGGGCTCACCGCGGCCGGCGTGACCGCGCTGGAACCGCGGGCGGCGTCCGCCTCCAGCCACCGGGAGGCCCCGTTGGTATCGGGGACCCCGCAGTACGACAACACGGACCTGTACGCCTTCGTGAGCCCGGACCGGCCGGACACCACGACGCTCGTCGCGAACTGGATCCCGTTCGAGGAACCGGCCGGCGGGCCGAACTTCTTCACCTTCGCCGAGGACGCCCAGTACGACCTGCACGTCGACAACGACGGCGACGCGCTCGGCGACCTGCTGTTCCGTTACACGTTCACCACGCACACGAAGAACGACAAGTCGTTCCTCTACAACACGGGCACCGTCACCAGCCTCGACGACCCGGACCTCAACATCACGCAGACCTACGACATCGAGCTGATCAAGCTGCACGGCGGGAAGGAGTCGTCCCGGACGACGATCGCGCACGACGTGCCGGTGGCGCCGTCGAACGTCGGCAAGGCGTCGATGCCGGACTACGGCGCCCTGCGCGACCAGGCCGTCCACGAACTGGACGACGGGACGAAGACGTTCGCCGGTCAGGCCGACGACCCCTTCTTCCTGGACCTGCGGGTCTTCGACCTGCTGTACGGCGGGAACCTGTCGGAGGTCGGCAACGACACCCTCAAGGGCTACAACGTCAACTCGATCGCCCTCCAGGTCCCGACCGACATGATCGTGGAATCGGCGGAGCAGCCGGTGGTCGGCATCTGGTCGACGACCCGGCGCGAGAACACCCAGGGCGAGTTCACGCAGGTGTCCCGGCTCGGGAACCCCCTGGTGAACGAGGTGGTCAATCCGCTGAAGGACAAGGACACCTTCAACGCGTCCACGCCCGCCGACGACGCGCAGTTCCTCCAGAACGTCACCAACCCCGAACTGCCGAAGCTCATCGAGGCGATCTACGACATCAAGGCCCCGGCCGAGCCCCGCGACGACCTCGTGGACGTGTTCCTCAAGGGCGTGCCGGACCTCAACCAGCCGCCCCACGTCACGCCCTCGGAGCAACTGCGCCTCAACACCTCCGTCGAACCGGCCGCCGACCCCAAGCGCCTCGGCGTCCTCGACGGCGACAACGCGGGCTTCCCCAACGGACGCCGGCTGACCGACGACGTGATCGACGCCGCGCTCCAGGTCGTCGAGGGCGAACTGGTGGGTGCCGCCAACGACCTGGGCGACGCGGTCGACGCCAACGACAAGGAGTTCGGGGCCGCCTTCCCGTACGTGGCGAACCCGACCGAGGGTTCGCGCGGACCGCTCGCCGACGGCACGGGCGGCGGCAACGACGTGCGCAACCAGCTCGGTGACGCGCTGCGCCCGGCGGGCTCCGGCGACACGACCCTCATCGCCGCCTCGGCGGGGGCCGGAGCCGTCGGGATTCTGCTGATCGGCGGCGCGGTGGCGTGGTGGCGCCGCATGCGCGGCCGGGCGTACTGACCGGCCGCACCGCTGCCCGCACCCTTCACGCAGAACGCCCGACCTGAGGAGAGGCATGTCCTCGCACGGCAACGACAACGGCAACGAGGCACGGAGCGGGCCACCCGGCCCCGGCCCGGCCGCCACCACCCCACCCCCGCCCGACGCCGACACGGCTCCCGGCGCCGGTGACACACCGCCCGGCGACCGTGACGCACCACCGGGTGCCGGAAGGGACGCGGCGCGGATCGTCGCCGTGCGGCGGTTCGCGGCGGCGGCGCGCAGGTGGCGGGGGCTGCGGGTCACCGGCTGCGCCGTCCTGCTGGCCGTGGCGCTCAGCGCGGGGGCCGTCGCGGTCGGCGGCGCCCGGGAGGGAGCCGGCGCCGTGCCGGGCGGCGCGCCCGCGGGCCGGCCGGGAGCGGTGCGCGACGCCGGGCCCGACGTGGGGATTCCCGCGCTGGAGGCGCGGCTCCGGGCCCAGCCCCGCGACTTCGAGGGCTGGGCGGCCCTCGGGCTGGCCCACGTCGAGCTGGCCCGCACCGACGGCGACCCCTCCCGCTACCCGCGGGCCGAGCGGGCGCTGAAGCGGTCCCTGGAGCTGAAGCCGGGCAACGACCGGGCGCTGTCGGGCCGCGCCGCTCTCGCCGCCGCCCGGCACGACTTCGCCAAGGCGCTGGCGTACGCCGACCGCGCGCTGGCGGCGAACCCCTACAACGAGCGTGCCCTGTGCTCCCGTGTCGACGCCCTCGTCGAACTGGGCCGCTACGACGACGCGGCCCGGGCCGCCGACACCGCCGACACCCGGCGCCCCGGCGTCCCCGTCTTCACCCGGTACGCGTACGTCCGCGAACTGCGCGGCGAGACGGACACCGCGCGGAAGGTGCTGGAGCGGGCGCTCGCCGCCGCCTCCGCCCCCGCCGACGTGGCCTACGTCGCCACGCAGTTGGGCCACCTCGCCCGCAGGCAGGGCGACCGGCCGGCCGCCCTGCGCCACTACGCCCGCGCCCTCGCCGCCGACGACACCTACCTGCCCGCCCTGGAGGGCCGGGCCAGGACCAGGGCCGCGAGCGGCGACCGGGACGGCGCGGTCGGGGACCTGGAGCGCGTGGTCGCCCGCGCCCCGCTGCCGGGTCCGCTCGTCGCGCTCGGCGAGCTGTACGAGGTGCGCGGCGAGCCGGCGAAGGCGCGCGAGCAGTACGCCCTCGTCGACGCGTGGACGGCGCTCGCCCGGGCCGGCGGTGTCGAGGCCGGCCTGGACACCGCCCTCGCCGCCGCCGACCACGGCGACCGGAAGGCCGCCCTGCGCGCCGCCCGCGCCGAGTGGGACCGCCGCCGCACCGTGCACACGGCCGACGCCGTCGCCTGGGCGCTGCACGTCAACGGCCTCGACCGGGAGGCACTGCCCTACGCCCGCCGGGCCGTCGCCACGGGGTACCGCGACGCCGCGTTCCTCTACCACCTGGGCGTGATCGAGCGCGCGGTGGGACGGCACGGGGACGCGCGCCGCCATCTCTCGGCGGCTCTCCGCCTCGACCCGGGCTTCTCGCCGCTCGGCGCCCGCGAGGCGCGCAGGGCGCTGAAGGAACTGGAGGCGGCCCGTTGACGCCCCGTGGTCTCCTGGCGCGCGGCGCCGCCGCCCTGACCGCCGCGTGCGCCCTGGTCCTCCTCGCCCCGGCGGGCGCGAGCGCGCATCCGCTCGGCAACTTCACCGTCAACCGCTACGACGGTCTGATCGCCGCCCCCGGTCAACTCCGCGTCGACCACGTCGAGGACCTCGCCGAGATCCCGGCGACCCAGGCGGGCCCCGACATCGAGCGGCTCGGTCCGGCCGAGTGGGCCCGGATTCGCTGCGAGCGGGCGGCGCTCGACAGCCGCCTCACCGTGGACGGCCGCGGCGTCGCCCTCACCGCCCGGCACAGCGGCGTGCGCGTGCGCCCGGGGCAGGCCGGGCTCGACACCCTGCGGCTGGATTGCCGGTTCACGGCACCGCTGCCCGACTCCGGTCCGGTGAGCGTCGGCTTCCGTGCGGCCGGCGCCTCGGCGGGCCCCGGCTGGCGGGAGATCACCGCGCGCGGCGACCGCACGACGCTCACCGCGTCGGACGTGCCGCAGGAGTCGGCCTCACGCGAACTGACCCGCTATCCGCGGGAGTCACTGTCGTCCCCGGCCGACACGGCGAGCGCGTCGCTGCGGGTCCGGCCCGGCGGCCCCGCCCTGGACCGGGACCGGCAGGACGCCCCCGCCGCCTCCGTCCTGCCCCGCGCCGCGGACCGCTGGACCCGCGCGCTGGACTCCCTGGTAGCCCGCCGTCACCTCACCCTCGGCTTTGCCGCCCTCGCCCTGGTCGTCGCGGTGGTCCTCGGTGCGGGGCACGCGCTCGCACCGGGCCACGGCAAGACCCTGATGGCGGCGACGGCGGCCGCCCGGGGCGGCGGGGCCCGGCTGAAGGACGTCCTCCCCATGGCGGCCTCGGTGACGGTCACCCACACCCTGGGCGTGGTCGCCCTCGGCGTCCTGGTCACCGCGGGTTCGGCGGCCACACCGTCGGTCGTCGCGTGGCTCGGCGTCGCCGGCGGCGCCCTGGTCACGCTGGCGGGCGCGAGCCTCGTACGTCGCGCACTGCGCACCCGTGCGCACGGCCGTACGCACGGGCACCATCACCGTCACGACCACGAGCACGACCACAGCCACGGGCACGGGCACGGGCACGCGCACCCCCACGAACACGGCCCGCACACCCACACCCACCCCGTCTCCCCCACCCTGCGCGGCACGATCCTCCTCGGTTTCGCGGGCGGGCTCGTGCCCAGTCCGTCCGCCGTGGTGGTACTCGTGGGCGCCGCGGCCGTCGGCCACGCCTGGTTCGGCCTGCTGCTCGTGGTCGCGTACGGCCTCGGGCTCGCCCTCACCCTCACCGCCGCCGGGGTCGCGGTCGTCCGGCTCGGTGGCGGGGTGAGCCGGCTGCTGACGCGGCGCCCGCGGTGGACGTCCGGCCCGCTCGCGGGCATGGTGCGCCGGGCCACCCCACTCGGCTCGGCGTGCGTGGTGGTGGTCCTCGGGGCCGGACTGGTGTTCAGGGGGGCGGCATCCGCACTCGGCTGAGCTACTTTGGGAGGAACGCGGCGGACAGCCGGGCCCGTTCCCGGGCCGTGTCCGCGCGAGACGTCTTAGGGGGCGCCGGTGTTCGAGGAACCCGGCGGTGAGCGTGTGATCGCCGGCCGCTACCGCCTCCTGTCCCCTCTCGGCGAGGGCGGCATGGGGACGGTGTGGCGCGCCCGCGACGAGGTACTGAACCGCGAGGTCGCCGTCAAGGAGGTGCGTGCCCCCTCCGGGCTGCCGGAGAGCGACGTGCGGCGGATGTACGCCCGGCTGGAGCGCGAGGCGTGGGCCGCGGCCCGGGTCGCCCACCCCAATGTCGTCACGGTGTACGACGTGGCCACCGACGGCGACCGGCCCTGGATCGTGATGGAACTGGTCCGCGGGCTGTCCCTGGCCGACCTGCTCGACGCCGAGGGCCCGTTGGAGCCGGGACGGGCCGCGCTGATCGGTGCCGAGGTGCTGGCCGCGCTGCGGGCCGCGCACGCGGCCGGGGTGCTGCACCGGGACGTGAAGCCGGCCAACGTGCTGCTGTCCAACGACGGCCGGGTGGTCCTGACCGACTTCGGGATCGCCAGGGTCGAGGGCAGCTCCGCGCTGACCATGACCGGCGAGGTCATCGGCTCGCCCGAGTTCCTCGCCCCGGAACGGGCGCTGGGCCGCACCCCCGGTCCCGAGTCCGACCTGTGGTCGCTGGGCGTGCTGCTGTACGCGGCGGTCGAGGGCGCCTCGCCGTTCCGCCAGGAGACTCCGCTGAGCACGCTGCGCGCGATCGTGGACGAGGAGTTGCCGCCGCCGTACCGGGCGGGTGCGCTCGCGCCCGTCATCGAGGGGCTGCTGCGCAAGGACCCGGCCGCGCGGCTCCCGGCGGAACGCGCCGAGCGGGAACTGCGGCTCGTGGGCGCCGGGGGCACCCCCTCGCCGGAGCGAGGCGCGTACGGCACCGCGCCGACGGACGGGTACGCCACGACCGTCGCGGGGCGCCAGGACGCGGGCGCCGCTCCGACTCCCCCGCCGCCGGGACAGGCGACGACGACGGGCACGACCGGAACGGACTCGCCCGCGCACCGGGACCGGCGCGCGCGTGCCGTACTGATCGCCGGAGTGGCCGTGCTCGCGCTGGCGGCGGCCGGGCTGACGTACGGGCTGCTCGACCGCTCGGACGGCGGTGACGGGGCGGAGGGTTCGGACGGCGGCCGGGGCCCTTCGGCCAGTGCGCCCGTGACGGGACCGGGCGAGAGTGCCGAGCCGAGTCCGTCGCAGTCGTCGGAGCCGGAGGACCGCGGTTCGGCGAGCGATACGCCGCAGTCGGTGAAGGTGTCCGTGGCGGGCTCGCACCCCGACTACTCGGGCACCTGTCCCCCGCCGCGCGACCGGGCGCCCGCCTTCACGGCGACGTTCACGGTGGGGCGGCTGCCCGCGGAGGTCGGCTACCGCTGGGTCACGGACGACGGTTCGGTCTCCGACCCGGGGTGGCGGACGCTGTCCTTCCCCGCGGACGGCGACCGCTCGGACGAGGACACCGTCGTGGTGACGACGCGCGAGGACGACGGCGCGTTCGAGGGCGCCGTGCGGGTGGAGGTGCGGTCCCCGGTGCGGGCCACGTCGAACGCGGTGGCGTTCTCCGTGACCTGCGAGACCGGGACGGAGACGGAGACCCCGCCGGACGGGGCCTCCCCCTCCTCTTCCGCTTCGGGTCAGGCGGCGCCGTTGAGGACCGGCAGGTAACCGCCGGACTGACCGGCGGCGGTCGGGTGGTACGACTCGCCGATGTTCAGCCAGTTGACGCTGTGCAGCCACGAGGCGCCGGAGCACAGCTCGTGACCGGTGAAGGTGGGGCGGACGTCGCCGAAGGTGAAGCCGTGGTCGGCGGCACGCTTGGCGATGGCGGTGTTGAGGTGGTCGGAGGCGTCGTTGATCGCCTTCCGCTTGGTCTCGGAGAGGCCGATGCAGGAGGTGCCGAGCTTGTAGAAGCGCGGGTAGCCGATGACGACGACGTCGGCGTTCGGGGCCTTGGCGCTGATCGCCGAGTAGACGCTGTCGAGGCTGCCGGGCAGCGTCGAGTCGACGTACGCCTTCGCGGTGGCGATCCGCGAGAGACAGGCGCTGTCGGACTGGAGCACGCAGGTCGTCATGACATCGGCGAAGCCCGCGTCGTTTCCGCCGACGCTGATCGAGACGAGGCCGGTGGCCGTGGAGAGCGGGCCGAGTTGTCCGGAGAGAACTTCACTCGTTCGGGCGCCGGAGCAGGCCGTGAAGTCGAAGGTCGTGGGGGAGTTGGCGGCCGCCCAGAGGTACGGGTGGGCCTTGGTGCTGCGCTTGCAGTCGCCGCTGGAGCTGATGTAGCTGCCCGCTCCGACCCCGGAGGAGTAGGAGTCGCCGAGGGCCACATAGCCCCCGGCCGCGGTGGGTTGGGCCGCCTGGGCGGTCGCGGCCCCGGTGAGGGCGGCGCCGGCGGCGAGGAGGACGGAACTCAGGAAGCCGACAAGTCGGAGACGTCTCATGGAACCTCCTTTAGCAGGATCTCTGCCGTAACCGTCGTAACAGTGACGCGCGTTGACCGGGAGTGTCCATGCCAAGAAATGGCTGACAGTCATTC
This sequence comes from Streptomyces sp. NPDC058985, assembly GCF_042740985.1. Classification (NCBI taxonomy): domain Bacteria; kingdom Bacillati; phylum Actinomycetota; class Actinomycetes; order Kitasatosporales; family Streptomycetaceae; genus Streptomyces; species Streptomyces sp. NPDC058985. The sequence continues at coordinate 11,485 of NZ_JBHYJX010000050.1, read as the reverse complement.
AAAATCGGACGAAAGTCAGTGGGAACGTCAGTGCGCCCTTGACGCTCCGAGCCGGGCTGGGCCAGATTGAGGCGCGAAGAACAGATGACGGCAAAACCACAAAAACGTGAGACCTGCTTCCAGGTCTTGCCATACGGTTTCAACCGTCAATACCGTCATACATCTCCCGCATCGGTACGTCGGCAAGCGGCTCAGGGGAGGGCTCGAGGCCGCGGCGCACCGGGGCGGGATGCGCGGTGGGGGGGTGCCGTGCTCGGTGACCGCATCGGTGGCCGGGCCGTGCCGCGCGGTCGGCTGCCGTTTTCTCGCGGCGCTGACAAGCTTTGCCAGCTCGTCCGGCACGCACGTAGTAGCACTTCGTCGCGCGCCGGCTGGGCGAGAACCCCCCTTTCGAACCGGATACAGAGCCGGACCGCCCCTGGGGCGGGCGGTCCGCCGGACGAGAGGGACCAGACTCATGAGCTCAGTTCTGCAGCCGGCTTCGACGGGCAACGATCCGTCGGCCGGCCCGACACCCGCCGGAAAGTACCGGCCCGTCTCCTCGCACCTGGCGATAGCACCGCCGGTGAGCGTGGTCATACCCGCCATGAACGAGGCGGAGAACCTTCCCTACGTCTTCAAGACACTGCCCGACTGGGTCCACGAGGTCGTCCTCGTGGACGGCAACTCCACCGACAACACCATCGAGGTCGCCCGGGAACTGTGGCCGGACGTCAAGGTCGTCGAGCAGCGCGGCAAGGGCAAGGGGGACGCGCTGATCACCGGCTTCAAGGCGTGCACCGGGGACATCATCGTGATGGTCGACGCCGACGGCTCGGCCGACGGCCAGGAGATCGTCTCCTACGTCTCCGCGCTCGTCTCCGGCGCCGACTTCGCCAAGGGCTCCCGCTTCGCCAACGGCGGTGGCACCGACGACATGACCTTCATCCGCAAGCTCGGCAACCGCGCCCTGTGCGCGGTGGTCAACCGGAAGTTCGGCGCCCGCTACACCGACCTCTGCTACGGCTACAACGCGTTCTGGCGGCACTGCCTGGACAAGATCGACCTCGACTGCACCGGCTTCGAGGTGGAGACCCTGATGAACATCAGGGTGGCCAAGGCCGGCCTGAAGGTCCAGGAGATTCCCAGCCACGAGTACCTGCGCATCCACGGCGTCAGCAACCTGCGCGCGGTGCGGGACGGGTTGCGGGTGCTCAGAGTCATCCTCGACGAGCGCTCCAACCGGCGTGCGCTGCGCGGCCGTACGCGCTCGGCGACGCTCGGCCCGGTCGGTTCCGTCGCCGCCGTCGCTCCGGCGACCGCCGTGAGCCCGGTGGCACCCGCCCGCGGGAAGGCGTCTTGAGCGGTAGCCGCGCCTCGCTCACGGTCTCCGTGGTGATCTGCGTCTACACCGAGGACCGCTGGGAGGACATCCTCGCGGCGGTCGACTCGGTGCGGGCGCAGTCCCACCCGGCCCGGGAGACGCTGCTGGTCGTCGACCACAACGAGGCGCTCCGGGACCGGCTGGTCAAGGAGTACAAGGAGTACACGGAACGACGGGAGGTGCGGGTGCTCGCCAACGCGGGCCCCCGCGGCCTGTCCGCCGGCCGCAACACCGGCATCGCCGCCTCGTGCGGCGAGGTGATCGCCTTCCTCGACGACGACGCCGTGGCCGAACGCGACTGGCTGCGGCACTTCGCCGAGGGGTACGCGGACCCGGCGGTCGTCGCCGTCGGCGGGCGCACCGTGCCGATCTGGGCGTCGGGACGCCGGCCCGTCTGGTTCCCCGAGGAGTTCGACTGGGTGGTGGGCTGCACGTACCGCGGCCTGCCGCCCGGCCGGGTCCGGGTGCGCAACGTGCTGGGCGGCAACGCCTCCTTCCGGCGCGAGGCGTTCGAGGCGGCGGGCGGCTTCGCCACCGGCATCGGACGGGACGGCGACAAGCGCCCGCTGGGCTGCGAGGAGACCGAGCTGTGCATCCGGCTCTCCCGCGCCCGGCCCGACGCCGTCCTGCTGATCGACGACCGGGCGGTGATCCACCACCGGGTGCCCGCGGCCCGCGAGCACTTCGGCTACTTCCGCACCCGTGCCTACGCCGAGGGACTGTCCAAGGCCCTGGTGGCGCGCAGCGTCGGCGCGGACAAAGGTCTGGAGTCCGAACGCCGGTACGCCACCCGGGTGCTGCCGGCCGGGGTGGCGCGCGGGCTGCGCGACGCCGTGCTGGCCCGGCCGGGCGGCGCGGGCCGGGCGGGCGCGATCGTCGCCGGGGTGCTCACCGCGGCGGGCGGTTACGTGGTGGGGACCCTGCGGGCCCGCCGGGGCGGGGCCACGTTCTCGGTGGCGCCGCTCGCTCCCGCCGAGGGGGGCGCGCATGGCTGAGGAGGCGGACGCGCGCGTACCGGTGCTCATGTACCACGCGGTCGCCGCCGAACCGAACGACACCACCCGCGCCCTGTCGGTGGCCCCGGCGGCCTTCGCGGAGCAGATGGCGGCCATCGCCGACCGGGGCCTGACCCCGATCGGCACGGCGGAGCTGGCCGCCGCCTGGCGCTCGGGGCGTCCGCTGCCGAGGCGGCCCGTCCTGATCACCTTCGACGACGGCTACGAGGGCGTGCACCGGCACGCACTGCCCGCCCTGGCCAAGCACGGCTTCCCGGCCACCCTGTTCGTCTCGACCGGCTGGCTGCGCGGCCCGTACGACACCGGGGGCGCCCTGGACACCATGCTCGGCTGGGACCAGGTCCGCGAACTGGCCGCGGCCGGCGTGGAGATCGGGGGGCACAGCCACACGCATCCGCAGCTCGACCAGCTCGGCGAGGAGCGGCTGCGGTTCGAGCTGATCCACTGCAAGGAGATCGTCGCCGACCAACTGGGCGCCGTACCAGCCTCGTTCGCCTACCCGTACGGGTACTCGGACCGCCGGGTGCGGCGGGCGGTGCGGGAGACGGGGTACGCGCAGGCGCTCGCCGTCGGCAACGGCCTGGCCCGCCGCGCCCAGGGGCCGTACGCCCTGCGGCGGGTCACCGTGCGCCGCCGCACGGGGCTCGACGAGTTCGCCCGGCTGGTCGAGGGCCGCGCGATCGCCCGGACCTTCGCCGGGGACCGCGTCCTCACCAAGGGGTACGCCGTGCTCCGCAGGACCCGGCAGGCGGGGAGGCGGGTGCTGGGGGCCGGTGCCTGAACCACCGGCCGCCCGCACGCCGACCGCCGCCTGCCGTCCGTACCGCGTGTGCCCGGGAAACCGGGTGCACGCGGCGGCCGGGTGCCGGATCATGGCGGCATGTCCGTGAACCCGCACGACGCCCTGCCGATCCGGCTCAACGTCGACGACAGCGACTCCCCGTCCGACGTCGTCGATGCGCTGTTCCTCGGCCGCTTCGCGACGGGCGAGCAGCCGTACTCGCACGCCACGAACATCGACCGCGTGCGGTCCGCCGCCACGCTGCTGCCACAGGGCGCGCGGGTGCTGCGGACCGCCCGCGACGACGACCGCAGCGCGACGCTGGCGGAGGGCGACGGCTGGACGCTGCTCGTCTCGCGGTGGAACCGGGGCGCCGACGTCACGGTCACGGCGACCAGCGCCGAACTGGCGGAGAAGGTGCTCGGCGAGGCGACGGACGGCGCGGCGGACGAGCCCGAACCGCAGCCGGAGAACGTCACGATGGGCTTCTGGTACGTCTCCCCGCGCCGTGGCCCGCACCGCACCACCCGGCAGATCTCCGCGGGCACCTGGGAGGAGGTCCGTGCCAACTACACGGCGCCGGTCGCGGACGCGATGGACGGCCTCATGAAGACGACCCCCGAGGACATCGCGGGCCGCCTGCTGCTCCTGCACGGGCCGCCCGGCACCGGCAAGACCTCGGCGCTGCGCACGCTCGCCCGGTCCTGGCGGGACTGGTGCCAGGTGGACTGCGTCCTCGACCCCGAGCGGCTCTTCTCCGACGTCGGCTATCTGATGGACATCGCCATCGGCGAGGAGGACGCGGCGGGCAAGGGCCGCTGGCGGCTGCTGCTCCTGGAGGACTGCGACGAACTGATCCGCGGCGAGGCCAAGCACACCGCGGGGCAGGCGCTGTCGCGGCTGCTGAACCTCACGGACGGTCTCCTCGGCCAGGGCCGCAACGTCCTCGTCGGCGTCACGACCAACGAGGACCTCGAACGCCTCCACCCCGCCGTCGTCCGCCCCGGCCGCTGCCTGGCCCGCATCGAGGTCGGCCCGCTGACCCGCCGGGAAGCGGTCGGCTGGCTCGGCCCCGAGGCAGCCGACCGGGAGGAAGCCGTGGGCCGCGAGGGCGCCACCCTGGCGGAGCTGTACGCGCTGCGCCGGGGCACCTCGCCCACCGCGCTGCCAGAGCCGCGGGCCGGTTCGGAGGCCGGGCTCTACCTGTAGCCGCTCCGGCTGCTCCGGCTGCTTTGATGGGGTTATGACCCTTTTCGTCGGCACGTCGGGCTGGCAGTACCGCGAGTGGCGGGAGGCCTTCTACCCGCCCGGTCTGCCCGTGCGGCTCTGGCTGGAGCGGTATGCGGACGTCTTCCCGACGGTCGAGATCAACAACGCCTTCTACCGGCTGCCGGCGCGCGAGACGTTCGAGGCGTGGCGGGAGCGGGTGCCGCCGGACTTCGTGGTCGCGGTCAAGGCGAGCCGCTACCTGACGCACATCAGACGGCTGCGTGACCCGGCGGAGGCGGTCGACCGCCTCATGACCCACGCGGCGGGCCTGGGCGACCGTCTCGGCCCGGTCCTGCTCCAGCTCCCGCCGACCCTGCGTGCCGACCCGGCCCTCCTGGACGCCTGCCTCGCCTGCTTCCCGCCCGGCACGCGGGTCGCGGTGGAACCCCGGCACGACTCCTGGTGGACGCCCGAGGTCCGGGAGGTCCTGGCGTCCCGGGGCGCGGCCCTGTGCTGGGCGGACGTCCGGGCCCGCCCGGTCACCCCGTTGTGGCGCACCGCGGACTGGGGCTACGTCCGCTTCCACGAGGGCCGGGCGACGCCGTGGCCCCGATACGGCCGCCGCTCACTGACGACATGGCTCGACCGCATCACCGCGACCTGGCGCCCCGACCAGGACGTCTACGCGTACTTCAACAACGACCAGAACGCGGCGGCGGTGGCGGACGCCCGGACCTTCGCGAGACTGGCCCGCAGAACGCGCCCCTCAGGGGCGCGGGGAACTGCGCGACCAGCCACGACGCACCGGCGGACAAATGCCGGCCCCAGGGACAGCGGCGCTCATTCCCCGTAAGCCGCCCGCAGGGCATCCCCCACGGCGGCCGATGCCTGCGCCTCCGTCAGACCGAGGCGTCGAGCCCGCTCGGCATAGAGCCGCGCGGCAGACGCGACCTCCCGCTCCGCCGCAGAGCCCGCGGCAGCGACGAACGTGCCGTTGCGCCCCCGCGTCTCGATCACCCCGTCTCCCTCCAGCGCCCGGTACGCCTTGGCGACGGTGTTCGCGGCGAGCCCCAGGGACTCGGCCAGTCCGCGTACCGTCGGCAGCCGGTAGCCGACCGGCAGGGCGCCCGAGCGGGCCTGGTCGGAGATCTGCGCGCGCACCTGCTCGTAGGGCGGCGCGCCGTCGTCGATGTGGATCTTCAAGGTCACGGGGTGATTGTCCCGTATCCCCGCGAAAATGAGAGGCACCCGACGGCCCACCCGCCGTAGCGTGCGCCCACATGACCGTTCTTGTGCGCGACCTGCGCAGCGACGATCCGGCCGATGTCGCGGCCTTCGCCCATGTCCGCCACCTCGCGGTGCCGTTCATCCTGTGGACGCCGGAGGCCATCGTCCACCGGCTCGAACACACCCACCCCGACGCCCGGAGCCGCTCCCTGGTCGCGGAGGAGGACGGTGAGGTGATCGGCACGGCACAGATCGGACTGGTCCACGACAGCCCGGAACCCGGCCAGGCCTTCCTCAACATCTACGTCCACCCGGAGAGGTTCCGGCGCGGCGCCGGCGGGCTGCTGGTGCGCACGGCCGAGGAGTACCTGGCCGGCGAGGGCGCGACGAAGCTGTACTCCTGGGTGCTGGACGGGCCGGCCAACCTGGCCTTCGCCGAGCGGCACGGCTACGAGCGGCGGCGCGCCGCGCACTTCCTCCGGCTGGACCTGGCGGGCGCCGCGCTCCCAGCCCTGTGGACCCCTCCCCCGGGCGTCGAACTGCGCACCGCCGCCGACTTCGCGGACGATCCGCGCCCGATGTTCGAGCTGGACGCGGAGACGGTGGCGGACGAACCGAGCGACGTCGACGTCGAGTTCACGGACTACGAGGCGTGGCTCGCGGACACCTGGCGGAACCCGCTGCTGAACCGCGAACTGACGACGGTCGCGGTCGTCGACGGACGTCCCGCCGCCTTCAGCGTCGCCTACACCGACGGCACCCGGTACTCGACCGCGATGACGGGCACGGTCCGCGCGCAGCGCGGCCGGGGCCTGGCCAAGCTCACCAAGACCGCCTCCCTGCACCGGGCCCGCGCCGCCGGCTGCACGGTGGCCTTCACCGGCAACGACACCGACAACGGCCCGATGCTCGCCATCAACAAGTGGCTCGGGTACGAGGTCTGCGCGACGGAGGTGCGCCATGTCCGCGAACTCGGCTGAGCGGCCACCCCGGGTGCACGTGGTCCTGGTCAAGGCGGGCCGTACGAAGATCCGGTACCCGAGTGAGCTGCTGCACGACGACGGCACGCGCCTCGCCGTCCGCGCGCCCTGGGCCGGTGACGGTGTCCGCGACTTCGGCTTCGTGCGCTTCGAGGCCGGTGACGTCTTCACGGAGTACTACTGGCGCGACCGCTGGTACTCGGTGAAGGAGGTCCGCACGGCCGCCGGAGCGCTGAAGGGCTGGTACTGCGACATCACCCGCCCCGCCGTCCTGACCGGAGCGGAGCTGGTGGTCGAGGATCTCGACCTGGACCTGTGGCGCTCCGCCGACGGCACGGACGTACGACGCCTGGACGAGGACGAGTTCGCCGAGAGCGGCCTGCCGGAGCGCGACCCCGAGGCCGCGGCGGCGGCCGTGGCCGCGCTGGACGAACTCGAACGCCTGGCCCGCGAGGGCGGGTTCACGGATCTGCTCGCCTAGACCCCGGGCAGCGCGACCACCGCGTACCGCTCGTCCGCCACCTCCCGCCCCCACAGCGCGGGGTCGTCCGACAGCCGCTCCACGCGCACCCGGGCGGCGAGCGGGGCGAGGAGAGCGGTGAGCGTGCCGGCGGATATGCCGACCGGGGTGACGGTCCCCCACACGCCCTCGACCAGCACCAGGCGGCCCCCGGGACGCAGGAGCTGCCGCCAGTGGCGCAGGGCCCGTCCGGGATCGGGCAGCGTCCACAGGACGTGACGGACCAGCACGGTGTCGAAGCGCTGCTCGCCCACGGGTGGTGCCGCGGCGTCACCCTCAAGGAACACCGCGTCACGACCGGCGAGTTTGGTCCGGGCGAGCTTCACCATGGCCGGTGACTGATCGACGCCGGTGACGCGGTGTCCCTGCTCCGCCGCGAGGAGCGACAGGCTGCCTGTGCCGCAGCCCAAGTCGAGGAGGTCGCCGGGCCGTGCGGGCAGCCAGGACGCCAACCGGGCGGCCCAGGCCCGGCGTACGTCCGGGTCGCGCAGTCCGTGGTCCGGCTCGTCGTCGAAGCACGCGGCTTCCGCGTCCCAGTCGACACTCGATGTGGCCGTCTCGTCACGGTTCTCGTCCATGCACCCAGCGTGACACCCGCCACTGACAACGGAGTCGGGGCGGGGCAACGTGACAACCGCCACTGACAGGGATGCATCGATGAGTGAGTCTCGGGGAAAGGGTCTACCTCCGTGACAACGCGGAACCCGGTGGATCCGTAAGGAGGCAGCCATGCGCCGTCTGACCGTGCAGAAGCCCCTGAAGAAGAGCGACGCCCGCCGAGTCCGCGAGGAGGCCGACGAGCGGCCCGCGGGGCGGCCGGAGGTGCGCAAGGACATCGCGCGGACCTGGTGGCCGGAGAGCTGACCGGGCGGCGCGTCATGAGACCCAGACGTGTCAGGGCAGCCGCTTGCGGTAGTGGACGCGGTCGTAGGGCCCGTCCACTCGGCGTTCCACGAGCTCATACCCGTACTTCGGGTAGATCTCCTGGTTCTCCCACATCATCGCGTTGGTGTAGAGCCTGACCTCGGGCAGGCCCAGCGCACGCGCGTGCGCGTCCACGAACCGCAGCAGCCGCCGCCCCACACCCCTGCCGTGGGCGTCGGGGTGGACGGCGATGCTGTCGAGGAAGAGATGGCCGGGACGCGCCTCCAGGACGACGAGGCCCACCGGGTCCCCTCCGGGTTCGCACGCGACGAAGACCCTGCCCGCGGCCACGTTCGCCGCGTGGTCCGCCTCCATCGGCTGCGGCACCACCCCGATGCGCTCGACGTAGGGCCGGTAAGCGGCGTCGGTGACCGCCTTCACCGCGGGTACATCATCGGTGACCGCCTGCCGGACCTGTTCGTCTTCCATGCCTCGGACGGTAGCGGACCGTGGCTACCTCAGCTCAGCCTGAGTACTCCCTTAACGCGACCATAAGGATCTCCATCACCCGTCTCCAGCAGGCGATTTCACGGTTTCTTGGGGCTAGTTTGCTGATCACCCCACGGGCTCCGGCCCACGTCCCCACGTCCACCGTGACCGCCTCCAGGAGATCCCTATGCCCGCACCCTCCGCGTCCCGCAGGGCCGCCGCCGTCGCCGTCGCCGGTCTCGCCCCGCTCGCCCTGACCACGCTGGCCGCCGCGCCCGCGTCGGCGCACGGCTCGATGGGCGACCCGGTCAGCCGGGTGTCGCAGTGCCACGCCGAGGGCCCCGAGAACCCGCGGTCCGCCGCGTGCAAGGCCGCGGTCGCGGCCGGCGGCACGCAGGCCCTCTACGACTGGAACGGCATCCGCATCGGCAACGCCGCCGGGAAGCACCAGGAGCTGATCCCGGACGGCAAGCTGTGCAGCGCAAACGACCCCGCCTTCAAGGGCATGGACCTGGCGCGCACGGACTGGCCCACGACCAGCGTGAGCAGCGGCTCGTACACCTTCAAGTACCGCGTGACGGCCCCGCACAAGGGCACGTTCAAGGTGTACATCACCAAGCCCGGCTACGACCCGGCGAAGCCGCTGGGCTGGGGCGACCTCGATCTGTCCGCCCCGGTCGCCACGGCCACCGACCCGGCCGCCTCGGGCGGTTTCTACACCTTCTCCGGCGAGCTGCCCGAGCGTTCCGGCACGCACCTGCTGTACGCGGTGTGGCAGCGTTCCGACAGCCCGGAGGCGTTCTATTCCTGCTCCGACGTCTCGTTCGGCGGCGGCGGTGCCGCGGGCGAGGAGGCGGCGGCCGGCGAGAGCGCGGGCGGCGGGAACGCGGGCGGCGAGAGCGCCGCCGGCACCGCCCCGGCGCCCGAGGCCTCCGCGCCCACCGACGAACAGCTCGCCGCCGCGGCCGACAAGTCGACGATCGAGCACCGGGGCCACGGCGACCAGGACGCCGAGACCACCACCGACCCCACGGACCCGGCCGCCGCCCCGGACGCCGAGGCCGCCGCGGAGCCCAACCAGGTCAAGGCCGCCGGCGGGGGCACCGAGAACCTCGCCGAGACCGGCGGGGACAGCAGCACGCCCTACATCGCCGTCGGCGGCGCCGCCGCCCTGGCCCTCGGCGCGGCCGCGCTGTTCGCCTCGGTCCGCCGCCGGGCGCTGACGACCGGGGGCCGGCACGGCCGCTGACCAGGAGCACCGGGAACACGGGGGAAGGCGGGGCCTGTCCGGCGGCTCAGGCCGGACAGGCCCCGCCCTGCGTTCCGGGCGCCCCGGTCAGCCGAGGACCGAGGCGCAGGTGGTGGGCTTGGCGTGGGCCGGGTCCAGGGCGTTGGCCACCTCGTGGAAGGCGATGCGGTCGAACAGCCCGATCGCCAGGTGCTCGGAGAGGTCGAGGGGGCACAGGTCCTGCAGCAGGACGTTGCGCACCCCGGGGCCGCTCAGGTACTGGCTGCGGTACGGAGTGACCACCTCGTCGTACTTCGTGGCGAGGACGGTGTAGCGCACGCCGGGCACCGTGTCGCCGCCCGCGTTGAGCTTGGTCAGAACGTCGGAGCCGACGACCTGGTCGGCGAGTGCGGGGGTGTGCTCGTTGAGCAGGTCCCCGACGCCGGGGAAGTACGGCAGCAGACGGGTGAGGCCCAGCAGCGTGGTGCCGTGGTTGCTGGGCGCGATCCCGACCAGGGCGTTCACCTCGGCCGCTCCGCCGAGGAACTTCAGGTAGTAGCGGGGCATCATGCCGCCCTGCGAGTGGCCGACGATGTCGGTCTCCGCGGCGCCGGTCGCGGCGAGCACCCGGTCGACGTAGGCGTCCAGTTGCTCCGCCGACTTCTCGACGGGCCCGAGGCCGTGGAAGAACGGGACGCCGGGCAGTTGGCCGTAGTCGAGGGAGAAGACGCAGTAGCCGCGGTTCTTCAGGTAGGGCGCGAGGCCGAGCCAGTTGTCGACGGAGTTCCCGAAGGTGCCGTGGACCAGGACGACGGGTCGGGGATGGGCGGCGGAGGGCTTGCAGCCGTAGTCGTTCCAGCCGGCGCTGGGGCGGGCGTCGGCGGCGTGGGCGGCGGCGGTGGCGGGGAAGAGGGCGACCGCGGCGGTCAGCAGCAGCGCGGTCAGCGGTCTGAGCAGTCGTCTCCAGGGCAGCATCAGGTGATCTCCTCGCGGCTCGGGGGAGGTGCGACAGGGAGGTGCGACGGCAGGACGCCCTGTGATCCGGATCACGGGATGCTGTTCACCCGTCAAGTTACGGGCGAGTAGTGCAAGTGTGAAGTTACGCGTCAGTAAAAACTTCCGGTGATAACCAGGGCGCGGCGCGCGGCAGGTGATAAAGGGTCACCAGGAGCGGTCACCAGGCGGGCCGGACGGGCCCTCCCGGCGCGACGCGCAGCAGACCGTCCCGCAGGGCGCGGATCTCGTCCTCGCCGAGGACCTCGGCCCAGGCGCGCACGGCCTCCGCCGCCGCCTCCTCCGCGGCCCGCGTGCAGGCCCACCCCGTCTCGGTCAGCACCACCAGCCGGGCGCGCGCGTCGGCGGGGTGCGGCCGGCGTTCGGCGTACCCCTTGCGGACCAGCTCGTCGACGAGCTGACTGGCGGCCTGCTTGGTCACCCCGAGGTGCGCGGCGAGGTCGGTGGCCGTCGCGCCGTCCGGGGCGAGCCGGGTGAACGCGAAGCCGTGCGCGGGCCGCAGCCCCTCGAAGCCGCGAGCGACGACCCCGTCGTGGATGCGCTGCGTGAGCCCGCCGGCCGCGGCGAGCAGGGCGGCGGAGAGGGCCATGGCGTCGGAGTTCTGCACGGGGGCATTGAAACACCCTTGACGCGTTGGTCAAGTGGCTTGACCATAGAGGCGAGCAAAGTAGTCAAGCAAATTGACCGCTTCGGCTTCCGACGACCGTCGGCTGCGGGCGCGTCGTGGTTGCTCGCGCAGTTCCCCGCGCCCCTTGAGGGACGTCACCTGGACGCCGTCAAGTGGCGCGGGGAAC
>NZ_JBHYJX010000049.1:0-61074 GCF_042740985.1 Streptomyces sp. NPDC058985 | reverse complement strand
GGACACGTGCGGTGTCCCGGCCCGGCGCCTGCCCGCTCCGGTCAGGAGGCGGGCAGCTCACCGCGGACCGTGCGGGCGGCGGCGACCAGGTTCTCCAGCGACGCACGGGTCTCGGGCCAGCCGCGGGTCTTCAGTCCGCAGTCGGGGTTGACCCAGAGCCGCTCGGCCGGGATGGCCTTCAGGCCCGTACGCAGGAGGTCGGCGGCCTCGTCGGCGCTCGGGACACGCGGGGAGTGGATGTCGTAGACGCCCGGTCCGGCCTCGCGGGGGTAGCCGTGGGCGGCCAGTTCCCGGGCGACCTGCATGTGGCTGCGGGCCGCCTCCAGACTGATGACGTCGGCGTCGAGGTCGTCGATGGCCTGGACGATGTCGCCGAACTCCGCGTAGCACATGTGGGTGTGGATCTGGGTGTCCGGACGCACCCCGCTCGTGCTGAGCCGGAACGCCTCGGTCGCCCACGCCAGGTAGGCGGCGTGGTCGGCGGCCCGCAGGGGCAGGGTCTCCCGCAGCGCGGGCTCGTCCACCTGGATGACCGAGGTGCCGGCGGCCTGCAGGTCGTTCACCTCGTCGCGCAGGGCGAGGGCGACCTGGCGGGCGGTGTCGCCGAGGGGCTGGTCGTCGCGGACGAAGGACCAGGCGAGCATGGTGACCGGCCCGGTGAGCATGCCCTTGACCGGGCGGTCGCTCAGGGACTGGGCGTAGTTCGTCCAGCGCACCGTCATCGGCTGGGGGCGGGAGATGTCACCGGCCAGGACCGGCGGCCGGACGTAACGGGTGCCGTACGACTGGACCCAGCCGTGCTGGGTGGCGAGGTAGCCGGTCAGCTGCTCGGCGAAGTACTGGACCATGTCGTTGCGCTCGGGCTCGCCGTGCACCAGGACGTCGATTCCGGTCTTCTCCTGGAAGGAGATGACCTCCTGGATCTCCGACTTGATGCGCTCCTCGTAACCGGCCTCGTCGAGGCGCCCGGCGCGCAGGTCGGCGCGCGCGGTGCGCACTTCGGTGGTCTGCGGGAACGAGCCGATGGTGGTGGTCGGCAGCAGGGGCAGCCCGAGGTGGGCGCGCTGGGCCGCGGCCCGTTCGGCGTACGGCTGGGAACGGCGGGTGTCGGCGTCCGTCACGGCCTCGGCACGGGAGCGGACGGCGGGGTCGCGGGTGATGGGTGAGGTGGCCCGGGAGGCGAGGTCGGCGCGGTTGGCCGCGAGTTCGCCGGTGATGGTGTCGGTGCCCTGGGCGAGGCCCTTGGCGAGCGTGGCGATCTCGGAGGTCTTCTGCCGGGCGAACGCGAGCCAGCGCAGGATCTGCGGGTCGATGTCCCGCTCGAGGGCCGCGTCCAGCGGGACGTGCAGCAGGGAGCAGGAGGCGGAGACGTCGACACGGTCGGCGAGCCCGAGCAGGGTGCCGAGTGTGGTCAGGGACTTCTGCAGATCGTTGATCCAGATGTTGCGGCCGTCGACCACACCGGCGACCAGGCGCTTGCCGGGCAGTCCACCGACGGCGGCGAGCGCGTCGAGGTTGGCGGCGGCGGCCTCGGTGAAGTCCAGCGCCAGCCCGTCCACCGGTGCCTTGGCCAGCATCGGCAGGGCGTCGCCGAGCCGGTCGAAGTACGAGGCGACCAGCAGCTTCGGACGGTCGGGCAGGGCGCCGAGATCACGGTAGGCGCGCTCTGCGGCGTTCAGCTCGGCCGGGGTGCGGTCCTGTACGAGGGCGGGTTCGTCGAGCTGGACCCATGCGGCGCCGGCCGCACGCAGGTCGGCGAGGACCTCGGCGTACACGGGAAGCAGCCGGTCCAGGAGCGTGAGCGGCTCGAAGTCCGCGGGCACGCCGGGAGCGGGTTTGGCGAGCAGCAGGTACGTGACAGGACCGACCAGGACCGGACGGGCGGTGAAGCCCTCCGCGAGGGCCTCCTTCAGCTCGGCGACCTGCTTGGTGGAGTCGGCCGTGAAGACGGTGTCGGGGCCGAGTTCGGGGACGAGGTAGTGGTAGTTCGTGTCGAACCACTTCGTCATCTCCAGCGGCGCCACGTCCTGGGTGCCGCGGGCCATCGCGAAGTAGCCGTCCGTCGCGTCGGCGGCGACGGCGGCGCGGTGCCGTTCGGGGATCGCGCCGACCATGACCGTGGTGTCGAGGACGTGGTCGTAGTACGAGAAGTCGCCGGTGGGCACCTCGTGGATGCCGGCGTCGGCGAGCTGCTCCCGGTTGTTCCGCCGGAGTTCGGCGGCGGTGGCGTGGAGGGCGTCGGCGGTGACGCGGCCCTTCCAGTAGCCCTCGATGGCCTTCTTCAGTTCACGGTTCTGACCCTGGCGGGGGTAGCCGTACACGGTGGCCCGTGCTGCCGCGGCTGCGGACTTCGCTGTCACGGAGATCTCCTTCGCGAGATGAATCCCTGAGATCCCGGGAGACGGGACGAGAGCGCGAAGGTCGCGGCTGACCACCGGACGGTGACTACCCCGCGCGGCAAAGGCACGGTCCCTCCGTCTGGTGCACGCCGACCCGCCCTCGAGGTCACCGGGATGTCCGCGCACGGAATGGTCCGCACGCGGGCAGTTGGCAGGTCTTCGGACTCGCGGGCACGCCCTCCGTCCGGAGGACACCTACTGGCCGTCGCTTCCCGGGCCCGGTACGTCGGACCCAGTGCGTATGACGGCGGTCGTTCCTGCTCACCGCTGCGGGGCAGTCCCGGATTCCCACCGGGTTCCCTCTTACGACACCCCGCCTGGCGGACGGGGCGAACCAGCTGCACCGTTCACCCTACCGGGGCCGGCCCCGGAACAGGCCGGATGCGTCCGGCATGCGGACGGTGCGACGGGACACGCCGCCGGCGGACTACTGCTGGGCCCAGTCGTTCCGGTCCCGCTCCGGCGCGTCGGCGTGCCGCGGGCAGGCCGTGTCGTGCGCCGAGCCCAGCGAGGTCCACCACACCTCGCAGCAGTCGGCACTCACGGGGACGCGGGCGGCGGCTGGGCGGGTGCACTCCGGGCCGTGCACGGCGCCGTCGGAGTGCCGCCAGAAGGCGCAGCAGGGGGCGAGGCCGACCGGCTGCACATGAGGCGGCCGGGCCAGGAGTTCGGCCCGGCGCGCCAGGACGGTCCTGCGCCGGTGCTCGGCTCCCTCCCGGGCCGCGCACCAGGCCATGACCCCCGCGGCGTAGAGACCGGGCAGGGCGAGCCAGGGGTGGTGGCTGCCCCCGTACCAGGCGGCGACGAGCAGGAGAACGGCGGCGGCACGGCACCCGCGTGCGGTGCGCAGGCTCGGTGTCACAGGAGACTCCCGTGGGTCGGCGACGGAGAAGGCCTCAGGACACCCGTATGCCCCCGGTCCGCGGACCTACGTCCACCCGTCGCGCCGATCCGCGTCCGGGTAGGTCCTCAGCCGCGTGGAGGGGCGGAAACTCCGTTGCGGACACCGGCCGACGCCCCCGATCCTGCTCGCATGTCCACCGCCGACCTGCGGCCGGCCACCCTTGCCGACGCGCCCGCCATCACCCGTCTCCTCAACGAGATCGACCGGATCGAGATCGGCCGCCCCGAGACCGACCAGCACACCGTCGAGGCCGACCTGAAGCATCCCGAGACGGATCTGACCCGGGACTCGTGGCTCGCTTTCGACGGCGGCCTGCTGGTGGCGTACGGGCTGCTGTGGGACGAGTCCGGCGGCGAGCGCGTGGACATCGACCACTACGTGCTCCCCGGCCACCAGGACACCGGCCTGCGGCTACTGGCCGCCATGGAGGACCGCGCCCTCGCCAAGGCACGGACCAACGGGGCCGCTCGGGCCGTCGTCCACCTGCACCTCAACGCCCGGCCCACGACCGACACCGCGCTCCTCGCGGAGCGGGGCTGGCGGGTCGTCCGGTCCCACCACGTCCTGCGCCGGGCGGTGGACCCGGCGGCCGACCTGCCGCCGCGGGCCCCGGCCGGGGTGAGCGTGCGTGCCTGCGCGACGGAGGCGGACCGTGTCCGGGTGCACGAGCTGTACCAGGAGGCGTTCGCCGGCCACTTCGACTTCCAGCCGCGCCCCTACCGGCTCTGGCTCAGCGACATCGACGCCGAGGGGCTCGACTGGTCCCTGGTGTGGATCGCCGCCACCGACGACCTGGGGGACGCCGGTTTCCTGCTGGCCCGGGACGACCGCGAGGCCATGGGCTGGATCCGCGCCCTCGGCGTGCTGGGCGAGGCACGGGGGAGGGGCCTGGGCGGATTCCTCCTGCGGCACGCCTTCGCGCACTTCGCCGCGCGGGGCCGGGACACGGTGGGCCTCGGGGTCGACACGGCCAACGCCACGGGCGCACCGCGGCTCTACGGACGCAACGGCATGACCGTCCACTTCGCGGTCGACACCTGGGAGGCCGTCATCGGCTGACACCCGGTGCGGCACCCGGTGGCGTCCTCTGCATGATGGCGGGTCAGTTGATCGATTCGCAGCCGCTGCGATCGCCGTTGATGTTTCGGTACCGCGGGAACTTCAGGTACCGGGAGCTCTGAGTGCCGTACTGGCCGTCGGCAGAAATGTTCTCCCGTCCCTGGGCGGTCGCGAGGGCATCACGCGTGGCCGGCCCGAAGTCGCCGTCGGTCGCGAGGTTGAATCCGTAGCAGGAATTGAGGGTGAACTGGAGCCAGCTGACGCCGGATCCTGTGCTGCCGTAGTCCATCCAGCAGTTGGCGGTTCTGCCGGTGCCGGTTTGATATGCCGGCCGGGTGATGGAGTACCCGGGGGTGACCCCTGATGATGTGACCTGGTTGCTGTTGCACTGCCCGGCGTATGCTGCCGTCGCGGAGGGTGCGACCGCCATGGCCCCGCTGAGTAAGCCAGCTGTGAGGGCACCGATCGCCACCACGCGTGGGGCTCGTGAAGTCGGACGTGTGATCATGAAAGCGTCTCCCGGAGTCTTGGCGGTGAGGAACTCGTCCCTGACCTGCTGAGCCACTCTAGGATCCTCGCGGCCTCAAGGCTTTGCCGTGTGTGCACGGAACCTGGTCAGTCGTGCACCGGTTCGAGGTGACGCCGCCGGGCTCGGTAAGGCTTCGATGCCTGATGGCGGTGCCTTCAGGATGCACACCGTTGCAGTACTGGCTAGCTCTGCGGCCTCTCGTCGCGCCGCGCTCGCTCCCGCGCGTGGTGGCCGAGGGCCGCGCTGCGGCTCGTCGACAGGTGGTGCAGGACCAGTTCCTGGACGCGCTCCACGTCGCGTTCCGCGATGGCCTGATAGAGAGCCTCGTGTTCCAGGGCGACGGCCATCAGGTCGTCGTGCTGGCCCATGAGCCAGCGCAGGCGGCTGCGCAGGACCCGTTCGAGTTCGTTGAGCAACTCGTTGGCGGCCAGCGAGATCACCGTCTGGTGGAAGTCGGCGGCGGCCCGGCGGGCTCCCACCGCGTCGTCGGCGCGGGCCGCGTCGAGTTCGGCGTCCACCGTCGCACGGAGCCGTTCGAGACCCTCGCGGGTGTGCCGACCGGCGGCGAGCCGGAAGGCCAGGGTCTCCAGACCCGAGCGGACCTCGTCGAGGTCGGCGATGTCGCTCGTGGTGAACTCCCGCACCACCGCCCAGGACCGCGGCCGCGGTGTCACCAGCCCTTCCGACACCAGCGTCCTCAGGGCCTCCCTGACGGGCAGCCGGCTCACGCCCAGCGCCTCGGCCAGCTCCCGCTCCACCAGGCGGCTCCCCGGTCGCCGCACGCCGTCCACGATCTCGTCGCGCAGCTGTCGCGTGACCCGCTCGGACTCGGGCGTGAAGCCCTCTGACGCAGCCATCGCCGTCCTTCGTCCCTCTTCCCGTTCCGAGCCGCACGAACGCGCCGTGCGGAGCGGCGGCCGGGCGGCCCGTCAGAATACCCCGGAGCCGGCCGCCGGCCGGGGCGCGGGAGGAGTCGGCGACGGGTCAGCCCACCCGCGGGGGCCAGTTGACGATCCGCTTGGCGCGCGGAGGCGCGTAGGTGCGCACCTTGGACGTGGACAGGCCGAGGCGGACCAGGGACTCGGCGACCGTCACGGCGGCCGTGACGCCGTCGACCACGGGGACCCCGGTCCGTTCCACCACGCGTTCGGCGAGCCCGGCCATGCCTCCGCAGCCCAGGCAGATCACCTCGGCCCGGTCGTCCTCGACCGCGCGGGCGGCCTGTTCGGTGATGGCGTCCACGGCGGCCTGTTCGTCCCGCTCCAGCTCGAGCACCTGCAGCCCGCTGGCGCGCACCGAGGCGCACCTCGCGCTCAGTCCCGCCACCTCCAGCCGCTCCTCGATCAGCGGGACCGTACGGTCCAGGGTGGTGACGACGGAGTAGCGGCGGCCCAGGAACTGGGCGGTGCTCGCCGCGGCCTCGGTGATGTCGACGACGGGTACGTCGAGCAGTTCCTGGAGCCCCTCGCGGCCGTGCTCCCCGTAGCCCGCCTGGATCACCGCGTCGAACGGCTCCGGGTGGGCCCGGACGGTCTCCATGACGGCGACGGCGGCGAGGTAGCTCTCGTAGTTGCCCTCGACGGACTCCGCGCCGAAGGCCGGGGTCAGCGGCACGATCTCGGTGCCCTCGGACGCCGCGGCGGCGGCCTGCTTGCCGATCGCGTCGGTGATGGACTGCGTGGTGTTGACGTTGACCACGAGGATGCGCATGGGTGGGGCCTTCTGCTCGGATGGACGGTTCCCGGCTGGCGGGAGGACGTGCGCGGCGGCGACGGAGTGTCCGTGCGGGGGTGGTGTGCGGTGGTGAGGGGGCCTGATCCGTCCCTTAGGCGGAGCTGTTGTCCGGGGCGGGGCCGGTGGGGAGGGCCGGGTGCGTCGTCGTCTCGGCGGAATGTCGGGTGCCTGCGGCGAACGTGCCCTGTGCCCGGGGCGGCGTCCGCGCGGTCGGAGGGCCTGATCCGTCGCGCGGCGGAGCAGGCCCGTCCTGCGGCGAGTTGCCCCGCCCGCTGGGGAACTCGCCCCGCCCCGCCCCGCAGTGCCCCGTGCCCGCGGTGGACGTGGTCCGCGACGGTCGGGGGCCCGGTCCGCGGCGGGGGAGGCAGGCCCGGTCCGTGGCGGGGGAGCAGGCCCGGTCCGCCACGCCGGCGACCGGACCCGCCACACCTGCGGAGCTACTCCGCCGCCACGGCGATGGCCTCGCCGTCCACGTCGCGGATCGGTGAGGCGCGGTCCGCGATGACCGCGTACAGCGCGGCGGCGACGATCGCTCCGACGAACCAGGAGAACCCGGCCGCGGCGTGGAAGAAGGGGACCAGGGCGACCACGACGGCGACGGCGGCGCTGGGAACGAACGCGGCGACGGCGCGCGGGTTGTAGCCGCGGCGGTAGTGGTACTCGGCGCCCGCCTCCTCCGTGTAGAGGGCCGGCACGTTCACCCGGGACTTCCGCAGCAGCCAGTAGTCCGCCATGATCACGCCGAACAGCGGGCCGAGCAGCGCGCCGAGCCCGCCGAGGAAGTAGTTGACGACGACCGGGCTGTTGTAGAGGTTCCAGGGCGTGATCACCAGGCCCAGTACCGCGCTGACCAGACCGGCGCGGCGGAAGTCGAGCCGGTGCGGGAAGAGGTCGACCAGCGCGTAGATCGGCGCGACGAAGTTGGCGAGCAGGTTGACCGCCACCGTGAGGGCGATCAGGCAGAGCGAGGCGACGGCCAGCAGGAACATGTTGGGGATGGTCCGCACGATGTCCGTCGGACTGGTGATGACGTGCCCGTCGAGGCTGAACTGGGCGCCGCTGAGCACCGCCACGATCACGGCGAAGAAGAGCATGTTCACCGGGATGCCGATCACGTTCCCGCGGACGATCGAGCCCCGGCTGCGCGCGGAGCGGGTGAAGTCGCAGAAGTTCAGCACGAACGTCCCGTAGATCACCACCCACAGCGCGGCGGCCTGCAGCACCTGGAGCCACATCGCGCCGCCGGTGAGCGGATCGTCGACGGACAGGGAGATCGAGCCGTCCGCCCGGACGAACATCCACACCGCGAGGGCGCACATGGTGAGCAGCGTGGTGGGCGCGGCGAAGGCCATGTACCGGCGGATCATCTGCATGCCGTAGCTCACGATGAGCACCTGGAGGGCCCACAGGACCAGGAAGGTGATCCAGCCGAGCGTCGACTGCCCGAGCAGGGAGTTCGTGTCCAGGCGGGCCAGCCCGGGGAACATGGCCACCAGGAGCGCGCTCAGCACCGCGGCCGCGAGGTAGGTCTGGATACCAAACCAGGCGATCGCCACGACACCCCGGACGGCCGCCGGAATCTTCGCCCCCTTGATGCCGAACGCGATCCGGCTCATCACCGGGAACGGTACGCCCGTCTTGTGCCCCATGAAGCCGGACAGGGTGAGCAGGAGGAAGAGCAGGACCGAGGCGAGCGCGAAGGCGGCGAGGATGCCCCACACGTTGAGCCCGAGGGCGAACAGTCCGATGGCGAAGGCGTAATTGCCCAGGCTGTGCACGTCGTTGGCCCAGAGGGTGAAGACGTTGTACGCGCCCCAGCGGCGCCCTTCACGCTTGGTCGGGGCCAGGTCGTACGTGTAGAGGCCGGAGCTGGTGGCGGTGTCACTGGACTCCGCGGACGAGCGGCGGTCTTCCAGGGCAGTCATACGGGACTCCTGGGATCAGGATGCGGGGAGTTGGAGAGTTCCACAAAGCGGAAGCGGCTTTCCGATGAACAGAACGTAGTTTTCGCCAAACCGCACCGTCAAGAGGTCCACGGCAAATGGAATACCATTTCTCGCCCTGTTGACAGCCCTGCGGCGCCTCCCTAACCTGACGCCCCGCCATTACATCGATGTAAAGCTGCGGAAAGGGACCCCACCGTGCCCCCCAGCCCCTCACGCCATCCCCGCACGCACAGCACGCACGCCGGCCTGCTCGTCGCCGTCCTCCTCGGGCTGCTCGTCGGCCTGCTCCCCGGGCTCACCGCCCAGGCCGGCGCCGCGCCGCCCGCGCCCGAACCCCGAGCCGGTGCCTTCCGCAACCCGCTCAACAGCGGGCCCGACCCCTTCATGACCAACTGGAAGGGCAACTACTACCTGACCACCACCCAGGGCGGCAGCATCAAGATGTGGCGCTCGCCGTCCCTGGGCACCCTGGCCGCGGCCGACCCCGTCACCGTCTGGACGGACACCGACCCCTCGCGCAACCGCAACATCTGGGCCCCGGAGTTCTACCGCTTCGGAGACCGCTGGTACCTGTACTACACCGCCGACGACGGCGTCGACGACCACCACCGGCTGTACGTCCTGGAGTCGGAGCGCGACGACCCGACCGGCCCGTACCACTTCAAGGCCAAGCTCGCCCCGCCCAACCACGCGAACGACTTCGCCATCGACGCCGGCATCCTCCAGCTCGGCGGGCGCCTCTACCTCGCCTACAGCGGCATCAACCAGTACCAGCACAACGGGCTGAACATCGCGCCCATGTCCAACCCGTACACCGTCTCCGGCGACGCCGTCGCGATCAACGCGGCCGGCGGCTGCCCCGAGGTGCGGGAGGGGCCGGAGTTCCTCTACCGCAACGGGCGGGTGTGGATGACGTACTCGGCCTGTGACACGGGCAAGCCGGACTACCAGGTCTGGATGATGTCGATGCCGCTGACCTCCGACCCGCTGGTGCCGGGCAACTGGCGGCAGCACCAGGGCGCGGTCTTCTCCCGGGCCGACGACCGGGGTGTGTTCGGGCCGGGCCACCACGCCTTCTTCCAGTCCCCGGACGGGACCGAGGACTGGATCGTCTACCACGCCAAGACGACGTCGGTGAACACCTACAGCAACCGCACCACCCGGGCCCAGAAGTTCACCTGGCGGGCCGACGGCAGCCCCGACTTCGGCCGTCCGCTCGCCATGGGCGCCACCCAGAACCTGCCCTCCGGCGACCCCGGCTCGGGCAACTACTGGATCAACGACGACGGCCGCTCCAGCGGTGCCGGGAGCGTCACCTACACCGGCGCCTGGAACTCCGGTTCGGGCTGCGCCACGCAGTGCTTCTGGAGCGACGACCACTGGAGCGACCGGGCCGGCGCCACGGCCACCTTCTCCTTCACCGGCACCCGCATCGCCCTGCTCTCGGTCAAGGACACCGGCAACGGCTACGCGGCCATCAGCATCGACGGCGGTCCCGAACAGCGGGTGGACTTCCACAACCCGATCCGCGTCGGTGAGGCGGTGCAGTACACCAGCCCACGGCTCGCGAACGGCAGGCACACCTTGCGCGTCCGGGTCACGGGGGAGCACAACTCCCAGTCCGGGGCGTCCTTCGTGAGCGTCGACCGCGCCGAGGTCTACACGGACTGACCCGCCGAGGGCCGGCCGCCCGTCAGCGCCGCTCGTGGCCCTCCGTGCTCTCCCTCAGGACGAGCCGGTGGGCCACGATGCGGTCCTGGGGCGACTGAACCCCCGACTCCGCGTCGGCCCGCACGCCGTCCGGGCCGGTCGCGTCCTCGATGCGGCGCTGCAGCAACTCCACGGCGACCTTCGCCACCGCCGCCTTGTCCGGCGCCACCGTGCTCAGCGTCGGCACGCTGAACCGCCCGCCCTCCACGTCGTCAAAACCGATGACGGCGACCTCCCCGGGCACGTCCACCCCGTGCTCGTGCAGCGCGCGCAACGCGCCCAGCGCCAACTGGTCGTTGAGGCAGAGCAGCGCGTCGGGCCGGATCCCGTCGTGCAGCAGCCGCGATACGGCCCGCGCCCCGGCGGGCATCCGGAAGGAGTCGACCGGGATCACCAGGGACGGGTCGTAGGCGATGCCCGCTTCCGCCAGGGCGGCGCGGTACCCGCGGGTGCGGGCCTCCGCCGTGCCCAGGCCCGGTGCGTCGACCCCGCCGACGGCCAGGACGGTGCGGCGGCCGAGGCCGATCAGATGGCGGGTCGCCTCGCGCGCGGCACTCTCGTTGTCGATGGCCACGTGGTCGGCGCCCTCCTCCAGCAGCTCCCCGAGCAGGACGGTCGGCGGGAAGCCCGAGCGGTCGCGCAGGTCGTCGGCGGTCAGGGCGAGCGGGCTGAGGATGATGCCGTCCACGAAGGTCGAGCCGAACCCGGCCAGCGCCGCCAGCTCGTGGGCGCGGTCCGCCCCGGACTGGTGGATCAGGACGGTCAGGGAGCGCTCCTCGGCCTCGCGGATCACATGCCGGGCCAGTTCGGCGAAGTATGGTATGTCCAGTTCCGGGACGACGAGCGCGATGATGCCGGTTCGGCCCTTGCGCAAGTGGCGGCCCGCCAGGTTCACCCGGTATCCGAGCTGTTCGATGGAGTCCCGCACGACCCGCCTCGTCCGGTCCGAGACGTGGGTGTAGTCGTTGATGACGTTGGACACCGTCTTCTCCGAAACGCCCGCGTGACGTGCGACGTCCTTGATCCTGGGCCGTGCCACCGAGACCTCCCTGCCTCTCGTGCGGTGCATGAGTCTATGTCCCGGCGGCCCGGACGGTTTCCGTGCGGGCCGCCGGGACGCCGATCTCACGGTCACGGTCGCCGCTCCCCGTCCTCAGCTCTTTACAGCCAATGTACATCGATGTAAAAACTAGCCACCGCATGAGCTCCGGCCGTCGAAAGGTCCGCGATGAGTTCTCGTTCGCCCCTCCAGGGGGTGCCGGCCGTGTCCGACCCGCTACGCCGCCTCAGCCGCCGACGGCTGTTACGCCATGCCATGGCCGGGACGGGAGCCCTGCTCGCCGCCGGGCCGCTGTCCGGCTGCGCCTCACCGGCCTCGGCCTCCGGCGCGTCCGCGCTGAGCGTCTGGGACCTGTTCCAGGGCGGCGACGGCATGCTCATGGACGAGATGATCGACGCGGTCTCCCAGGGCGACGACGGCTTCGACGTCGACCGGACCATCCTGGACTGGGGCCCGTCGTACTACACCAAGCTCGCCATGTCCGCCGCCGGCGGCCGCGCCTCCGACGTGGCCGCCATGCACCTGTCCCGGCTGGCGGGCTACGCGCCCGGCGGCCTGGTCGACCCCGTCGACCTGGATCTGCTCGCCGAGTTCGGCGTCACCGAGAAGGACTTCACCCCGGCGGTGTGGTCGCGGACGAAGCACGAGGGCACCGTCTACGCGATCCCGCTGGACGTCCACCCCTTCATCGTCTTCTACGACAGGAGGGCCGCGGAGAAGGCCGGGCTCCTGGACTCCGCCGGCGCCCTGGCCCCCATGGGCTCGCCCGAGGCCCTGCTGGAGGCGGGCAAGGCACTCGCCGAGGCCACCGGGCAGTCCGGCATCCTCTTCGGCCACGTCACCGACACCGCGCAGAACTGGCGCCTGTTCGCCGGCCTGTACGCGCAGACCGGAGCCGAGTTCGAGCTGCCGGACGGCGGGCCCGCCCGGATCGACGTCGACGCCGCCGTCCGCGTCGTGACCCTCATGACGCGACTCTTCGACGGGAAGACCAACCCCAACAACCTGGACTACAACGGCGCACTGGCCGCGTTCACCGGCGGTCGCGGCGGCATGGCCATGCTCGGCGAGTGGGAGCTGCCGACGCTGAAGGAGTCCGGCATCGACCTGGGTGCCGCGCCCTTCCCGCAGGTCTTCGACAAGCCGGCCGTCTACACCGACAGCCACAGCTTCGTCCTCCCGCACCAGGAGGACCCCGACCCGGCACGGCGCCGCGAGGCCCACCGGTACATCGCGGCGATCCTCAAGCGGAGCCTCACCTGGGCGAGCGCCGGTCACATCCCCGCCTACCAGCCCGTCCTCGCGGAGCCCGAGTACGCGGCCCTCGAACCGCAGTCGTCCTACGCCGACGCCGCGGAGGTGGCGGTGCTCGACCCGCCCAACTGGTTCGTCGGAGCCGGTTCGAACTTCCAGAACCGGATGTGCCAGCCGCTCCAGTCGGCGCTGCTGGGCAACACCTCCCCCGAGAAGGCGGTGCGGCAGATGGTCCGCGAGGCGGACACGCTGCTGCGGCAGCCCAATCCGGTGGCCTGACCCAGCAGAAGGAGTGACCGACGTGACCACCACCGCACCGCTCGGCGCCGAGGAGCGGACCGACCCCGCCACCGGCCCCGCGGACGGCCGCCGTGCCGTCCTGCGCCGGATACGCCCCGGCAACGGATTCGTCTTCGTCCTGCCCTTCCTGCTCGTCTTCGGCCTCTTCATGGTCTGGCCGATCGTGCAGGGGCTCTGGATGAGCTTCACCGACAGCTCGCTCGCCCTGCGCGACACCGGCTTCGTCGGCTTCGACAACTACACCGAGGCCTTCGGCGATCCCGACGTCTGGAGCAGCCTCGGCAACACCGTCTTCTTCACCGCCATCTCCAGCGTCCCGCTCGTGCTGGTCGCCCTGGCCATGGCGCTGCTCGTGCACAGCGGGCTCGCCGGACAGTGGGCGTGGCGGCTGGCGTTCTTCGCCCCCTACCTGCTGCCGGTCACCGTGGTGACCCTCATCTGGACCTGGCTCTACCAGCCGGAGCTGGGCCTGGGCAACCAACTCCTCGACAGCTTCGGCATCGCGCCCGTCGGCTGGCTGTCCGACGAGTCCGTCGCCATGTGGTCCATCGCCGGCCTCACCGTCTGGTGGACGGTCGGCTTCAACTTCCTGCTCTACCTCGCCGCGCTCCAGTCCCTGCCCACGACCTTCGACGAGGCGGCGGCACTCGACGGGGCCGGCGCGTGGCGGCGGCTGTGGTCCATCACCCTGCCGCAGCTGCGCAGGACCACCGGGCTGGTGGCCATGCTCCAGATCCTGGCCTCCCTCAAGGTGTTCGACCAGATCTACATCCTCACCAAGGGCGGCCCCAACGGCTCCACCCGCCCCGTCCTGGAGTACGTCTACGACGTCGGCTTCACCGGCTACCGCCTCGGCTACGCCTCCGCCATCTCGTACCTCTTCTTCGCCCTGATCATCGTCGTCTCGCTCGTGCAGTTCCGTCTCTTCCGCCGGGAGGACTGACCGTGTCCGCAACCGCCACCCCCGTCCGCGCACGGCGGCGTCCACCCCGCGAAGCGTCCGGCTCCCCCCTGCTCCTCGGCCACGGCCGGCTGCCCCGGGTCCTGGCCGGCACGGCGCTCGTCGTCCTCGCGGTCGTCTGGCTGGTGCCCTTCCTGTGGGCGATCGCCACCTCCGTGCAGAGCGAGAAGGACGTCGCCACCACCGGGCTGTCCCCGTTCAAGGGCGCCTTCACCCTGGACGCCTACCAGGAGATCCTGGAACGCGGGAACGTCTCCGTCTGGGCCTTCAACAGCTTCCTGATCGCCGGGCTGGTCACCCTGATCACCGTGGTGGTCTCCACGCTGGCGGCGTACGGCTTCTCGCGCGGCACGTTCCGCGGCCGGCGGGCGCTGCTCGCCGTCACCGTCGCCGCCATCATGATCCCGCCGCAACTGCTCGTCGTGCCGCTGTTCGACCAGATGCTGCTCTTCAACATGGTGGACACCTACGCGGCGGTCATCCTGCCCCAGGTCGTCGCGCCGATGATGGTCTTCATCCTCAAGCGGTTCTTCGACGGCATCCCCAAGGAGCTGGAGGAGGCGGCCCGGATCGACGGCGCCTCCGAGTTCCGGGTCTTCCGGTCGATCGTGCTGCCGCTGTCGCGGCCGATCGTGGCGGCGGTCGCGATCTTCGTCTTCATCGGGGCCTGGAACAACTTCATGTGGCCGTTCATCGTCACCAACGACCCCGACCTGATGACCCTCCCGGTGGGACTGGCCACCGTGAAGGACGCCTACGGCATCCAGTACGCGCAGTCCATGGCGTCCGCCCTGCTGGCGGCGGTGCCGCTGATCGTCGTCTTCCTCCTCTTCCAGCGCCGCATCGTCAACTCCGTGGCTACCACCGGCCTCGGCGGTTCCTGACCCCTCCTCTCTCATCCCCTCACGGCTGTACACCCGGGTCCGGCGTCCGAGCGCCGCCCACCGATCGACTGGAGCATGTGTGTCCCCTCACTCCGTACCGCGCCCGGAGTACCCGCGACCGCAGTTCGTGCGCCGCGACTGGCTCAACCTGAACGGCGCCTGGCAGTTCGAGACGGACCGGGGGGACAGCGGCCTCGACCGCGGGCTCCTCGACCGCGAGCTGCGCGACGAGATCCTCGTCCCCTTCCCGCCCGAGTCCGAGCTGTCCGGCGTCGGCGACACCGACTTCCTGGAGGCCGTCTGGTACCGGAAGGCCGTCACCCTCCCCGCCGCCTGGGCGGGACGCCGGGTGCTGCTGCACTTCGGCGCCGTCGACCACGACACCACCGTGTGGACCGACGGCAAGGAGGTCGTCCGGCACCGCGGCGGCTTCACCCCCTTCACCGCCGACCTCGGCGACATCGCCGGGGCGGGCGAGGAGGTCGTGATCACCGTCCGGGCCCGCGACCCCAAGTCCGGTCCGCAGGCCCGGGGCAAGCAGGCCGTCAAGTACGCCAACCACGACTGCAACTACACCCGGGTGACCGGCATCTGGCAGACCGTCTGGCTGGAGCCCGTACCCGACGTCCACCTGCGCCGCCCCCGGATCACCCCGGACCTGGCCGGCTCCGCCTTCCACCTGGAACTGCCCCTGTCCGGCAACCGGCCCGGCCACAGGGTGCGCGCCGTGCTCAGCGACGCCGCCGGCGAGGTGAGCCGCGCCGAGGCACGCGCCGACCTGGACCTCGCCCCGCGCCTGCACCTGCCGGTGCCGGACGACCGGCGCCGCGAGTGGGGTCCCGAAGACCCGCACCTGTACGACCTGCGCCTCGAACTCCTCGACGCGGCGGGCGAGGTGGTCGACAGCGCCGAGAGCTACGCCGGTCTGCGCGCCGTCGGTCTGCGCGGCAAGGCCGTCCTCATCAACGGGCGTCCGCTCTTCCAGCGTCTCGTCCTCGACCAGGGCTGGTACCCGGACGGGCTGATGACCGCCCCGACCGACGAGGCGCTGGTCAAGGACATCGAGCTGGGCATGGCCGCCGGGTTCAACGGGGCCCGGCTGCACCAGAAGGTGTTCGAGGAGCGCTTCCTCTACCACGCCGACCGCCTCGGCTACCTGGTCTGGGGCGAGTTCGGCGACTGGGGCTGCGAGACGGGCGGCTCCTCGGGCGACAACCAGAAGCCCGACGCCTCCTACGTCGCCCAGTGGCTGGAGGCGCTGGAGCGCGACTACTCGCACCCCTCGATCATCGGCTGGTGCCCGCTCAACGAGACCTACCAGAAGCTGCACGACCGGATGACCCAGCTCGACGACGTGACCCGGGCGATGTTCCTGGCGACCAAGGCCATGGACACCACCCGGCCGGTCGTGGACGCGTCCGGCTACGCCCACCGGGTCGCCGAGACCGACGTCTACGACTCCCACAACTACGAGCAGGACCCGGCCGCCTTCCGGGAGCTGATGTCCGGCCTCGCCAAGGACGCGCCCTTCGTCAACGCCTACGAGAACGGCGCGCCCTACTCCCAGCCCTACCGGGGACAGCCGTACTTCGTCAGCGAGTTCGGCGGCATCTGGTGGGACCCCGAGGCCGCCGCCGACCTCTCCGGCGAGGACCGCACGGTCTCCTGGGGCTACGGGGAACGCGTCCGCAACGAGGACGAGTTCCACGAGCGGTTCACCGGACTCACCGGGGTGCTGCTGGAGGACCGCGACATGTTCGGCTACTGCTACACGCAGCTGACCGACGTCTTCCAGGAGCAGAACGGCATCTACCGGTTCGACCGCGAGGAGAAGCTCGACGTCTCCCGCGTACGGGCGGCGCAGCTCCGCCCGGCCGCGATCGAGGAGCAGGACCAGGCGTGACGCGACCCGACGGAGGGCGGAAGCGGACATCGCTTCCGCCCCCCTTCCCCTCTTCTCAGAACGGTCGGTCACCCGCGATGGCGACGCGTTCGGCGACCCGGCGCTCCGAGCCGTAGTCGCCCACCGCGTAGTGCTGGGTGGCCCGGTTGTCCCAGAAGGCGACGTCGCCTGCCTGCCAGCGGAAGCGCACCTGGTACTCGGGCACGTGCGCCTGCTGGAAGAGGAGACGCAGCAGCCGGTCGCTCTCGGCCCGGTCCATGCCGAGGATGCGGGTGGTGAACGACGTGTTCACGAACAGCATGCGCCGCCCCGTCTCGGGGTGGGTGCGCACCACGGGGTGCTCCACGGGCGGGAAGAGGTCCTGGTGCGGCGCCAGCCGCTCGGGCCCGTAGAACCTGGCGAACCCGGGGATGAAGTCGTGCACGGCGCGGGCGCCGTCGACGCGCTCCTTCACCTCCGGCGGCAGGTTGTCGTAGGCCGCCGCCATGTCCGCCCACATCGTGTCCCCGCCGAACGGCGGGACCTCGCGCAGCTGGAGCACGGCACCGAGCGCGGGCCGCTCACGGAAGGTGACGTCGGTGTGCCAGACGTTCTCGTACGTCGGCGCACTCCCGGAGCCCTTGTCGAACCGGACGACGTCCGCACTGGCACCGGCGCTGAGCAGGGGATTGGTCTCCAGCTCGCCCCAGTGTCCCGCGAAGTCCCGCTGCTGGCCGGAGGTGAGGTGCTGGGCGCGGAAGAAGAGCACCTTCCACTCCAGCAGGGCGCGGTTCAACTCCTCGCGCAGGGTGGCGCCGAGCGGGCGCGAGAGGTCGACGCCCCGGATCTCGGCGCCGATGGTGCGCGCCTGCGGAACGACCTCGAAGTGCTCGTAGGGCCGCTCCCGCCACCCCTCGGGCAGCCGGCGCAGGACGCGCCGGCCCTCGTACATTCCGTCCTCCGGGATGCGCGCTTCGCGCAGGACGGTGCTCGGGTCTGCGGCCGTGACGGTCATGGGAGTCCTCCCCTGGTGCGTGGTCTGGGCGGTACCCGGCCATGGCGGTACGACGTCGTCGCCCGACGGCCGGGAAAATGTGCGGGTTCCGGAGCGTTTCAGCGTTTCGCCGGAGGACGCTTCGCCGGAAGAGGAACCGACAGGGCCCCGACGCGTCGCGCGTCGAGCCTGCGGTGCGGGGGACGGCCGTTATCGGCCGGAGCGCTCACAACCGGTCCGCTCGGGCACGCGGGGACACTCCGCCGTGGTGCCGAACCGGTATGTGGTCATGGCACCGATTGTGTGATCTCCGCTCGTCCCTGTCAACGGCGCCGGACCGGCCGGGGGACGAACGGGAGCATGTCGTCGCCCTCGGGCCGGACCACGCCGTAGCTGCCCTCGGGCACCTTGTTCCAGACGCCGGGCAGGTCGCCCAGGGGCTCCGAGACGATCAGGCGGGTCTCGTCGGACGCCTCCCGCAGGTAGGGCAGGTCGGGATGGAGCGCGCGCACGCTCTCGACGCGCGAGCTGTAGTACAGCGACCGGGTCTGGGCCTGCGTGGAGTAGCGGAAGGCCCACAGGCTCCGCCCGTCGGTCACCGCGACGGTCATCTGCAGCGGGTACTCCACCCCGTGCTCGTGACCGACCTCCTCCACCAGCCCCGCCATCCGCGCCACCGCCCCCGGCGGGTCCTCCTCCAGACCGAAGGTGAGGGCCAGGAAGAACATCATCTCCGAGTCCGTCGACCCCTCGATGTCCGGGTAGAGACGCGGGTCGACGGCCAGCGCCAGGTCCCGGCGCAGCTTGTGGAAGTCGGCGATGGCGCCGTTGTGCATCCACATCCAGCGCCCGTGGCGGAACGGATGGCAGTTGGTCTGCTGCACCGCGCTGCCGGTGGACGCCCGGATGTGCGCGAAGAACAGCGGCGAGCGGACATGCCCGGCGATCTCCCGCAGATTGCGGTTGCTCCACGCGGGACCGATCTCCCGGACGATCGCGGGTGTCTCCATCTCGGGTCCGAACCAGCCGACCCCGAACCCGTCCCCGTTCGTCGTCTCCACCCCCATCCGGGAGTGCAGGCTCTGGTCGATCAGCGAGTGCTCCGGCCGGTAGAGGATCGTCTCCAGCAGCACGGGGGTTCCCGAGTAGGCCAGCCATCGGCACATCGTCCGCCGCCTCCCTGGCGTCGTCAGTCGACCGGCCAGGTGTGGACCGGGGCGTTGAGATGCATGTAGTCCATGTACTGCTGCGTCATGCGGCGCAGCGCCTCGTGGCGGCTCGGCCGGGCGGAGGCGTCGATGTGGTGGAGCATTTCCTTCTGCCAGACCGCGCCGTTGCGGCCGGTGACGCACCGCTGCTCGATGATGCCGAGCAGCGGCTCCCGCCAGGCCGAGTCCATGCCGGACAGCTCAAGGCCCCGGTGCGCCAGCGGCAGCAGCCGGCGCAGCACCAGCTCGGGCACGGTGATCTCGCCCATGCCGGGCCAGTAGAGGTGGGCCTCGATGCCCTGCCGGGCGGCGGTGTGCAGGTTGTCCTCGGCCACCGAGAAGGACATCCGCGACCACACCGGCCTCTCCTCCTCCACCAGGGCACGGGTCAGGCCGTAGTAGAACGCCCCGTTGGCGAGGGTGTCGGCCACGGTGGGACCGGCGGGCAGGACGCGGTTCTCCACCCGGACGTGCGGTTTGTCGTGGGCGACGGCGTAGACGGGCCGGTTCCAGCGGTAGATGGTGCCGTTGTGCAGGGTCAGCTCGCCCAGGTCGGGGACGTCGCCGCGGTCCAGTGTGTCGGCGGGGTTCTGCTCGTCGCAGAGTGGCAGCAGGGCCGGGAAGTAGCGGAGGTTCTCCTCGAAGAGGTCGAAGACGCTGTTGATCCACCGCTCCCCGAACCACACCCGGGGCCGCACCCCCTGTGCCTTGATCTCCTGCGGCCGGGTGTCGGTGGCCTGCTCGAACAGGGGGATACGGCTCTCGTGCCAGAGTTCCTTGCCGAGCAGGAAGGGCGAGTTCGCCGCGAGGGCGACCTGGACCCCGGCGATCGCCTGGGCGGCGTTCCAGTAGTCCGCGAACTCCTCGGGCGCCACCTGGAGGTGGAACTGCGTGCTGGTGCAGGCTGCCTCGGGCGTGATGGTGTCCGCGTAGGTGCGCAGCCGGTCCACGCCGTCCACCTCGATGTGCAGGTCCTCGCCCCGGGCGGCGAACACCTGGTCGTTGAGCAGCCGGTAGCGCGGGTTCTCCGACAGGGCCGCCTCGCCCACGTCCGACTGGCGCAGCGTGGGCAGGATGCCGATCATGATCAGGTGGGCGCCGACCGACGTGGCACGGTCCTCGGCGTGGTTCAGGGCGGCCCGGATCTCGGTCTCCCAGGCGTCGGGGCCGCCCGCCGTCAGCCTGCGGGGCGGGATGTTGATCTCCAGGTTGAAGCGGCCCAGCTCGGTGGCCCAGGCGGGATCGGCGATCGCCTCGAGCGCGTCGCTGTTGCGCATAGCCGGCTCGCCCCGGTCGTCGACCAGGTTCAGCTCGATCTCCAGGCCCACCTGGGGACGCTCGGTCTCGAACCGGGACTCGCGCAGCATCTGCGCGAAGGCCTCCAGGCACTCCTGCATCTTGATCCGGTACCGGCGGCGGTCCTCGCGGGTGAAGACCACCGCCGGGACGTCCCGTCCCATCGGCCCTCCCGGGTTGCCGTCCGCGGACACCTCTCCACCCCAGCGTCGCACCACCCGGCCCGCCCCACCAGACGGGGACGGGGCCCACCGCGCCGAGCGCGATGGGCCCCGTTGCCGCGGGTCTGCCGCGGACGATCGGTGCTAGACGCGGCCCGAGGCCCGCACCGTGATCTTCTTGGAGGTGCGGCCCGTCGGGGACGACCCGTAGCCCTCGATCTTGTCGACCACGTCCGTGCCCTCCACGACCTTGCCGAAGACGACGTGCTTGCCGTCCAGCCACGGGGTGGGCACGGTGGTCACGAAGAACTGCGAGCCGTTGGTGTTCGGGCCCGCGTTCGCCATGGAGAGCAGGTAGGGGTCGGTGTGCTTCAGCTGGAAGTTCTCGTCCGCGAACTTCTCGCCGTAGATGCTCTTGCCGCCCGTGCCGTCGCCCCGGGTGAAGTCACCGCCCTGCAGCATGAACTGCGGGATCACGCGGTGGAACGGCGAACCCGCGTAGCCGAAGCCGTGCTCGCCGGTGGCCAGCTCGATGAAGTTCTTGGCGGTCTTGGGGGTGACGTCCTCGAAGAGCTCGAAGACGATGCGGCCCGCATCCTGGCCGTCGATGTCGATGTCGAAGTAAACCTTGGAATTGCTCATCGCACCATTGTGACGTGCGACCCCCCGTGTTGCCGAACCGGCTACCGGTTCAGTGTGTGGCGAGCAGTTCCAGCGTGTCGATCACGCGGTTCGAGAAGCCCCACTCGTTGTCGTACCAGGCGACGACCTTGACGTGCCGGCCGTCGACGCGGGTCAGCGCGGAGTCGAAGATCGAGGAGGCCGGGTTGCCGGTGATGTCGGAGGAGACCAGCGGGTCCTCCGAGTACTCCAGCACGCCCGCGAGCGGTCCCTCGGCCGCGGTGCGGTAGGCCGCCAGCACGTCCTCGCGGGTCACGTCGCGGGCGACGGTCGTGTTCAGCTCGACGATCGAACCCACCGGGACCGGCACGCGGATCGAGTCGCCCGACAGCCTGCCGTCCAGGTTCGGCAGCACCAGGCCGATCGCCTTGGCGGCGCCGGTGGTGGTCGGCACGATGTTGACCCCGGCGGCGCGGGCGCGGCGCGGGTCGCGGTGCGGGCCGTCCTGGAGGTTCTGCTCCTGCGTGTAGGCGTGCACCGTCGTCATGAAGCCGTGCTCGATGCCGGCCAGGTCGTCGAGCACCGCGGCCAGCGGCGCGAGGGCGTTGGTGGTGCAGGACGCGTTCGAGACGACCGTGTGGGCGGCCGGGTCGTACGCGTCGGTGTTCACGCCGTACGCGAGCGTCACGTCGGCACCGTCCGACGGCGCGCTGACCAGGACCTTCCGCGCGCCCGCCGTGAGGTGGCCGCCCGCGGCGGCGGCCGAGGTGAAGCGGCCGGTGGCCTCCAGCACGATGTCGACGTCCAGTTCGGCCCACGGCAGCCGGGCGGGTTCGCGCTCGGCCAGCACCTTGATCCGGCGGCCGTCGACGACGAGGGTGTCCCCGTCCACGCTCACGGGGCGCCCGAGCCGGCCGGACGTCGAGTCGAACGCGAGCAGCCGGGCCAGGGCGGCCGGTTCCGTGAGGTCGTTGACGGCGACGACCTCGATCTTGGAGTCGCGTTCGAGCAGTGCGCGCAGCACGTTCCGTCCGATGCGGCCGAATCCGTTGATGCCGATGCGCGTCATGAGCGCTGTCCCTTCGTTGCGCGGCCAGGTCCTTCGCCACCAGGCTCGCGCGCCGCGTCCGCCGACGGCAGCGGCGTGAGTGCCACGGTTCGAAAGGATCGCGCCAGGGTCTCTGGGAGGGGGCGGTCAGTCGCCGCGGGCGAAGGTGCGCCGGTACTCGCTGGGGGTGGTGCCGAGGATGTGCTGGAAGTGCAGGCGCAGATTGGCGCCGGTCCCGAGGCCGACGTCCACGGCGATCTGCTCCACCCCGCGCTCCGAGCGTTCCAGCAGCTCACGGGCCATGTCGATGCGGGCCCGCAGCACCCACTGCATCGGCGTGTAGCCCGTGTCCTCGACGAAGCGCCGGGAGAGGGTGCGCGCCGACACCGCGGCGTGCCGGGCCAGGGCCTCCAGGGTGAGCGGCTCGCCGAGGCGGCGCAGCGCCCACTCGCGGGTCGCCGCGAACCGCTCGCCCAGCGGCTCGGGCACGCTGCGCGGCACGTACTGCGCCTGGCCGCCGCTGCGGTAGGGGGCCGCGACGAGGCGCCGGGCGACGTGGTTCGACGCGGCCACCCCGAGGTCGCCGCGCAGGATGTGCAGGCACAGGTCGATGCCGGAGGCGGCGCCGGCCGAGGTGAGCACGCTGCCCTCGTCCACGAAGAGCACGTTCTCGTCGACCCGCACCCGGGGATGCTTGCGGGCGAGTGCCCGTGTGTAGTGCCAGTGCGTCGTGGCACGCCGGCCGTCGAGCAGTCCCGTGGCGGCCAGCGCGAAGGCGCCGGTGGAGATGGCGGCCAGCCGCGCGCCCCGCTCGTGGGCCTCGGTCAGCGCCTCGACGACGGCCGGCGGTGGGTCGTCGCGGTCGGGGGACCGGTAGCCGGGGATGAAGACCACGTCGGCCCACGCCGGCGCGTCCAGGCCGTGGGCCACGTGGTACGACAGGCCGTCACCGCCGGTGACGAGGCCGGGCGCCGCGCCGCACACCCGGACCTCGTACGGCATGCTCGCGCGCGTCGTGAACACCTGCGCCGGAATGCCGACGTCGAGCGGCTTCGCCCCTTCGAGCACGAGGACGGCGACGCGGCGCAGGCGGGAGGACGGCACGCGCCCAGCGTACGCGGGGCGCGGGGGGAATCAGCCCAGGCCGAGGGCGTCCATGGTGTGCTCGGCCATCCGCCGCTCACCGAGCGCGTTGGGATGCACGGGGACGAGGCTGTGGCCGAAGAGGAGCGGCTCGATCCACCGGGTGCCGGGGGCTTGGCACGCGTCGTGGCCCTCGGAGACGGCGGCGAAGTCGACGAAGGTCGCGCCGGTCTCCTCCGCGGCGCGTTCGACCACGTCGTTGAGGTGGGCCTGGATGCCCCGCAGGTAGGGCACGTCCCCGGCGGCGATCGGCAGCTTCACGAAGCAGGACGGGTCGGCTGCGGCCGGGGTGATCCAGGGGTAACCCAGGGCGGCCACCCGGGCGTTGGGAGCCGCCGCCATGACCTCGCGCAGCGCCGCCTTGAGTGCGGGGTAGGTGTTGTTCTCGATCTGGTCGTCGAAGGACGTGCCGTTCTTGTCCTTGCAGGGGCTGCCCTTGCCGCCGCTGAGGACGCCCGCGGAGCCGCAGGCCGTGATGGCGTTGATGAACGTGCTGTTGTCGTTGCCGCCGATGGTCAGGGTGACCAGGTCCGTGCCGGCGCTCAGCGCGTTCACCTGGGGGGCGACACCGGGGTACTGGGCCTGGGTGAAGTGGGAGGTCTGCGCGGCGCCGCAGGTGACGTCCTTGAGGCGGGCGCCGGTCGCGTCGGCGATGACGTGGGGGTAGTTCGCCGTCGAGCGCAGGCAGAGCAGGTTGGCGGGGTCGATGGGCAGGACCCCGGAGCCGGCGCTGTAACTGTCGCCGAGGGCCACGTAGTCGAGGGTGGGGGTGGTGGCGTGCGCGGTGGCGTCGGCGAGGCCGAGGGCCAGCACACCGACCGCAGCGGTTGTCGCAGTCATGACACGGCGCAGAGCATGCTTCGGCATGTGCTCCCTCTTCTGGAGTGCGGAGTGCGGAGTGCGGCCGGTGGTTACTGGGCGGTTCTACTTTTAAGTAATGTGCAGTGGTGTTGACTCCAAGTCAACGCTGCTGACAGAACTTCTTGCAGTGGAACCGCCGCGCCGTCCGACGCCGCCTCAGCCGGGCACGGCGTCCCGCTTCCGGTCCGGCGCCGCGAGCCGGGCCCGCCGTGTCCGGGGTCCGAAGACGCTCAGCGCCACGGCGCCGACCAGCCAGGTGCCGGCGATGAAGTAGAAGACGCTCCGGTAGCCGTGGGCGTTGTAGAGCGCCGCCACGATCAGCGGCCCCGCCGCGTTCGACAGCCGGCCCAGGCCGTAGGAGACGCTCGTCCCGAGCGACCGGCCGCGTGTGTCGAACAGCTCGGGCGAGTAGGCGTACCCGAGGGCGGTGTAACCGCGTTCGAAGAGGTTCACCAGGAAGCCGAACACGATGATGAGCACCGGGTTGAACGTCAGGCCGTACAGCAGCCCGCACAGCGCGATCAGCGTGCCGAAGGCGGCCAGGCACCACTTGCGCTCGAACCGGTCGGTCACCAGCGCCGCCAGATAGGAGCCGAGCGGGGCACCGACGGTGGTCAGCGCCACGTAGAAGACGGACTTCTCGACACTGAAGCCCTCCTTGGCCAGCAGGGTCGGCGCCCAGCTCGAATAGCCGAAGAAGCCGATGGTCTGGGTGACCCACAGGACCGTGAGCAGCAGCGTCGGGTACAGGTACTTGCGCTGGAGCAGCAGCCGCAGCGGTGCCCTGGTCACGGGCTCCTCCTCGACCGGGGGCGCGGGCTCGGGCAGCGGACCGTGCTCGGCGGCCACCCGGGACTCGATGTCGCGCAGCACCGCCTCCGCGCTCTCGTGGTCGCCCCGGCTCTCGTGCCAGCGGGGCGACTCGGCCAGGTGCCGGGTGAACAGGACGAGCAGGATGCCGAGGGAACCCCACAGGTAGACCAGGCGCCAGGTCCAGTCGCCGAGCGGCACCACCGCGCTGGCGACGAGATTGGTGACCGGGGTGCCGCAGATGCCGATGACGATGGCGTACGCCTGGTACTTGCCGCGGACGGCCGACGGGTACATCTCGTTGACGTAGATGACGGCGACCACGGTCATCGCCGCCAGGCCGGCCGAGGTCAGCACCCGGAAGACGGTCAGCGACACCAGGTCCCAGGCGAACGCCGAGGCGAAGGAGAAGACACCGAAGAACAGCGTCGTCAGCAGCAGGGTCCGTTTCCGGCCCAGGCGGTCGGCGACGGCCCCAGCGACGACCGAGCCGAGGAACATGCCGACGAACGACAGCGAGGTGACGTAGGCGATCTGGTCGACCGTGATGCCCCACAGGTCGACGAGTTTCGGGGCGGTGGTGGCGAAGGTGTTGATGTCCGCGAACTCGAAGAAGTACGCGAACGACACGGCGAGCAGGGTGACTTTGTGGAACCGGGAGACCGGCAGCCGGTCCAGGCGGTTCAGGGCGTTGGCATGTGGCATGGCGGGGTCCTTGTCGAGAAGGTCGGGGAGGGCACCGGGCGGTTCACCGCTCGCCGGGCCAGTACAGGCGGGCCGGGTTGTCGACCAGCAGCCGGTGCCGCTGCTCCTCGGTGACGGCCACCCGCCGCACGTGGTCGACGAGGAGCCCGTCGTCGGGCATGTGGCCGGCGAGGTTCGGGTGCGGCCAGTCGGTGCCCCACAGCACGCGGTCGCCGAACTCCTCGACGACGCGCCGGGCGTGGGGCACGACATCGGCGTACGGCTCCCGCTCACCGTCGAGGGCGGGAGGCCCGGTCACGCTCAGCCGCTCCGGGCAGGACACCTTGACCCATACGTCGTTGCGCTCGGTGAAGCGCAGGAAGCGCGTGAACCCGGGCCCGTCAACCGGCCGCGTCACGTCCGGGCGTCCCATGTGGTCCACCACGAGCGGCGTGGGCAGCGACGCGAAGAAGCCCTCCAGCTCGGGCAGGTCGGCGGCCTCGAAGTAGAGGACGACGTGCCAGCCCAGCGGGGCGATCCGCCGTGCGATCGCGCGCAGTTCGTCCTTCGGCGAGGTGTCGACCAGGCGGCGCACGAAGTTGAACCGCACCCCGCGCACGCCGGCCGCGTGCAGCGCCCGCAGCTCGGCGTCGCCGATGTCCGGCCGCACGGTCGCGACCCCGCGGGCCCGTCCGCCGCTCGACCGCACGGCGTCCAGCATGGCGCTGTTGTCGGCGCCGTGGCAGGTGGCCTGCACGATCACCGTACGGTCGATGCCCAGGTGGTCGCGGAGCGCGAAGAGCTGGTCCTTGCCGGCGTCGCAGGGGGTGTACTTGCGGCCCGGGGCGAAGGGGAACTCGGCCTGCGGGCCGAAGACATGGCAGTGCGCGTCGACCGTGCCGGGCGGCAGCCGGAAGGCGGGCGGGGACGGGTCGGGGTGCCAGTCCAGCCAGCCTGGGGTCTTCGGGGCGAGGTCGGCCATGTCAGCGCCCCTGCCGCTTCAGCAGCGCGTCGAGGCGTGGGTACACGGCGCGCGCGTTGTGCTCTTGGACGGCGGCGACCTGCTCCGCGGGCAGCGCGGACGATTCGACGTAGCGGCGGGTGTCGTCGAAGTGGTGGCCGGTGCGCGGGTCGACGTCCCGCACCGCGCCGATCATCTCGGAGGCGAACAGCACGTTGCGGGCGGGGACCACGTCCAGCAGCAGGTCGATGCCCGCCTGGTGGTAGACGCAGGTGTCGAAGAAGACGTTGCCGAGGAGGTGCTCCTCCAGCGGCGGCTTCCCGAGCGCCACGGCCAGGCCCCGGAACCGGCCCCAGTGGTAGGGCACGGACCCGCCGCCGTGCGGGATGACCAGCTTCAGGGTCGGGAAGTCCGCGAACAGGTCACCCTGCACCAGCTGCATGAACGCCGTGGTGTCCGCGTTGAGATAGTGCGCGCCGGTGGTGTGGAAGGCCGGGTTCACGCTGGTGCTGACGTGGATCATCGCCGGTACGTCGTACTCGGCCAGCTTCTCGTAGAGCGGGTACCAGGAGCGGTCGGTGAGCGGGGGAGCGGACCAGTGGCCGCCGGAGGGGTCGGGGTTGAGGTTCACCGCGACCGCGCCGTACTCCTCCACGCAGCGTGTCAGCTCGGGGACGCAGGTGGCCGGGTCGACGCCGGGCGACTGCGGCAGCATGGCGGCGGGCGCGAGGCGCCCGGGGTAGAGCCCGGCGACGCGGTGGCACAGCTCGTTGCAGAGCGCCGCCCACGCGGCGGACGTGCGGAAGTCACCCACGTGGTGCGCCATGAACGACGCCCTGGGGGAGAAGACGGTCACGTCGATGCCGCGCTCGTCCATCGTCCGCAACTGGTTCGGCTCGACGCTCTCGCGCAGTGCGTCGTCGCCGATCTCCGGGGCCGGGGGCGAGAGCGCCGCCGGGCCGGCGAGACCGGCGATCTGCCGCTCCCGCCACGCGGCCAGCGCGGGCGGAGCCGTGGTGTAGTGACCGTGACAGTCGATGATCATGGGCTGGGTCCTCCGGGTCGGGTCGTCGTCGACCGCGGCAGCCTCTCCCCGGCCATGCGAGGGCCGGGAGACGACCGGACACAGAACTAACCTCGCCTTAACAGAGCGGGACGCCATCGCCGTCCACCCTGCGGACCAGGCGAAACGCACCGCCGGGCGTGGTCTACATTCGGACCGGGATATTCCGACACCAGTTCCCGGACGCGGGCGGCATCGGCGCCGACGCCGCCGGAGGGAGACGGCAGGATGCACATACTGCTGGCCGAGGACGACGACGGGGTCGCGGGCGCGCTCGTGGAGGTCCTGTACGACCACGGCCACATCACCCGGCGGGTCACCCGCGGCCAGGACGTGCTGACCTACCACCGCAGCTCCGACCTGCTCCTCCTCGACCTCGGCCTGCCCGACGTCGACGGCCTGGAGGTGCTGCGTCGGCTGCGGGCTGTCAGTGACCTGTCCGTGGTGGTGCTGACCGCGCGCGGCGACGAGCGCTCGGTGGTGCGCGGGCTGCGGCTCGGCGCCGACGACTACCTCGTCAAACCGGTGCGCCTCACCGAGCTGCTCGCCCGTATCGAGGCCGTCACCCGGCGCGCCGCCGCACAGGCGCCGCCCGCCGCCAGGACGGTGCGCGTCGGGGACCTGGAGGTGGCTCTCGACGCCCGGCAGGTCCGGGTCGGCGGCGAGGAGGTCGAACTGACCGCCAAGGAGTTCGACATCCTCGCCGTACTGGCCCGCCGGGCCGGGACCGCGGTCAGCCGCGAGCAGGTCCTGGACGAGGTGTGGGGCGACGCCTACCACGCCGTCTCCCGGTCCCTGGACGTCCACCTCACCCAGCTGCGCGCCAAGCTCGGCCGACCGCGGCTGCTCAGCACGATCCGGGGCTTCGGCTTCCGGCTCGGCGACTGACGGGGCCGGCCCGTGCGGACCCGCGTGCAGACGGTGCTGCTGCTGTTCGGCGTGCTCGCGGTGGCCGCGTTCGCCGTGCCGCTGCTGCTGTTCACCGCCTCCGACCGCACCCAGCAGCTGGTCCTCGCCCGCAGCTCCGACCTGGACCGCTTCGCCTCGCTCATGGACCGGGCGGCGGGCACCGGCGACACCTCGGCCATCACCGCCGAGGCCGTGCGCTACACCCGGCTCTACGGCGAGCCCCTCGTCGTCACCGACACCCGCGGGCACCCCGTCGTGCAGACCGGCGGCATGCGCGCCGCCGATCCCGCCGTGGCCCGGATGGTCGACGCCGCCCTGCGCAACCAGACCGCGCACCCGGGCAGCGCCCTGCGCCCCTGGTCCCGGGGGCCCCGGATGTTCGCGGAACCGGCGGGGACCGGGACCCAGGTCTCCGGCGCCGTGGTGCTGCGCGCCGACGTCACCACGGCCGCTCAGGACGTCACCCGGCGCTGGGCCGCCGTGCTGGCCGGCACGGCGCTGGTCGCCCTCGGCTGCACGGTCCTGGCCCGCGCCGCGACCCGGTGGGTGGTCAGTCCGCTGCGCCGCCTCGACCGCGCCGTCGGCGAGCTGGCCGCGGGACTCCCGCCCGAGCACACCCCGCCCGTGGCCCCGCCGGGCCGGCGCGGCTCCGCCTCCGTCGGCGGGCCGCCCGAGCTGCGCCAGCTGGCGACCGGGTTCAACCGCATGGCCCGCACCGTCACCGCGGCCCTGGAACAGCAGCGGCGGCTGGTCGCCGACACCTCGCACCAGATGCGCAACCCCATGGCCGCGCTCCGGCTGCGGGTCGACGCCCTCCACACCCACCTGCGGCCCTCGGGCGAGCGCACCTACACCGGCGTCGACACCGAACTGGACCGGCTGCAGACCCTCCTCGACGACATGCTGGCCCTCGCCACCGCCGAGCACCGGGCCGGGGAACTGACCGTGACCGACGGCTCGGGCGCCCGGTGCGACGCGGCCGAGGTCACACTGACCCAGTACCGGCTGTGGGAGCCGGTCGCACGGCGCGCCGGGGTCCGGCTGACCGCCGAGGCCCCCGAACCCGTGCCGGCGGCCTGCACGGACCGGGAGCTGGCCCAGGTGACGGACATCCTGCTGGACAACGCGATCAAATACGCGGGCGACGGCGCCCGGGTCCGGGTGCGCTGCGCCGTTCAGGGCCCGTACGCGGCCGTCACCGTCACGGACGACGGCCCCGGCCTGCGGGCCGAGGAGATCGCCCGCGCCACCACCCGCTTCTGGCGCTCGTCCCGGCAGACCGGGACATCCGGCACGGGCCTCGGACTCCCCATCGCCGAACAGCTCCTCACGGGCCGCACCGGCCGCCTGGAACTGACCCCGGCCCAGCCCCGTGGCCTGCGGGCACGTGCGGTCGTACCCCGGGCGGACATCGAAGGAGGCCCGCAGTGAACCGGGATCCGCTGGTGGACGGCCGCCCGGGGGCGGCGGTCGTGCGGCCCAGGAACCTGCGGGCGTGTGCCGCCGTGCCGCCCGCTCAGTCCGAAGGAGGTCCCCGATGAACCGGCGTGCCGCTCTGCGTGCCGCCCTGGGCACGGTCGCCGGCGCAGCGCTCGGCGGGCTGGTCGCGGCGGACGGTGCGGTCGGCGGGTCCGGTCCGAGGGGGGTGCTGCGGCTGGCCACGGGTGAGCCGAACGCCTTCTACGCCGCGTTCGGGCGGCTCCTCGCCGCCCAGTTGGATGCGGCCGGCTCCGGTCTGCGCTGCCGCGTGCGCACCACCGCCGGGAGCATCACCAACATCGAACTGCTCCGGGACGGCCATGCCGACCTCGGCCTCGTCCTGACCGACACCGCGCGGGCCGCCCAGGGCACCGGTCTCTTCCCGCGCCCCGTGCCCCTGAGAGCGATCGGCCGGGTCTACGAGACCTACCTCCAGCTGGCCGTGCGCGCCGACGCCCCGGTGCGCGCGGTGGCCGACCTCGCCGGGCACCCGGTCTCGCTCGGCGCCGTCGGCTCCGGCGCGGCCCTGCTCGGCGACCGTCTGCTGCGCGCCGCCGGTCTGGCACCCGGCACCGACGTCCCGGTACGGCACCTGCGGCTGGCCGACGCGGCCGAGGCGCTGCGGACCGGCTCCGTCGTCGGCCTGCTCGTGGCCGGCGGCGTGCCGCTGCCCACCCTCTCCGACCTCGACCGCGACCCCGGCCTGCGCTTCCTCCCGCTCGCCGGCCTGCTGCCCGGCCTCGGCGGGCGGGACGGCATGGCCGCCTCGGGTCTGGATGAGGTGACCCTGCCGCAGAGCGCGTACCGCTCCTCGGCCGGCGTCGCCACCGTCGGCGTCTCCAACCTGCTGGTGTGCCGCCCGGACCTGGACCCCGCCGTGGCCGGCGCCCTCACCCGCCTCCTGGTCCGGCGCGCCCCCGAGTTCGTGCCCGACCACGCGGTCGGCGCCCAGTTCCTGGACGTGCGCAGCCTGATCGGCACGGGGAGCGTGCCGCTGCACGAGGGGGCGGTGGCCGCGTACCGGTCGTTGCACGGCTGACGGCGCAGCTCCGTTGTCGGTGCCGGTCGTTACGCTCCCCGAAGCCACGCCCGCACCGCCGCCCGCACCCTCCGAACCGGGAGCCGCACCATGCCGCCCACCGAGGCCGAACTCGCCGACGCCGTACACCGCGCGGCCCGCGCCGCTCTCCTCGGCCTCTTCCGGGAACACCCGACGACCGGTTCTGCTACTGCTGCTACTGCACGCTGGTGACCTCCGGCGAGGCCAGGCCGAA
The DNA here is from genome assembly GCF_042740985.1 of Streptomyces sp. NPDC058985. Classification (NCBI taxonomy): domain Bacteria; kingdom Bacillati; phylum Actinomycetota; class Actinomycetes; order Kitasatosporales; family Streptomycetaceae; genus Streptomyces; species Streptomyces sp. NPDC058985. The sequence goes on along the minus strand of NZ_JBHYJX010000049.1, from coordinate 29,940 downwards.
GTGCTCGCCACGGGCCTCGGAGAGGGGGCGTACGGGCTCCAGGTGCCGTTCGCCCCAGCAACAGAACGGGGAGGCACCGCAGGACCACTTGAGGTCGAGCGGAGCACAGCCCTGCCGTGCGCCTCCGCCGCCAGAGCCTCCACGGGCCATGGGGACGGCGCCGGGCCGTAGCACCGACCCAAGCGGGCAAGGCCGAGCGGGTGCTGCGGCTGAACCCGCCCCGGGCCCTGAGGGACCGGCTCACGGAGGCCGTCGTACCGGAGGACGTGTGACCGGCCCGGACACGGCCCCCGCGCTGTTCTAGAGTGACTTCCGCCAGTGGCACGACGGACCTGTGAGGTACTCACCAGCCATGACGACCGAAACGTTTGAGTTCCAGGTAGAGGCACGTCAGCTCCTCCAGCTGATGATTCACTCCGTCTACTCGAACAAGGATGTCTTCCTGCGCGAGCTCGTCTCCAACGCCTCGGACGCGCTGGACAAGCTGCGCCTCGCCGCGCTGCGCGACGACGCCCCCGGCGCCGACGTGAGCGACCTGCACGTCGAGTTGGAGATCGACAAGGACGCCCGCACGCTGACCGTGCGGGACAACGGCATCGGCATGTCGTACGACGAGGTCACCCAGCTGATCGGGACCATCGCCAACTCGGGCACCGCCAAGTTCCTCCAGGAGCTGCGCGACGCTCAGGACGCCGCCGGGGCCGACGGACTGATCGGCCAGTTCGGCGTCGGCTTCTACTCGGGCTTCATGGTCGCGGACGAGGTCACCCTGGTCACCCGGCACGCCGGCGAGACCCAGGGCACCCGCTGGACCTCGCGCGGCGAGGGCACGTACACCCTGGAGCGGCTCGACGAGGCCCCGCAGGGCACCGCCGTCACCCTGCACCTCAAGCCGGCCGACTCCGACGACCAGCTCCACGACTACACCTCCGCCTGGAAGATCAGGGAGATCGTCAAGCGGTACTCCGACTTCATCACCTGGCCGGTCCGCCTGCTTCCGGAGCCGGGCGAGGACACCGCCGAGGACCGGGAGCCCGAGACGCTCAACTCGATGAAGGCCCTGTGGGCGCGCCCGCGCGACGAGGTCTCCGACGAGGAGTACCACGAGCTGTACAAGCACATCGGCCACGACTGGCGGGACCCGCTGGAGACGATCCGGCTCCAGGCCGAGGGCACCTTCGAGTACCAGGCCCTCCTCTTCATCCCCTCGCACGCCCCGCACGACCTGTCCACCCGGGGCTACCAGCGCGGCGTCCAGCTCTATGTGAAGCGCGTCTTCATCATGGAGGACTGCGAGGAACTGCTGCCGCCCTACCTCCGCTTCGTCAAGGGCGTCGTCGACGCCCAGGACCTCTCGCTCAACGTCTCGCGCGAGATCCTCCAGCAGGACCGCCACATCCGCATGATCCAGCGGCGGCTGACCAAGAAGGTCCTCGCCACCGTCAAGGACCTCGGGACGTCCGCGCCGGACCGCTACGCCACGTTCTGGCGGGAGTTCGGGGCGGTGCTGAAGGAGGGGCTGGTCACCGACTCCGAGAACAGGGACGCGATCCTCGCCGCCTGCTCGTTCGCGACCACGCACGACGCCGAAGCGCCGACCACGCTCAAGAGCTACGTGGAGCGGATGAAGGACGGCCAGGACGACATCTACTTCATGACGGGCGAGTCCCGGCGGGCCATCGAGAACTCCCCGCACATGGAGGCGTTCCGGGCCAAGGGCGTCGAGGTCCTGCTGCTCACCGACCCCGTCGACGAGGTCTGGGTCGACGCGGTGGGGGAGTACGAGGGCAAGGCGCTGCGCTCGGTCGCCAAGGGCGACATCGACCTGTCCGGCACCGAGGAGGAGAAGAGCGGGGCCGAGAAGGAGAAGCAGGGCGAGGAGTACGCCGGGCTGCTCGGCTGGATGACGGAGCACCTGGGCGAGGACGTCAAGGAGGTCCGCCTCTCCTCCCGGCTGACGGTCTCGCCGGCCTGCGTCGTCTCCGACTCGGGCGAACTCACGCCCGCCCTGGAGAACATGTACCGGGCGATGGGCCAGGAGGTCCCCGAGGCCAAGCGGATCCTGGAGCTCAACCCCGAGCACCAGCTGGTGAAGACCCTCAACCGGGCCTACGCCGACCGGCAGGACCGTACGGAACTCACCGAGACCGCGGAACTGCTGCACACCCTCGCGGTGCTGGCCGAGGGCGGCCGGCCGAAGGAACCCGCCCGCTTCGTGCAGCTGATGGCGGACCGCCTGGAGCGCACCGTCTAGCGGCGCACGCGGCCCGGGGCGTTCCGGCACGCCTGCCGCCCGCCATCCGCATGGCGAGACGGCATGGCATCCGGAGCGCCCCGGTCCGTATATTCGCACGCATGTCTGCCTCGGCTCCGCTGCTGTGCCTCGCGCTCTTCGCGTGCTCGGCGTGGTGCGTCGACGACGGCCTCTGTCGCCGCTGATCCCGGACCGGCCGGACGATCCGCGCCGCCTCCGCCAGCCCGCCCGCCGTCCCCGTGCACCACCCCGGAGATCTTCCGTGACCACCGCACCCCCAGCCGGGTCGCCCCCGGCGGCGCCGCCGCGCGCGTCCACCTCCCTCTTCGCCCCCGCTCCCACCTCCTCCGCCCGGCCCGCGGCGCCGCCCCTGCCGCCGGTGCGGCGCACGCCCCTCGTGGTGTCCGGGCTGCTCGCCACCGCCCTGACGGCCTACGTGTGGTCCGCGCACGGAGCCAAGCCCGGCGTGCTGCTCCTGCTGGGCCTCGGTCTGGGGGTGGCCCTCTTCCACTCCCGGTTCGGCTTCACCTCGGCCTGGCGGCAGCTGATCGCCGTCGGCAACGGCGCCGGGCTGCGCGCCCACGCCCTGCTGCTCGGCACCACGGCCACCCTGTTCGCGCTGGTCATCGGCGCTGGAACCGGGCTGTTCGGCTCCCAGCCGGCCCCGTCCGCCGGACCGATCGGCGTCGGTCTGTTCGCCGGCTCGGCGCTCTTCGCGATCGGCATGCAGCTCGGCGGCGCCTGTGCCTCGGGCACCCTCTTCGCCGTCGGCTCGGGACAGACGTCGATCGTGCTGACCCTCGGCGGCTTCGTCGCGGGCGCCACGCTGGCCGCCTGGCAGTTCGACCTGTGGAAGGACCTCCCGGCCTGGGAACCCGTCGTGCTCTCCGACCACATCGGCTGGTCCGGCTCCTGGGCCGTGACCATCGGGGCGCTGCTCCTCGTGGTGCTGGTCACCCGGCGCGTCCAGGCCCGCCGGAACCCGCCGCCCCTGGGCACCGTGCCCTCGGCGCGCGGCGCCGCCCTGCGGGCCGTCCGGGGCTCCTGGCCGCTGGCCGCCGGTGCTCTCGTCCTGGCGGTGCTGGGCGCGGGTGTCCTGCTGGTCTCCGGCGGCGCCTGGGGCGTCACCAGCGCGTTCAGCCTGTGGGGGTCGGAACTGGTGGGCGCGCTCGGCGGGCACCCGGAGAACTGGACCTGGTGGCGGCAGCCCGGCAACGCCGAGATGCTCGCGGGCCCGGTCCTCGCCGACAAGACCAGCCTCACCGACATCGGCATCATGATCGGCGCGGCCGTCGCCGCCGCGGTCGGCGGCACCTGGGCGCTGCACCGGGGCATCCCCTGGCGCACGGCGGTAGCCGCGGTGCTCGGCGGCGTGCTGATGGGCATCGGCGCCCGGCTGGCCGGCGGCTGCAACATCGGCGCCTACCTGGCGGGCATCGCCTCGGGCAGCCTCAGCGGATGGCTGTGGGGCGCCTTCGCCCTGGCGGGCACCTGGGTCGGTCTGAAGCTGCGCCCCCTGTTCGGCCTGGGCAACCCCAAGCCGGGCGACGGCGTCTGCTGAACGGGGAAGCCCGTGCGGCACAGGGGTCAGGCCCGTGCCGCACGGGCGGCTAAGAGGCGCGCCGGTCCGTGCTGGTGACGCGGGCCACGGCCTCCAGGGTGAGGGCGCGGCCGTGCGGCTCGCGGGCCAGGGCGCGGTGCAGTGTCAGGCCCTCGATCAGCGCGTCGAGCTGGCGGGCCGTGTCCGGGTCGAAGTGCTTCTCCAGGTGCACCCGGCTGCGCCGCATCCACTCGTGGGTCAGCTCGCGGTAGGCAGGCTGCCGTGCGGCGAGCGTGTACAGCTCCTGGGTGAGGATCAGGTCCCGCTGGCTGCCCTCCGACAGCTCGTGCACCAGGTCGGCCACCGCCGCGCGGGCCTCGTCGCGGTCGGCCGCGGCGCCGAGATGCGCGTCGAAGACGGCGACGATGTGGTCCGTGAAACGGCCGAACGCCTCCCGCAGCAGCTCCTCGATGCCGCTGAAGTGGTACGTCATCGAGCCCAGGGGGACCCCCGCGCGCGCCGCGATCTTCCGGTGGGAGACGTGTGCGATGCCCTCCTCGGCGATCAGGTCGAGGGTGGCGGCGATGATGCGCTCGCGGCGCTGCGGGTCCGTGTGTCCGGTTGCCATGGGAGCAGGCTTACACGTTCCGCACCGGCCGGGCGGGGTTGCCGACGGCGACGACGTTCGCGGGCACGTCCTTGGTGACGATCGCGCCCGCGCCGATGACGGCGTTGTCCCCGATGGTCACGCCGGGCAGCACGACGGCACCGCCGCCCAGCCAGACGTTGTCCCCGATGGTGATGGGCAGCGCCGCCTCCAGCTTGTCCCGCCGGGGGCCCGGCTCCAGCGGGTGGGTGGGGGTCAGCAACTGCACGTTCGGGCCGATCTGGCAGTCCTCCCCGATGGTGATCGCCGCGACGTCCAGCGCGGTCAGGTTGTAGTTGACGAAGGTGCGCGCGCCGATCGTGATGTTGCTGCCGTAGTCGACGTACAGCGGCGGCCGTACGTGCGCCTCGGCGCCCAGCGAGCCGAGCAGCTCCGCGAGGACCGGCCGCGCCGCCGCGGCGTCCTCCGTGTACGCCGCCTGGTAGCGGGCGGCCAGCCGTACGGCCTCCTGCTGCCTGCGGGCGATCTCCGGGTCGTCGGCGATGTAGAGGTCGCCCGCCTGCATGCGTTCGAGGTTCGTGCGGGAGTCGCCCGCGAAGTGGTCCGTCGGCATGCGCACGATCGTACCCCCTGAAGCGTACGAACGTACACTCCCATGCCTGCCGAGCCCGGAGACCGACCCGTACGGCGGTACCGCTCAGCGGCGCCGGGGCTGGAGCACTCCGGCGAGCAGCAGCACCAGGAGACCGGCGAGCGGCACGACCAGCAGCCCCACCCGCAGACTCGTCGCGTCGGCGACCAGGCCCACGACCGGCGGGGAGAGCAGGAAGCCCAGGCGCATCAGCCAGGAGACGATCGTGAGCCCCGAACCGGGCTTCAGGCCGGGCAGTTCGTCGGCCTCGTGCATCGCCGCCGGGACCAGGGTCGCCACCCCGAAACCGGCCGCGGCGAACCCCAGCACGGTCCCGGGCACCGTGGGCACGGCCAGCGCCAGACCCATGCCTGCCGCGGCGATCAGCGCGCCGGAGCGGGCCACGGCACGCTGGCCGAACCGGTCCACGAGCCGGTCCCCGATGAGCCGGCCGACGAACTGCGCCCCGACCAGGGCGACATAGCCGGAGGCGGCCAGCGCCACCGACGCGTGCAGCGAGTCGGAGAGGTAGAGGGTGGCCCACGAACTGCCCGCGTCCTCGACCAGTGTGCCGGCCGTGGCGATGAGGACGAGCGCCGCCAGCACGTAGCGGATCCGCGCGCCCGTCGCCGGGGCCGGCGCCGTCCGCGGCGCGCCGTCGGCGGCGTCCTCCTCCTCGGCTGCCTCTGTCGCCTCGGTCTCCGGACCCGGCAGACAGAACCGCAGCGCCACACAGGCCGCCACCGCGAACACCACGCCGGAGAAGAACAGATGCTGGCCCCGGGGCACGCCGAGCGCGATCGCACCGGCGGCCATGGAACCGCCGGTGACGGCGCCGATGGACCAGATGGCGTGGAAGGAGTTGATGATGGAGCGTCCGTAGCGCCGCTGCACCCGCAGGCCGTGCGCGTTCTGCGCGACGTCGGTGAACGCGTCCATCGCGCCCGCCAGGAACAGCGCCCCGGCGAACACCACGACTGACTCCGCCAGTGCGGCGGCCAGGATCCCCACGCCGGTCAGCAGCGTGCCGCCGACCGCCACCTGCGCCGAGCCGAACCGGCGGACGAGTATCCCGGCCGCGAGTCCGGCAGCGATCGCGCCCGCCGGGAACGCGGCCACGGCCAGCCCGTAGGCGGCGTTGCCGATCCCGAGGTCCGCCTTGATCTGCGGATAGCGCGGCAGCAGGTTGGCGAAGAGCGCCCCGTTGGTGAAGAAGAGCACGGCGACGGCCACCCGGGCCCGCCGGTCGGCCGGCGCGGCCCGGCGCAGTACGTCGACAGTCATGCGCGGAGCCTACAGTCGCGAGCGTACGAACGTACACTCCTCGCCCGCTCCGTTTGCGGAGCCACCGGCCTCGGGTTTCCGTGGAGTGGTCGCGTCGCCCGCCCCGGGAGCTGTCATGTCGATGTCGTCGTTCGGTTTCGGCTCGTCCGATCCGTTCAGTGATCTGCTGAACCGCTTCTTCGGCATGTCCCCCGCCTCGTCGCCGCCGGCGGTGCAGCGGGTGCCGATCGGCCGGCTGCTGACCGAGTCCTCCCGGGAACTGCTCAACCTGGCCGGGCGGCGGGCCCTGGAGGACGGGACGTCCGACCTGGACACCGAGCACCTGTTGTGGGCGGCCACGCAGGTCGAGCCGGCCCGCGGCCTGCTCGCCCGGGCCGGCGCCGACCCCGACGCCCTCGGATCCCAGATCGCCGAGGTGCTGCCCCGCGAGGCGGTCGAGCCGTCCGCGGAACCGGGCCTCACCCCGGCCGCGAAACGCACCCTCGCCACCGCCTACGCCCGCTCCCAGACGGCCGGCGTCTCCTACATCGGCCCCGAGCACATCCTCGGCGCGCTGCTCGACGGCGGCGACAGCGGCGCGGCCCGGCTGCTGAGCGCGGAGGGGCGGGACGTCACGAAACTGGCGGGGCTGACGGAGCAGGCGGGCCGCGCCGAGGCCGCGCCCGGCGAGAACGGCACCCGGCAGCCGGCCACGACGCTCGACGAGTTCGGGCGGGACCTGACGGAGGAGGCGAAGGCCGGGAAGCTCGACCCGGTCGTCGGACGGGCCGAGGAGATCGAGGAGACCGTCGAGATCCTCTCCCGGCGCTCCAAGAACAACCCCGTGCTGATCGGGGAGCCCGGGGTCGGCAAGACCGCGATCGTCGAGGGACTCGCCCAGCGCATCGTCGCCGGAGAGGTCCCCGACACCCTCAAGGACAAGCGGGTCGTCGCGCTCGACCTGTCCGCCATGGTGGCGGGCGCCCAGTACCGCGGACAGTTCGAGGAGCGCCTGAAGAAGGTCATCGAGGACGTCCAGCAGGCCCGCGGCGAGATCATCCTGTTCATCGACGAACTGCACACCGTGGTCGGAGCCGGCGCGACCGGCGAGGGCTCGATGGACGCCGGCAACATGCTCAAGCCCGCCCTCGCGCGCGGCGAGCTGCATGTGGTGGGCGCGACCACCATCGACGAGTACCGCAAGTACGTCGAGAAGGACGCGGCCCTCGAACGGCGCTTCCAGCCCGTGATGGTGCCGGAGCCCGGCGTCGAGGAGACGGTGCAGATCCTGGAGGGTCTGCGGGACGCTTACGAGGCGCACCACCAGGTCCGCTTCGCCGACGGCGCCCTGGCGGCCGCCGCGGAACTCTCCGACCGCTACGTCAGCGACCGCTTCCTGCCCGACAAGGCCATCGACGTCATGGACCAGGCGGGCGCCCGGGTACGGCTGCGCAGCGCCGCCCGCTCCACCGAGGTCGTCGGCCGCGAGGACCGCATCGCCGAACTGCGCCGGGAACAGGAACAGGCCGTCGCCGCCGAGGACTACGACCGGGCGGGCACCCTCAAGCGGGAGATCGCCGAGGCGCAGGGCGAACTCGCCGGCATCGAGGAGCGGCGCGAGGGCGTCGTCTCGGTCACCGCCGACGACATCGCCGACGTCATCTCCCGGCGCACCGGCATCCCCGTCTCCCAGCTGACGGCCGGCGAGAAGGAGCGGCTGCTCAAGCTGGAGGAGGAGATGCACGCCCGGATCGTCGGCCAGGACGAGGCCGTCGGCGCCGTCTCCCGGGCCGTGCGCCGCAACCGCGCGGGTATGGGCGACCCGAACCGTCCCGTGGGCTCCTTCCTCTTCCTCGGCCCCACCGGCGTGGGCAAGACGGAGCTGGCCAAGACCCTCGCCGAGCTGCTGTTCGGCGAGGAGAGCCGCATGGTCCGCTTCGACATGAGCGAGTTCCAGGAGAAGCACACCGTGGCCCGCCTCGTCGGCGCGCCCCCCGGATACGTCGGCTACGAGGAGGCGGGCCAGCTCACCGAGAAGGTCCGCCGGCAGCCCTACAGCGTGGTCCTGTTCGACGAGGTCGAGAAGGCCCACCCCGACGTCTTCAACACGCTGCTCCAGATCCTCGACGACGGGCGCCTCACCGACGCCCAGGGCCGCACCGTCGACTTCCGGCACTGCGTCGTCATCATGACCTCCAACATCGGCGCCCACCGCATCCTCGACCACAAGGGCGACGTCTCCGACCTCAAGGACGAGCTGATGGAGGAGCTGCGGACCAGGTTCCTCCCGGAGTTCCTCAACCGCATCGACGACATCATCGTCTTCCACGGCCTCACCGAGCAGGACCTCTCCCGGATCGTCGACCACCTGCTCGCCCAGAGCGAGCGGCGGGTGCACGCGCAGGGCATGACCCTGAAGGTCACCGAGGCCGCCAAGAAGCTGCTGATCGCCCACGGTCACCAGCCGGAGTTCGGCGCCCGCCCGCTGCGCCGCACCATCCAGACCGAACTCGACAACCGCATCGCCGACCTGCTGCTGGGCGGCGAGGCCGACCCCGGCGACACCATCGTCGCCGACGTGGTCCAGGACTCCCTCCACTGCACGGTCACCAAGGGCGACGCCGCCGGGGCCGGGAAGGCGGACGAGGCATGACCGCCGTCGACGAGACGATCGAGGTGGCGGTGCCGGTGCGGGCCGCCTACGACCAGTGGACCCAGTTCAAGAGCTTCCCGAGGTTCACGGCCACCGTCCTCCGGGTCGAGCAGGTCAGGCCCGCCCTGATCCTGTGGGTCGTCGGCCGCGGGCCGGTGCGCCACGAGTTCGCCACCGAGATCGTCGAGCAGGTGCCCGACTCGCACCTCGTCTGGCGCGGACTCGGGCGCCGGCCCCGCCACCGGGGCGAGGTGCGCTTCCGGGCCGCCGGTGACGGGCGTACGGCCATCACGGTGCGCCTGTGGATCGAGCCGCGCGGTCCCCTCGGCCTGCTCGCCGCCGTGCCCGGGGCGACGCGCCGGGTGGTGCGCCGGGAGCTGGCGAACTTCGGGACGTTCATCGAAGGCCACGGACAGGCCGGCGGGGGCTGGCGGGGAACCATCCGGGGCGGCCAGGTCCGGCCGCAGGAGCCGGAACCGCCCAGGAGCCGGGTCGCGGGCTGGCCGGTGGGCTGAACGTCGCAGGACACAGGACGGACAGGGAACGAGAGGCGATCCTCGGATGAAGAAGCCCCCCAGGGAAGACCCCAGGGACGACCTGAAGGTCACACCCCCCAAGACGTGGGCCGCGGGCGTCCCCGCCGTGGTGCACGCGCTGGAGTACTCCCTGGAGCAGGCCGGCCCGCGGGAGACCGCGGTGGACCTGCTGACGATGAACCAGGTCGGCGGCATCGACTGCCCGGGCTGCGCCTGGGCGGATCCCGCCCCGGGCCACCGGCACCGCAACGAGTACTGCGAGAACGGCGCCAAGCACATCAACGACGAGGCGACGACCCGGCGGATCACCGCCGATTTCTTCCGCGAGCACCCGGTCTCCGACCTGGCCGACCGCTCCGACCTGTGGCTCAACCAGCAGGGACGGCTCACCGAACCGATGGTCAAGCGGCCCGGCTCCGACCACTACGAGCCGATCAGCTGGTTCGACGCCCTCGGCCTGCTGGCCGACGAGCTGAAGACGCTCGGCACCCCCGACGAGGCGGTCTTCTACACCTCGGGACGGGTCAGCAACGAAGCCGCCTTCGTCCTCCAGTTGTTCGCCCGCGCCTTCGGCACCAACAACCTGCCCGACTGCTCCAACATGTGCCACGAGTCCAGCGGCTTCGCCCTGCACGAGACCCTCGGCACCGGCAAGGGCACGGTCAGCCTCCAGGACCTCCACCACGCCGACCTGATCTTCCTGGTGGGGCAGAACCCCGGAACCAACCACCCGCGGCAGCTGTCCGCGCTGGAGGAGGCGAAGCGCAACGGAGCCCGCGTCGTCGCCGTGAACCCGCTGCCCGAGGCCGGCCTGATGCGGTTCAAGAACCCGCAGAAGGCGAGCGGGGTGATCGGACGCGGCGTCGAGATCGCCGACCGCTTCCTCCACATCCGCGCCGGCGGCGACCTGGCCCTCTTCCAGGCCCTGAACCGGCTGCTCCTGGAGGCCGAGGACGCCCGCCCGGGCGAAATCCTCGACCACGACTTCATCCGCGACAGCACCAGCGGCTTCGAGGAGTTCGCCGAGCACGCGCGCGGCGTCTCCTGGGCGGACGTGCTCACCGCGACCGGGCTGACCCGCGGCGAGATCGAGGACGTCCGCGACGACGTCCTGCGCAGCGAACGGGTCGTCGTCTGCTGGGCCATGGGCGTCACCCAGCACAAGCACGGCGTTCCCACCATCCGGGAGATCGTCAACTTCCTGCTCCTGCGCGGCAACCTCGGTCGGGCCGGAGCCGGCGCCTGCCCGGTGCGCGGCCACAGCAACGTCCAGGGCGACCGCACCATGGGCGTCTGGGAGCAGATGCCCGACTCCTTCCTCGACGCCCTGCGCGACGAGTTCGGCTTCGACCCGCCGCGCGCCCACGGCCTGGACTCGGTGAACACCATCAGGGCGATGCGCGAGGGCCGCGTCAAGGTCTTCCTGGGCGTCGCCGGCAACTTCGTCCGCGCCGCACCGGACAGCGCGGTCACCGAGGACGCGATGCGGCGCTGCCGCCTGACCGCCCACATCTCCACCAAGCTCAACCGGTCCCACGCGGTCTGCGGCGACACCGCGCTCATCCTGCCGACCCTTGGCCGGACCGAACGCGACCACCAGGCCGGCGGCGAGCAGTTCGTCACCGTGGAGAACTCGATGAGCGAGGTGCACACCTCCCGGGGACGGCTGAAGCCCGCGTCCCCGCTGCTGCTCAGCGAGGTCGCCATCCTGTGCCGGCTCGCCCGCCGCACCCTCGGCGACGGCCGCGCCGGCCTGCCGTGGGAGGAGTTCGAGGCCGACTACGGCGCCGTCCGCGACCGGATCTCCCGGATCGTGCCGGGCCTGCACGACTTCAACCGGCGCGTGGCACGCCCCGGCGGCATCAGGCTGCCGAATCCGGTCAACGAGGGCGTGTTCCGCACCGACACCGGCAAGGCACGCTTCACCGTCAACGCCTGCCAGATGCCGTACGTGCCCGAGGGCCACCTGCTGCTGCAGACCCTGCGCTCCCACGACCAGTGGAACACCGTCCCCTACACGACCGACGACCGCTACCGGGGCATCCACGGCAGCCGCCGCGTGGTGCTCGTCAACCCGGCGGACCTGACCGCCCTCGGTCTGGCCGGGAAGGACCGGGTCGACCTGGTGAGCGTCTGGCACGACGACGCCGAGCGCCGCGCCGAGGGGTTCGAGGTGGTCCCGTACCCGACGGCACGCGGCTCCGCAGCCGCCTACTACCCGGAGACCCAGGTCCTCGTCCCGCTGGACAGCGTGGCCGACATCAGCAACCAGCCCACCTCCAAGGCGGTCCTGGTCAGACTGGAACGGGCGGCGCCCACGGGGACCTGACCGCCGCATGCTGAGACGGCCGCCCGTACGGGAATGACATGATCGACCGCTTCGTTGGCACCTGTCATGCCCGTATCTTCCGCACGGACCGCGGCCGCCCGCATGCCGCTCGCCGTCTACATCCTCGGCCTCTCCGTCTTCGCGCTCGGCACCAGCGAGTTCATGCTCTCCGGGCTGCTGCCGCCCATCGCCGACGACATGGACGTGTCGATCCCGCAGGCCGGTCTGCTGATATCGGCGTTCGCGATCGGCATGGTGGTCGGCGCGCCCCTGCTCGCGGTCGCGACCCTGCGGCTGCCCCGGAAGACCACGCTGGTCGCGCTGATCTCGGTGTTCGGCCTCGGCCAGGTCGCGGGCGCGCTCGCGACGTCGTACGAGATCCTCTTCGTCTCCCGGGTGGTGAGCGCGCTCGCCTGCGCCGGCTTCTGGGCCGTGGGCGCCGCCGTCGCCATCGCGATGGTGCCGGTCACCAGCCGGGCCCGCGCGATGGCCGTGATGATCGGCGGACTGTCGATCGCCAACGTCCTCGGCGTCCCCGCGGGTGCCTTCCTCGGCGAGCACCTCGGATGGCGGTCCGCGTTCTGGGCGGTCGGCGCCGCCTCCGCCGTCGCCCTCGTCGGCGTGGTGACCCTCATCCCGCGCATCCCGCTGCCCGAGCGCCGCCCCCGGCTCAAGGGCGAGCTGGCGATCTACCGGGACCGCCAGGTCTGGCTGTCGATCGTGGTGACCGCGCTCGCCGCCGGCGGCGTGTTCTGCGCCTTCTCCTACCTGTCGCCGCTGCTCACCGACGTGGCCGGGCTCGCGGAAGGGTGGGTGCCCACCGTGCTGGCGCTGTTCGGGGTCGGCGCGCTGATCGGCACCACGATCGGCGGCCGGGTCGCCGACGCGCACCTGTTCGGCGTCCTGCTCTCCGGCATCACCGCCTCGACCGTCCTGCTGGCCGCGCTGGCCCTGTTCGCGTCCGGCCCTGCCGTCGTGATCGTCCTGTCGCTGCTGCTCGGCGTCTCCGCGTTCTACACGGCGCCGGCCCTCAACGCGCGCATGTTCAACGTCGCCGGCGCCGCGCCCACCCTCGCGGGCGCGACCACCACCGCCGCGTTCAACCTCGGCAACACCGGCGGCCCCTGGCTCGGCGGCACCGTGATCGACGCCGGCTTCGGATACGCCGCCACCGCCTGGGCGGGCGCCGCCATGACCGTCCTCGCGATCGGCTTCGTCGCCGTCTCGCTGCGCCTGCACAGCAGGTCGCGCATCGTGGCGGGTTCCCCTGCCGCCGAGCCCGCGGGCGCGGAGCTGAGCCGGCAGCGGGCGTGACCCGCCCCGCCCGCCGCGCGGACTAGGGACGCTCGTCCCGTGGGGCCGCCGCGTCGTCCGCGGCCCGTGCGCAGCGGTCGGCGAGGCGGGCGAAGGCCGCCCGGAGCGCAGAAGGCCCGACGGCCTCGATGTCCACGTCGAAGGAGCCGAACATGGCGGCGAGAGCGGGCCACGACCAGGACCCCAGGCTGACCCGGCAGCGGTCCGGGCCGAGTTCCTCCACGGTGCCGTCGGCGACGTGCGGGACCACGGCGGAGGCGGGCAGACGGAGGACGGCCTCCCCTCGGCAGGGCCACTCAGGGGAGCTCTCCGAGCCCCGGAACCTGCCCGTCAGGAACGCGGCCACGTCGTCGCCGGGCAGCCGCCTCGGTGCGAAGCGGGGACCGGTGGGCGTCCGCGGGGTGATGCGGTCGGCACGGAAGACGCGCCAGTCCTCCCGGTCGAGGTCCCACGCGACCAGGTACCAGCGGCCACCGCGGGTGACGAGGTGGTGGGGCTCCACCCGGCGCGGCGGCACCGGAGCGTCGCCGGTGTCCGCCGGGTACGCCGGGGTGTGGTCGAAGCGCAGCACCTCTCGCGCCCGCACGGCGGCGCTGAGCGCGAGGAGGACCGCGGTGCCCGCCCGGGGATCTGGCCCGGTCGCGGACCGGTCGACGGCCGTGACGTGGAAGCCGTCGATCCGGTGCCGCAGCCGCGCGGGCATGACCTGACGCAGGGTGGTCAGGGCGCGTGCCGCACCGTCCTCGATGCCGGCCACCGTGACGGCGGCGGTGCGCAGGGCGACGGCGAGCGCGACCGCCTGTTCGTCGTCGAACAGCAGCGGAGGCAGATGTGTGCCGGCGTCCAGCCGGTAGCCGCCGTCGGGGCCCTTGACCGCCTTGACGGGGTAGCCCAGCTCGCGGAGCCGGTCCACGTCGCGGCGCAGGGTGCGCGCGCTGATGTCCAGTCGCTCCGCCAGCAGCGCGCCGGGCCAGTCCCGGCGCGCCTGGAGCAGCGAGAGCAGCGAGAGCAGCCGGGCCGAGGTCTTCTGCATGCCCTCCATGCTGCCGCGGGTAGCGGCCACAACCTGACCGCTACCTGCTCCAGAGTGGGAACCACGGGGTCCGAACGGTCCTCGGGGGCGGCCCACCGACGTGGGGCGTCCGACCGTGTCGGCGACAGGCGAGGAGCCCATCGTGTCCGTCAGAGCAGTGACCCACCTGAACTTCCGGGGCGACGCCCGCGCCGCCCTCACCTTCTACGCGTCCGCGTTCGGCGGCGACGTGGCCGTGGTGACGTACAAGGACGCCGGAAGCGTCCAGGACCCCGCCGAGGCGGACCAGGTGATGTGGGGCCAGGTGTCCACCGCCGACGGCCCGTGTGTGATGGCCTACGACGTGCCCTCCGGCCTGCCGTGGAACCAGGGCGAGAACGCCTTCTTCGTCTCGCTCCGGGGCGACGGTGCCGACGGTGCCGACGAGATCGGCGCGTACTGGGAGAAGCTGGCCGAGGGCGCGACCGTGCTGCGGCCCCTGGCACCCGCCGAGTGGGCACCGCTCTACGGCATGCTGCGCGACCGCTTCGGCGTCACCTGGGTCCTGGACGTCGTGGGCGGATACCAGGCGTGAGCGTGCTCGACGCCCGGGCACTGGGCCGCGCGACCCTCGCCAGGCAACTGCTGCTCGACCGTGCGGACGCCCCGGTCCTGGACACCGTCGCGCACCTCGGCGGCCTCCAGGCGCAGGAGCCGCAGGAACCGTTCGTGGGGCTCTGGTCCCGGCTGCGAGGCTTCCAGCCCGTGGCGCTCTGCGACCTGCTGACCGGGCGTCGGGTGGTGCGCACCCATCTCATGCGGCGCACCGTCCACCTCGTCACCGCCGAGGACGCCCTTGCCTGGCGGCCCCGCCACGACGCCATGCTGCGCGGCCGCGTCCTCGGCACCTACCGCCGCGAACTCGAAGGGGTCGACCTGGCCGAGCTGGCGGCGGCGGGGCGGGCCGTGATGTCCGACGGCGAGCCCCGCTCGATGGGTGACCTGGCGCGGGCGCTCGCCGATCGCTGGCCGGAACCGGGACCCCGGGCCCTGGGGGAGATGCTGGTCGCCGCGCTGATCCCGATGGTGCAGCTGCCCCCGCGGGGACTGTGGCGCACCCGGGCGGGCGTGCGCAACGCCCCGTTCACCGCCTGGCTGGGCCGCGACGCCGACCCGCCGGCCCCGCCGGGCACCGACCCGGTCGGGGAGACGCTGGTACGGCGCTACCTCGCCGCGTTCGGCCCCGCCGCCTCGGCGGACCTGCGCGCCTGGTGCGGCCTCGCCGGACTGCCGGCCGCGGTCGCCGCCGTACGCGGGGAGCTGGTCGCCTTCCGGGACGAACGGGGCCGGGAACTGCTGGACCTCCCCGAGGCCCCGCGCCCCGACCCCGGCACCCCCGCCCCGGTGCGGTTCCTGCCGGCGTTCGACAACGTGATCCTCGGCTACCAGGACCGGAGCCGGATCATCGACGACGAGCACCGGGGCCTGTCCGTCACCGGAGCCCGCGTCGTCCTGGTCGACGGCCGGGTCTCCGCGACCTGGGCCGTCGAGGACGGCGCGGTGAGCGTCGCCCCGCTGCGCCGTCTCTCCCGGGCGGACCGCGCGGAGGTCGCCGAGGAGGGGCGGGCCCTGGCGGCCTTCCTCTCCGACGGGGACGGTGACCGGTTCCGGGTCGGCGCGGCACCGCCCTGAGCGGCCGGCTGCCGGTGCCGCGCCCTGTCGTGAGGCGGCGGCGTCAGTCCGTCACGACGTGGGCCACCACGCAGCTGACGTTGTCGGGGCCGCCGGCGCCGTTGGCGAGCGCGACGAGTTCACGCACGGCCTGCCCGGGTTCCTCCGCGCCGGCCAGGACCCGGCGGATCTCCTCGGCCGGGACCACGGTCGACAGGCCGTCGGAGCAGAGCAGATAGCGGTCCCCGGGCCGGACGTCGTGCAGCCGCATCTCGGCGGTGGCGTCGGCGCCCCGGCCCAGGGCGCGTATCAGCATCGACCGCTGGGGGTGGGACGCGGCCTCCTCCGGACTGATGCGGCCCTCGTCCACCATCGACTGCACCACGGTGTGGTCGTGCGTGATCTGGAACAGCTCCCCGTCGCGCAGCAGATGGACACGGGAGTCGCCGACGTGCACGAGGGCCAGTCGCGACCCGGTCCACAGCATCGCGGTGAGCGTCGTGCCGCCCTCCTCGGCGCCGGAGCCGGCGCCGGAGCCCGAGCCGATGCCGGTCCGCACCGCGTCGTGCACGGCCCGCTCCGCGCGGTCGAGGGCGTCCGCGAGGACGTCGAGGAGCCCGCCCGTCGGCACCTCGTCGCTCTCCAGCTGCTTGAGCGCCTCGACGGCGGCGGCGCTCGCCGGAGCGCCGTCGGCGCCATAGCCGTCGGCGACGGCCAGCAGGCGCGAACCGGCGTAGGCGGTGTCCTGGTTGGTCTCGCGCACCAGACCGGTGTCGGAGGCGGCGGCGTAACGGATGCTCAGGGCGGGTGCGGTCGAAGTCATGGCGGTGTCCCTTCGGTCCAGGTGGTCGACGAGGAAGACGGTCAGGTCCCGCCGCGCGGCGGTGTCGGCCTCGACCCGCGCCCAGAAGGCACGGACCTCCTGTGCCGCCGCGCCCGCCTCCAGCGAGCAGACGTGCCGGATGCGGGCCAGCGGCATCCCCAGCCGCCGGAGCCAGGCCACGAGCCGGGCCCGCTCCACCTGCTCCGGCGCGTAGAGGCGATAGCCCGTGACGGGGTCCACGCGGGCCGGAGGCAGCAGGCCCAACTCGTCGTAGAGACGCAGTGCCTTCGGCGACAGCCGGGTCGCCCTCGCGAACGCCCCGATGGTCAGCAGACCCATACCCGTTCCTCCTCGTACCGGGCCCCTCGCCCGGCTCCACCGATGCTGTGGCCTCCCCCGAGGTGAAGGTCAACTGCCGTCGCCACCTCGATGGTCACGGACTTCGGCTGCCCGCGGCAACGGAATGCGGCGTACACGGATCACCGTGATCTACACCCGGGGGAGAGGAGAAAGGGGGAGCACTACACCCGTCGCAGTACGCCGGTCCAGCCCCAGGGTCGGATCAATTTCGAGAATTCCCGGGCGAGCATGAATGAGTACCCCGGTCAGCGCCTCGGCCTTCCCCCCATGTGCCGGGTCTTCGTCCTGCTCGTAACCCGACGGATTGGTCTCAGGTGGCTACGTTTCTCTATCGACTCGGCCGAAGGGCGTTCCGGCGCCGCGGCCTCGTCGCCCTGCTGTGGGTGGCCATACTCGTGGGCGCCGGTGTCGCGGCCTCCACCGCGCCCGCCCCGCCCGAAGACTCCTTCTCCATGCCCGGCACCGAGTCGCAGAAGGCGTTCGACCTGCTCGACGAGCAGTTCCCGGCCGCCAGCGCCGAGGGAGCCACCGCGCGGGTCGTGATCCGCGCCCCCGACGGCGAGAAGATATCCGGCCCGGCCGGCAAGGCCCAGGTCGAGGAACTGGTCGCCGCTCTCGGGGACGGCCCGCAGGTCGCCTCGGTGGACGACCCGTTCAAGGCGAACGCCGTCAGCGAGGACGGCACCACGGCGTACGCCTCCGTGACCTACAAGGTCAACGCCATGGAGCTGACCGACGAGGCCCGGGACGCGCTCACCGACGCCACCGACGGCGCGCGCGAGGGCGGGTTCACCGTCGAGACCGGCGGTGACGCGGTCATGGCCGAGCAGGAGATGGGCGGCACCGCCGAACTGATCGGCATCGGCGTCGCCGCGATCGTGCTCCTGCTGACCTTCGGCTCACTGGTCGCGGCCGGTATGCCGCTGCTCTCGGCGATCATCGGGGTCGGGATCGGCATCTCCGCCATCGGGGCGCTCGGCAGCACGCTGGAGCTGTCCGCCACCACCTCCACCCTGGCCATGATGATCGGCCTCGCGGTCGCCATCGACTACGCCCTGTTCATCGTCTCCCGCTACCGCGCGGAGATCGCCGAGGGACGCACCCCCGAGGACGCCGCGGGACGCGCCGTCGGCACCGCGGGTTCCGCCGTGGTCTTCGCCGGACTCACCGTCGTCGTGGCCCTGGCCGGCCTCGCGGTCGTCAACATCCCGATCCTCACCAAGATGGGCCTGGCCGCCGCCGGCACCGTCGGCATCGCCGTACTGATCGCGCTCACCCTCACCCCGGCGCTGCTCGGCTTCGCCGGCCGCAAGGCGCTCAGCCGCAAGGACCGCAAGGCGGCCGCCACGGAGCGGACCGCCCTCGCCAAGCCCAAGCTCGGCACCCGCTGGGCCCGGTTCGTCCTGCGGCGCCCGGTGACCGTGCTGCTGACCGCGGTCCTCGGCCTCGGCGTGATCGCCGTGCCGGCCGCCGGCATGGAGCTGGGCCTGCCCGACGAGGGCAGCTCGGCACCGGACACCACGCAGCGCAAGGCCTACGACATGCTGTCCGACTCCTTCGGCGCCGGGTTCAACGGTCCGCTGATGGTGACCTACGACGGCCGGGACGCCGACGACCCGAAGGCCGGTGCCGACAGCGTCGTTGACAGGATCACCGGTCTCGGCGAGGCCGCTGCCGTCACCCCGGCCAGGTTCAACGAGCAGGGCGACACCGCCGTCCTCACCGTGGTGCCCAAGACCGGCCCGAGCGACGCCGCCACCGAGTCGCTGGTCCGGGACATCCGCTCGCTCTCCGGGGACATCAAGGCGGACACGGGCGGGACCATGCTCGTCACCGGCGCGACCGCGATGACGATCGACTTCTCGCAGACCCTGGACGACGCGCTCATCCCGTACCTGGCGCTGGTCGTCGGACTCGCCTTCCTGCTGCTGATGCTGGTGTTCCGCTCGATCCTCGTCCCGCTCAAGGCCGCCCTGGGCTTCCTGCTGTCGGTCGCCGCGGCGCTCGGCGCGGTGGTCGCCGTCTTCCAGTGGGGCTGGCTCGCGGACGTCTTCGGGGTGGACCAGCCGGGCCCGATCATGTCGATGATGCCCATCTTCATGATCGGCGTGGTCTTCGGCCTCGCCATGGACTACGAGGTCTTCCTCGTGACCCGCATGCGGGAGGCGTACGTCCACGGATCGTCCGCCGCCGACTCCGTCACGACCGGCTTCACCCACGGTGGCCGGGTGGTCGCGGCGGCCGCGATCATCATGATCAGTGTCTTCTCCGGCTTCATCATGGAGGACGACGACATGATCAAGATGATGGGCTTCGGTCTCGCCATCGCCGTGCTCTTCGACGCCTTCGTGGTCCGCATGGCCATCGTGCCCGCCGTGCTCGCCCTGCTCGGCACCAAGGCGTGGTGGCTGCCCAAGTGGCTGGACCGCCTCCTGCCGAACGTCGACGTGGAGGGCGAGAAGCTGCACAAGGAACTGGGCGACACACCGCCGCCCGCGGAGCCCGCGCGCGAGCCGGAGACGGCTGGGGTCTGACCCCGCGCGCCCCGCGCATCACGCGTGCGGCCCCGGTGCCCGGAGGTTCGGGCACCGGGGCCTTCGCGTCGCCTCAGAGGTCCCGGGCGGCGTCGGTGAGCGCCTCGTCGAGGACGGCCACGCCGCGGGCGATCTCCTCGTCGCTCGCGGTCAACGGCGGCGCGATACGGAAGATGCCGCCCATTCCCGGGAGCTGCACGATGTTCATGTGCAGCCCCAGCTCGTAGCAGCGCCGGGTGACGGCGGCGCCCAGCCGGTCGGCTCCGCCGTCACCGAGCACGTCGTCCCCGACCAGCTCCATGCCGAGCAGCAGCCCCCGGCCGCGGACGTCGCCGACCACCTTGTGCCGCTCGGCGAGCCGGTCGAGGCCGTCCCGCAGTACGCCGCCGAGCCGCCGCGCACGCTCGTCGAGCCGGTCGCGCACCAGGATGTCGAGGACGGTGTTGCCGACGGCGGCCGGCAGCGGGTCGTTGACGTGGGTGGTGAAGAACAGGAACCCGCGTTCGTGGGCCCGCCGCTCGATCTCCGCGCCGGTCAGCACGGCGGCCAGCGGCAGGCCCGCGCCGAGCGTCTTGGACAGGGTCAGGATGTCCGGCACCACGCCGTCGTGCTGGAAGGCGTACCAGTCGCCGGTGCGGCACAGCCCGGTCTGCGCCTCGTCCAGGATCAGCAGCATGCCGCGCTCCCGGCACTTTTGCGCCAGCGCGGCGAGATAGCCCGGCGGGAGTTCGACGACACCGCCCGAGGAGAGGATCGGCTCGACCAGGCACGCCGCGAGACTCCCGACCGACTGGGCGTCGATCATCTCGAAGCCCAGGTCGAGCTGGCGGCGCCAGTCCAGCTCGCCGTCCGCGCCGACGACGGAGGGGCGGTGGCGGTCAGGCACCGGCAGCGCGAAGTTGCCGGGTGCCGCGGGGCCGTAACCCTTGCGCCCGGCGCTGTAGGTGGCGTTCGCGGCGGCCTGGGTCATGCCGTGCCAGGACCGGGCGAAGGAGACGATCTCGTGGCGCCCGGTGACGAGCTTCGCCATCCGCACGGCGGCCTCGTTCGCCTCCGCCCCGGTGGTCAGGAGCAGCGCCTTGTCCAACGGCTCCGGCAGCGTGCCCGCCAGCCGCCGGGCCAGTTCGACGACCGGGCGGCTGAGCATGCCGCTGTGCAGGTGGTCGAGGTGGGCGACCTGCTCGCGCACGGTCGAGACGATCGCCGGGTGGGAGTGGCCGAGGATGGCACTCATCTGACCCGAGGTGAAGTCGAGCAGTTCACGACCGCTCTCGGTGAAGACGGAGGTGCCCGCGGCCCGGACGACGACCTCCGGCGAGAACGGTGCGTGGCCGGAGTAGCGGATGAGGTGGCGTCCCGGGTCGGTGCCGGGAGTCTCGGTAGGCATGCGACCGACGGTAGGGACGCACCGCTGCGCGCGTCCATCGCACAGTTCCGACGCTGCTGTACGTCATCGCCGTACAATCTCGGGGTGCTCAACTCGGGACGGCTGCACCTCCTCGGCCTGCTGGACACCCTCGGTACCGTCCGCGCCGTCGCCGACACACTGCATCTGAGCGCGTCGACGGTCTCCCAGCAGCTGGCGGTGCTGGAGACGGAGACCCGGTGCCGGCTGATCGAGCGGACCGGGCGCCGGGTGCGGCTCACACCGGCCGGACTCCTGCTGGCCCGCCGGGGCCGGGAGATCCTCGACCGGATGGCCGAGGCCGAGGCGGAACTGCGCGCCCTGAACGACGAGCCGATCGGCACCGTCCGGCTCGGCGTGTTCCAGAGCGCGATCTACAGCCTCGCGGTCCCGACGGCGACCCGCCTGGCCACCACCCACCCGCACCTGCACGTCGAACTGGTCGAGATGGAGCCGCACGAGAGCGGACCCGCCCTGCGCTCGGGCGACGCCGACGTCATCGTCACCACCACCGACTACACCGGCCTCTCCTGGGGCGCGGACCTCGACATCGTCTCGCTGGGCAGCGACTCGGTCGTGCTGGTCCTGCCCGTGGGCCACCCGCTGGCCTCCCGCGCCGCGGTGAACCTCGCGGCCTGCGAGGAGGAGACCTGGGCGTGCGACCGTCCCCAGTCGTACATGGCGGACCTGACCCTGCGGCTGTGCCGCGAGGCGGGGTTCGAACCCCGGGTGGCCTGCCGCTTCAGCAACTACCTGATGCTGCTGCGGCACGTCGAGACGACGGGATCGATCGCCCTGCTGCCCGCCCTGGCCGTCACACCGGAACACGCCGTCCTCACCCGGCGGCTCAGCCCGGCGGTGCACCGCAACGTCGTCGTCGTGGTACGCCGGGGCACCCCCCGGCGCGCGGCGGTCGGCGCGGTCATCGCCGCGCTCCGCGACCACCCCGAGATCCCCGCCCTCGCCGCCCCGCAACCCGTCCCCGAGCGGCGCGAGGACCGCCCCTGAAGCCGCGCGCACGCGGTCACGCGGCGGGTATCCGCCGGTGGATGTCCTCGATCATCATCCGCACCGAGGACTCGAAGACCTCGGCCTGATGCTCGCCGAGGAAGCCGGTGTGCCCGAACACCTCCAGGACGACCAGGCCGTGCAGGTGGCCCCACGCGCTCAGGAAGAGCGACATCGCGGCGGGCGGCAGGCTCCCCTGGGCGTCCGCGGGGAGGAGGGCCAGCCGCTCCCGGAACGGGTCCGAGAGCGGCGGGACCTCGGCCGCGGCCAGCTGCGCCGTGGTGAAGCCGTCGAACAGCTCGCGCTGGAAGATCGCGCCCATGCGGCGGACGGCCTGGGTGGTCGGTCCTTCGGCCGGTGCCGCGTAGTACCTGAGCGGCGTCCCGTAGAGAAGCTGGAAGCGCTCGGGATGGGCGATGCCCCAGTCGCGGTACCTCCCGGTCACCAGCAGCAGGCGCCGGGTGGACGGGTCCTCGGCCTCGCTGTCGGCGGCTGCCTGCAACGCGTCGGCCAGATCGTCGTAGGCCTTGGCCACGAGGGCCGTCACGAGGGCGTCCCGGTTCGGGAAGTAGTGGTAGAGCGCCTGCACCGTCATCCCGAGACTGCGGGCGATCGCCCGCAGGGACAGGGCCGCGGGGCCGTGCAGGCCGATGTGTTCCTCGGCGGCGTCCAGGATCTCCCGGGCCGCCGCGGCCCGGCGCCGCTCGCGCAGTGTGGGGGAGGGCTGTGTGGGTCGCTCTGTGGGCATGGGGCGACCCTACGGCGCCGGTATCTGATGGCACATCAAGAATTCGAACACTGTCAGGGAGGCCGCAGGCCGCCAGGTCCCGGACGTCCGCTCAGGAGCCCGCGGAGGCGGCCTCCTCGGCACCGGCCTCCCCGGCCGGCCGGAACTCCACGGCGACGACGCCGTCGACGCTCCTGCAGTGGTCCAACAGCGCCGGCGCGGACACATGGCCCGGCAGCCGGCCGCTGAGCACGACATGCCCGTGGGCCACGTCCACCTGCACCGACGACGGGGCCAGGCCGAGCGTCTTGACCAGGGCCTCCTCGATGATCTCGGTGCGGATGGCCCGGTCCGCGCGCAGGAAGACCCGCAGCAGGTCACTCCTGCTGACCACGCCGATCAGCCGCCCGTCGGCATCGACGACCAGCAGCCGCTTGATGCCGTGCCGTGCCATCAGCCGGGCGGCGTCGACGACGCTCCAGTCCTCCTGCGCGCACAGCGGGGGAGAGGTCATCAGCCCCGCCGCGTCGGTGGCGGACGCCTTGCGCCCCGCGGACCGGGACCACTCCTCGTACCCGGCGGAGCCGTCGGGTTCCGCGCCCCACATCTTCTGGAGGAGGTCCGCCTCCGACACCACCCCCACGGGACGGTTCTCCTCGTCGACCACCGGGACGGCCGTGATGTCGTACTCCAGCAGCAGGTGGGCGATCTCCTTGAACGGTGTGCCGTGCTGGACGCGGATCACGGCGTCGCTCATCAGGTCGCGCACCTTCTGGTGTCTCATGAAGGTCTTCTCCTCCGCTGCCGGCCCGAGTCGACCGGCGTCCGTCCTTCTTACCTGTGCGAACGTGCCGCCCGCCCCCGGAGTGCCCTCCTCTCAGACACGGGGACTGATCAGGAGCAGCGCGATGTCGTCCTCGGGGGCCGGCGCGTGCCGTATGAGGGTGTCGGCCATCTCGTCGAGGTCGGCCGGGTCGCCGGCCTCGAGGAGCCCGGCGAGGGCGGCTATCGCGTCGTCGAGGTCGACCCCGGGAGCCTCGACGAGCCCGTCCGTGTAGAGCGCGAGCACGCTTCCCGGCGGGAGCGGGAACTCCAGCGACGAGTAGCGGGTGTCCGGCTCGATGCCGAGCAGCAGACCGGGAGGCGCCCGCAGGGGTTCCATGCGCCCGTCGGCGTGGCGTATCAGGGGCGGCGGATGACCGGCCAGGGCCACGCAGGCGCGGTGCGTGGCGAGGTCGAGGTGGACGTAGGCGCAGCTGGTGAACAGGTCGGGGTCCAGGTCGGTGAGGAGCCGGTTGGTGCGGGCCAGTACGTCGTCGGGGGGGACCCCGGCGGTGGCGTGGGCGTGCACGGCCGTGCGGACCTGTCCCATGAGCGCGGCGGCGTCCACGTTGTGCCCTTGCACGTCGCCGATGGTGGCGGCCGCCGTGTGCTCGTCGAGGCGGATCAGGTCGTAGAAGTCGCCGCCGACGCCCAGGCCACTGGCGGCCGGAAGGTAGCGGGCGGCGATGTTCAGCCGGGGCACGCGGGGCAGGGTGTGCGGCAGCAGGGCGGACTGGAGGCGGTGGGCGAGGTGGTGCTTGGCGTCGTAGAGACGGGCGCGCTCCAGGGCCTGGCCGACCAGTCCCGCCAGCGAGGTGAGCGCGGCCCGCTCACCGGGCGGGAAGACGTGCGGCCGCGCGTAGGCGAGGAGCAGGGACCCGATGGGGCGGCCGGACGCGATCAGCGGCAGTACCGCCCACGCGGCCATGCCGTCCTCGTGCAGGGTGGCCGGGTAGGCCTCGCGCAGTTCGTCGAAGGTGGTCCAGAATCCCGGGACACCGGTCGACATGACGTCGACGCCGGGAATGGCCGGGTCGAGGGGGGCCGTGTCGTACTGCTCCAGCAGGTCGGCGCCATAGCCGCGCTGGCCGACGATCCTCAGGCGGCCGTCCTCCGGAGCCATCACCACCATGGCCTGGGCGCCGAGCGCCGGCAGCAACTGGTCCGCGGTCTGCTCGACCACGTCCTGCACGGCCACGGCCTCGGTCAGCGTGGAGGCCAGGTGCATCAGGTGGTAGAGCACGGAGGAGCGGCTGGGCCCGGCGCTGGGCACCGACCGGGCCGTGAAGCCCTCCGTGCCCGGGCCGCCCGGGGCGCCGCGGCCGACGCGGACACTGAGCCCGCCGGCGTCCGGGTACAGCTCGAAGGCCAGCCAGGTGTCCGGCGGCCGCAGCACGGTGAAGGCCTGCGGAAGGCGGCTGACCAGCGCGGCCCGGTAGCGGTCCTCGACGTGGGGGACGTCCATCCAGGGCAGCGCCTCCCATGGCAGGGCGCCCACCAGGCCGGCCCGGTCGGTGCCGAGCAGCGCGGCCGCGCCCGCGGTGACGAAGGTGACGCGCCCCTCCAGGTCCAGCGCGCAGGACCCGCCCGGCAGGCGGTCCACGAACGCGGACCGTGCCGCCGCCTCGAACGGGGCCGGGGTGCGGAGGGTGGGCGGCCGGAGCACCCGGGGCCGGTCCGCGGTCACCAGCGGCCCGTCCCGGTCCACCACCTCCTGGACGATGCCGCCCAGACGGCGGCAGCCCTTCTCGACGACCTCGCGTTCGCCCGCGGTCAGCCGCGCCCCGTGGTCCCCGGGCCACAGCAGCACCAGCCCGCCCCGGACGGCGGTCTCCGAGACGAGCGGGGCGGCCGCCAGCGCGAAGTCGTACGGCAGGACGAGGGCGACCCGCGGGTACTGGCGGGCCATGTCCTCCCGCCCGCTGCCCCACACCAGACGGCGCTCGCGGACGGCGTCCGCCACGGGCGTCGGGTCGGCCAGTCCCACCCGCCGCCACGGAGCGGCCATCTCCCGGGGCACCCCCGCCACCAGGACCTGCCACAAGGCGTCGTCACCCGGGAGCAGTACGTACAGCAGTCCCCCGTAGGCGCCGCTGTCCCGCACCACGGCGGCCATCGCGGAATCCATCAGCCGTCCGCCCGGACCCACCACCGCGGGACCGTCCGACGCCGACCGGACCGCACATCACGCATACGAGGACACTACGCCCGTACCGCCGTGACGGCATGCGAGAGGGTCAGTGCCCGTGCCCGTCCCCGTGCTCCTGGGACCGGCGCTTCACGTACAGGCGGCCGTCCCTCGGGCCGGTCCACTCCAGGCGCACCACCCCGGGCACGGCGGCCTCGTCGACGCGCGCCGGGTCAGCCCAGTACCCGAAGTTGGGATTGCGGAAGAACGTCGCCCACAGGTCTCCGCGGCGGTCGGTGAAGAAGTTGTTGTGCCCCGCGCCCACCCCCGCGGTCCACCGCTCGGAGTACGGCCCCTCGAAGCGGTTCACCACGGCCCCGGTCAGGTCGTACCGGCCAACGCCTTCTGGCTGTGGAACACCGTGGGCAACGTCTGGGAGTGGTGCGCCGACTGGTTCTCGCCGACCTACTACGCCCGCTCACCCGAGTCGGACCCGCACGGCCCGGAGACCGGGACCGCACGGGTTCTGCGCGGCGGCTCCTACCTGTGCCACGACTCCTACTGCAACCGCTACCGGGTCGCCGCACGGTCCTCCAACACCCCGGAGTCCTCGTCCGGCAACCTCGGCTTCCGCTGCGCCAACGACGGCGCCCCGCCACCCTCCTAGGGCCTGTTTGGAATGTTGATTTTGGAAGTGCGGGCCGCCCGGGCACCGGAAGTCCTTCCCCGGTGCCCGGGCGGCCTGAGTGGCTCTCGGTCAGCGCACGGCGTCATTGTTGCGGGCGGTCCAGATCACCAGGGCTGCGAGCAGAGCGCAGGCGCCACCGAGCCAGAGCACGCTTTGGAGCGCGAGCGTGTCAACGATGACGCCGCCGGCCAGCGCGCCGAAACCGATGGACAGGTTGAACACCGCCACCCATAGCGAGGAGGCGGCTTCCACGGCCTGTGGAGCGGCCTTGATCATCCAGGTCTGGAGGCCCACGGACACACCGCCAAAGGTCAGACCCCAGACGATCAGCAGGATGGCGCCGCTGATCGCGGTCTGGCCCAGTAGCAGGAAGAGTGGCATCGCGGCCGTCATGGCTATGGCGATGGTCAGCACGCTGCGGTGCACGCGGCGGGAGAGCGCCGCACCGGCGACGAAGTTGCCGATCATGCCGGCCGCACCGAACCCGAACAGCAGCGGACCGACATAGCGCTCGTCGATCCCCGACAGTTTCTGCAGCGCCGGGCTCACGAACGTGTAAGCGGCGAAGTGTCCGAACACGAGGAGCACCGTCGCGATGATGCCGACGCGCACACCCGGGTTCTGGAACTGCTCCATCAGCAGCTTGGGCCGGATGGTCTGGGAGGCGACCAGCCCCGGCAGTACCGCCAGCAGGGCGATCAGGGTCGCGAGCGCCAAGGCGCTGAGCGCGCAGAAGGCGATGCGCCAGCCGGTCAGGTCACCGACCAGGGTGCCGAGCGGGACACCGAACACGTTCGCGGCTCCGACGCCGCCGAAAATGACCGCGGTGGCGCGAGGCACGTCCGCAGGCGCAACGAGCCGGACCGCCAGGCCGGCGGCGACCGCCCAGAAGCCGCCCACCGCGATGCCGACCAGCACTCGGGAGCCCACCAGCGCCGTGAAGTTCGGCGTCAGGGCGGAGCCCAGGTTCGCGACGGTCATCAGGGCCATCAGCCCGAGCAGCAGGACGCGACGGTCCAGTGACCCGACGAGCATCGGGACCAGCGGTGCCGCGAACCCGGCGACGATGCTGGGCACCGTCACCATCAGTCCTGCCGTCCCCTCGGAGACCGACAGCGCGGACCCCACCGAGGTCAGCAGACCGATCGGCAGTTGCTCGGCGGTCACCAGCAGGAAGGTGCCCAGCGTCACCACGGCCACCGCCATCCAGCGGCTCTGATCCGGCGTCCCTGGTTCCTGTGTCCGGGTGGGGGTCTGTTCTGCGGTCGTCAACGGATCCTCCTCCAGCAGTTCGGGAGCGATCGCTCCCGAACTGGGACCCTAGTATGGGAGCGAACGCTCCACAAGTCGGGTAAGGTGAACTCATGGCACGCCCTCGACAGTTCGACGAGCAGAACGCGGTCACTGCGGCGACCGAGCTGTTCTGGCGGCGCGGTTACCACGCCACTTCGGTCCGCGACCTGGGTGACGAGCTGAAGCTCACGCCCAGCAGCCTGTATCGGACGTTCACGGACAAGCACACGCTCTTTCTGCGCGCGCTCGACCACTACCGAGCCACCGAATCGACGCAGGCCCGCCGGCGCCTGGATGCGAGTGACCGCCCGGTTCGTGAGGTGTTGCGGGAATGGATGCTGTGGCTGGTGGCCTGCCCGGCCGACGGCGAGTCTGGTCGCGGCTGCTTCGTGGTCAACACCGCCACCGAACTCGGCACCACTGATGACCAGGTCCATGAGCGGACCGAGGCTGCGTTCTCGGTCACTCGGCAGGCCCTGCATGCGGTGCTGGCCGAGGGGCGGGAGCGAGGCGAGCTGTCCACCGATCTCGACATCGACGGAGCCGTGGAATTGCTGTTCACCACAGTGCTCGGCCTGCGGGTGCGGGAGCGCGCCGGCCACGACCTGGAGCGCCTGACCACCGCGATTGAACTCGCGATCCGAGCCCTGGGGGCCGCACCCGCGCAACCCGCCTGACGGCAGCGGGAAATGCGTGGGACAGTTCGGAGCGTTGATCGCCTCTGGTGCATCATCTCCCGGTGAGACGTGGAGACCTGACAGACCAGCAGTGGGGGCGACTGAAGCCGCTGCTGCCGCCGATACCGTCGATGGGACGCCCGCCCAGGGACCGCCGCCAGGTGTTCAACGCGATCTGGTGGCGGTCCAGGACCGGCTCGCCGTGGCGGGACATCCCCGAGCGGTACGGACCGTGGGCGACGGCGTACGCAGTCTTTCGCCGCTGGCAGCGAGATGGCGCCTGGGCCAGGATCCTGGCAGCGTTGAACGCTACTGCGGATGCCGATGGGATCCTGGACTGGGAAGTGTCGATCGACTCCACCGTCTGCCGGGCGCACCAGCACGCTGCCGGAGCCCGCAAAAGGGGGCAGCCAGCGCGCCCGCAGTACCGGAATCGCTGGTGAGCGTCGAGCCCGACGACCACGGTCTCGGCCGCTCCCGCGGCGGCCTGACCAGCAAGGTCCACCTGGCGGTCACCGCCTCGATGCATGTACTGGCCGTTATCGTCACCGCCGGACAGCGCGGAGACGCCCCACAGTTCCTACCTCTAATGCAACGCATTCGTGTGGGCCGCCCGGCCGGTGGACGCCCACGCACCCGACCTGACCACGTATTGGCCGACCGGGCGTATTCCTCACGCGCGATCCGCTCTGACCTGCGCCGCCGCGGCATCGCGCACACGATCCCGGAGAAGCAGGACCAGGCCGGACACTGCCTCCGACGCGGTTCGGCCGGCGGGCGACCTCCCAGCTTCGACGCGGAGCGATACCAAGCCCGACACACGGTCGAGTGCCGGATTGGGCTGCTGAAGCAGGCCCGAGGCGTAGCGCGCACGCTACGACAAGCTCGCCTGCCGATACGAGGCCACCATCCAGATCACCTTGATATGCCAGTACCTGTGAGCCGACCGAACACATCTCAGACAGGCCCTAGGCGACGGCGGCCCGTGCCCCGGCGGGGAGAGCCGCCGGCTCCTCGCTCTGCTCGGGGGTGAGCGGGGGCAGCGGCGGACGGACCGGACCGGCCTTGAGCCCGGCCGGCGTCACCCACGGCACTCGCGGTCGCGGGTGCCGTGGTCCTCGTCCTCCAGCAGTTCGTCTGACCGTCGGGCCGTTGCGCTACGTGCGGAGCAGTCGCTGGGTGATCTCCCTGTACTGCCTCAGCGCGACCCGGAGTTCTTCGGGCCCCGTCCCGGGATCCCGGTCCTGCCAGCCCTCGTGCAGGACCCGGCGTCGCTCCGTCAGCGCCTCCACGAGGTGGGCGACGGCCTCGTCGTAGGCACCCTCCGCCTCCTCCAGCGCTTCGCGCGGAGCGTCGGCGAAGCTGTTGATCGCCATGCGGAGGCGGGCCAGGACCGCGTCCCGCTCGGCCGAGGGCACCAGCGCGTCCGGTGCCGTGGAGTGGTGTTCGGGGCGGCGCGGGGGCTGGTCCGACGGCTGCTGTGCGCGTGTCTGGTCGTACATCATCATGTGCCGCTTTCCTGGGTTGCTCGGTTCACCGGATCCCCGGAGCGGCATGGCTCTGCGCCGTGCGGCCCTGACTCAGCGCTGGGTGAGGGTCTGGGGGTAGTCGGTGATGATGCCGTCGACGCCGAGGCCGGTCATTTTGCGGATGGCGCCGGGTTCG